>CAZXEY010000013.1:0-38423 GCA_964639695.1 uncultured Antarcticibacterium sp. | reverse complement strand
TACCTGTATTTTCAGTTGAAGGGTAAGGATTATCCGCATCATAAAAAATACTTCAGCTGGTGGTAATGAAAATTACTCCTGTTGAAGGTTTGCCATCGCTACTATATCCTCAATAAACAGGTTAGGTATTTCAATTTTACCCGTTACTAATAATGAAAGCCATCAGTAACGAGGTTTTTTTTAAATGGATATATAATAGCTACAGGATGATTTCTTCTTTTGACGAAACGAGTTTATAAACTTTTCCTGTATTTCCCACAGGCCCCGCCTTATCGGTGGTTAGTATAAACATTTCACCCGAGTTATTTTGCCCAAATCCTAAAAGGAAGTGTCCCAGGCCAGTGATATTATCTTTTTTAATAACGTCTAATTGTTCTAAGTTCCACATTCCATTTTTCTCTTCTTTTCCCTATCTGTCTGTCATATATATTGCCCCGGCAGGTGTACCATGATTCAGGCTCCAGGTACCAAAAATATACTTTCCCTCTAAAGCTTTTATTTCTTCTCCCCTGTAGACGTGACCACCAATAACGACAAGTCCTTTTCCGCCGTGATCCATACCTTCTTGTTTAAACTGGAGAACCGGATCAATTAAAGGTTGTCCAATTTTATCTTGTTGTGGACATTCTTCCAAAGTGTGATCATTATTATAGGCATCAAAGCAGTGGGTTCCTTCCTTCACATTCCAGCCATAATTACCTCCTTTACTAATCACATTTATTTCCTCCCAAAGAACCTGACCTGCATCACCTGCAATAAGTTCTTTGTCGCCTTTAAGATCAAAAGAAAACCGGTAAGGATTCCGCAAGCCATAGGCGAAAATTTCATTATGTACAGGTAGTTATCAGGTCCAAACGCCAAAGTTCCTGCATTATGGTTATCCTGAGGCTGATCCACCTTCAAAATTATTTTTTTGAAATTATATCAGCAACATTAGGATTGTCCTTTGAAACTCTAAATTCTAAAATATGGGAGGTGTGGTTCCGGTTATCGGGAGCATCTTTCCTTAAAGGTGCGCTGTAGTAAACAAAGAATCTTCCATTGTTATTATAATCGGGATGAAAAGCAATACCTAAAAGACCCCTCTCATGGGCATTCTTAAGAGGAACAATTTTATCCTTAATATTTAAAAATGGTTCGGGAAGAAGGCCTTTGCCGGGAGCGTGTATTTTAATCACTCCTAACTGTCCAGTATAAAATATCTTTTTGAATCGTCTGGTGATTCTACCAACGTAAGTGGAGAAACAAAATTATCGGCTATTAATTCCAATCCTACTTATTCCTGGGAAAAGATTGACATTGAAAAGACAACCGTAAATAGTAACGGTAGAGATTTTTTAAGATCATGTGAAGCATTTTAGAGTTTACGGGAGATTCAATTTTAAGTTAATTCAAACCCAATAAAGCCTCGGTTAAATATCTGTTAAAAGGAGAGACTTCTCCTTTTAACAGATATTATTTGCTAAATTTTAAGGTATAGGAAGTGGCAAAGATTTTTAAAATATAAATATTAAATAAATAAGTAGTGAAAATATTATTAAAAATGGGCATACTTATACTTATTCTTTTGGCAGTAACAAGTTGTAAGGAAAAACAATCTGTAGAAGTTAACACACCATCAGAAGTTAAAAATGAGACAACTATGACTGCCGATATCGCAGATGTAGAATTTGGTGATGGATTAATTGGAAAGATCTGGCATAATTATCTTGAAATCAAGTTTGCCCTTTCAAACTCTGATGCCGAACAGGTGCAACAAACAGCCGATAGTATGGCAGAAACTTTTGATGGAGGTATGGAGGAATTAAAATCCCTTGCCCTCCAGATTTCCAACACAGAAGATGTTGAAGCTCAACGATTATTATTTGCTCAACTTTCTAAAGAATTAGGGCCACTATTTGAAAAAGATCTGAATAAGGGGACTATATATAAAAAATACTGTCCTATGGCATTTGAAGGAGAAGGAGCCTATTGGTATGCAGATGTAAAAGAAATTTCTAATCCTTATTTTGGAGAAAAAATGCTGAGATGCGGATCAATTGAAAAAACAATTTCAAAATAAACAGTTTCAACGTTTATAAAACTAAGACTAATGGATTCAACAGAAAAAAATCACGATAAAAAGAAAAAAGGCATGTATAGTAAATTTATGATTATGCTTGGTCTTTCATTTCTTGCCATGTATTGTACCATGTACTTAAATACCTATGAATGGGATCACGTGTGGTTTAGCATTACAAGATTATATATGGCAATATTAGGGATTTGTGCAATGGCTGTAATAATGCTAACCACTATGTTGGGAATGTATAAGAACAAAAAAAAGAATATAGCTATTTACATGGGAAGCCTCCTACTTTTTATTAGTGCCTTAGGCCTGGTGAGAGGGCAGGAACCGGTTGGAGATGTGTTATGGATGAAAGCCATGATACCCCACCATTCCATAGCGATATTAACTAGTAAAAGAGCAGATATTACTGATCCCGAAGCACAAAAACTGGCAAAGGAAATTATAGAGGCACAACAACGGGAGATAGCTGAAATGAAAAAAATTATTTACAGATTGGAAAACAACGAAGATTGAATTAAATCAATAAGGTAATGCTTTTCCCAAGTTTAAAGCCAATGTTCTTTGTGTTTAGCGAAGGACTTTGGTGAATTTTACTATTGCCGTCCAACACAATAGTTTTTTTGAAAATTTTTAAATTGATTCTAATATGAATAAAATGAAAAATCGCGCTGGGATATTATTTATGGCTCTTGGAAAACTTTCTACGCTATCCAGTGATTAGCTAAATATGAACTGGTTAAGCGTCTTTAAATTATTGAAGGCGTCACCCATTGTATTATTGAAGTATACATAAATGATCTTCCCTTCCTCGATCCACTCTTTTATTTGAGTGGCGTAATCCTTTAAAAAATCTTCTGAATAGCCTCCCCTATAATTTCCCGTGGGGCCATGAAACCGAATATATAAACATTCTGAACTATGCTGAATTAAAGGCGTTGCAGACTTAGGTGTATCCTGTATAACCATGGTTGCGTTATAATTATTTAAAAGATTGTAAACATCTTCGTGATACCACGAATTATTTCGAAACTCTACTGCTAATGCCCAACCTTGCTGAGGATTTGATTCTTTAATACAGTTTAAGAGGTTTTTCAATTGAACAAAATACTCTCTTCCTAAACCAGGAGGAAATTGAATGAGCAAACAACCTCTCTTTTTGTGGACAGAATTAATGGATTTAAAAAAGGTACTGACATCTTCAGGATTAAAATTAAAACCTTTGATATGGGTAATTTCTTTCCAAAGTTTAAAAGTAAATTTAAAATGTTCGGGAACTAATTCAGCCCATTTCGCGACTGTGGCCGGTTTCGGAATTTTATAAAATGAACTATTAATTTCGATACTGCTAAAGTGGGAGGCATAAAATGTAAGCCTTGTAGCATTTTCATAAGGAGGCGGAAATAAATATTTGGGAATAGGCAACTGTAAGCCGCTAAGGCCGGAATAGAAGTGAGATGGAATAATAGGAAATTTATTCATTTACTCAGTAGTTTTACGGTAAATTATCCTGTATTAATAATTTTTGGTGCTGTATAACATCGTTGATTAAATCTCAAAATAATCATTTGTAACTAGAGAACTATAAGTTTAATAAAATGTTAGTAGTCTTTAATTGTAAAAAAAATCCAACTTAAATTTACCATTAGCTCCCCACTTCCTTCATTATAGATATTTGGTGTGTTTTTGCTTTCTGAAATACTTGCTATTAACCGGGTCCCAAACTTATTCAGGACCAGGTGCGGCAATACATTTTACCGGATTTTTAATTTAACCTATTCGTTGTTGGAAGATCTTCGGCTTACTGCAGGGTTGCGCTATGACTATGAGGAAAAAGAACAATCAGTTCTTTGGGAATATCAAAGAAACTCAGATCCTGTACCCGCTTTTCAATTTCAGCAGGATACCACAGCACAGGCAAATTTTTCAGCTTTGTCTCCCAAACTGAGTATTGCTGTTGATATTACCAAAGAAAACCTAGGATTCATCACCTACAGCAGGGGATTTAGGGCAGGTGGGCTTACCCCTTTATCATCTAACCCTGCGGAACCTCCATTGTACAGTTATGAACAGGAATTCAGTGATAATCTGGAAATTGGTATAAAGAATACATTTTACAATAATAAACTAATTTTTAATGCTGTTCTTTTCTACAGTAGGGTTACCGACGTGCAGGTACCAACTTTGATACTACCCGATGCTGTTACTGTAATTAGAAATACCGGCAGGCTTTCCAGTAAGGGTGGAGAACTTGAAATTAAAGCTCAGGCTCTTAAAGGTCTGGAAGTAATGTATGACCTTGGAATTACCGATGCTACCTATGAAGAGCTGGAAATAGCAGAAGAAGGGGAGGAAGTAAATTTGGAGGGGAAACAGCAAATATTCACTCCTGAATTCACATCAATGTTAGCACTGCAGTATAAGAAACAACTTAGGAAAAGCAATAATTTTAGCCTGTTCGTAAGGGGAGAATGGAAGGCGTTGGGGAAACAATATTTCGATCTTGCCAATACTATCGAACAGGAATCCTACAGCTTGTTTAACAGCCATATGGGTTCCACATTTAAAAACAGGAAACTTACCATTTGGGGAAGAAACCTTTTTAATAAGAGGTATATTAGTTATGCTTACGATTTTGGGGCAGTTCATTTAGGAAATCCTGCCACCTTCGGTGTTTCTTTAACTTACAGAAAATAATACCGCTGCCGGTATCACCATTTTAGTTAAAAAATTTATAAGCTAACGGTTAGGACTGCTTCAGTAAGTAATTATGTGCAAAGAAGATATTTATTTGTAGGTATCACTTCAATGAAGCACGGAAATCAAGTATTTCCAGACAAAATCTATAAGACCATATTCCCATTGGAGATACACCAAAACGGCAATAAGTATCAAAAGAAAGAGAACTTTAAAACTACCCAAAATTCCTTTGTCGTTATCTGATTCTTGTTTGTAGTAACTGTCTCTATTCCTGTTTTTTTCCATACAAAAAAGAAGATGAGTTTTAATAAGAAACGAATTGAGATTCAAAATTAATATTTTTCTTAAAATTTCTCAAATTCTTAACTATTTTTTACAATACGTTAATAATTTCGAAGAAAAACAATTTTCCGCTTTTCAAAATTTAACTTTCCGTTTTTTCCACATTTTTAAAAAGTGTGGGTATTTTAACTACAACTTTTCTAATAAGTCTTTTATTGAAATTAAATAATATAAGGTTAAACAAAATACCTCTTAACAAAATTAAAATTAAAAATTTGGTGGTTAAAGCAACTAAGTTGAAAGCTTCTCGATTTTTTATAAAAATATCCATAAAAGGAACAGTATAAAACCAATAGTGAATATAAAAAGAAAGATTACGGGACTGTTAATTATCAGTTTTTCCCAATTAATTATGAAATAACTCCGGGAATAAACCGGTTGTTTCTTTTGTCGAATTTTTACTTTTCCCACCATAACAGTTTTTTTATTCCTGTTTTTGATAATGATTCTAATTATATTAAAACAATCACGATACCAAAAGGAAGTAGAAAAAATGGAAGGGGAAGAGGTTTCTTAAAGATTATAAAAAAAAGCCTAAAGAAATGGGGGTTATAATTTAGGTTATTTTACATTAGTTGGTAATAAGAGGCTTTAGCACTTCCCAAACATTTTCAGCAAGTATACGTTGACCTTCGGCAGTGGGATGGATTCTATCCTGTTGATTTAATGCAGGATCACCGGCAACACCTTCTAAAAGGAATGGAATAAGTTCTACATTATTTTTTTCTGCAAGAGCCGGGAATATATTTCTAAAATCGGTGGTATATTCTCTTCCCATGTTTGGAGGAATTTGCATCCCCGCAAGAATGATTTGCACATTGGGATTTCTCATTCGCACTGTATCAATAATATCCTGTAGATTTTGACGTGTTTCCTCAATTGGCACTCCTCTTAAACCATCATTGGCTCCTAACTCTAAGACAAAAATATCAACATCCTGCTTAAGCACCCAGTCTAACCGGTTCTTACCGCCTGCAGTGGTTTCTCCACTTAAGCCGGCATTTACAACTTCATAATTTAAATTGAGAGAATCTATCTTTTCCTGAATATAAGAGGGAAAGGCCTCGCTCTCGTCCAGCCCGTAACCTGCGGTTAAACTGTCCCCGTAAAAAACAATGGTTTTAATGGAAGAGCCGGATTCTTCAGCCTGTTCATTCGAAGTTTCGACCAATTTGTTTTCTTCGGTTTGATTTTTATCTCCACAGGAATAAGTGAATAAAAGCAGGATAAATATTGAAGTAAATTTTAATGTTCTCATAGCTTTAGAAGTTATTATTCAAATCATTTCTTTATTTTACAAAATAATCAGAAGAATAAGAATGGCAAAGATATTAAACGTTCACAACCTGGGAAAAAGCTATTCCAGCGGCTCTAAAAAATTAACTGTATTAAATGATATTTCCTTCGATATTGAAGAACGGGAGACTTTCTCTATAGTGGGTCCCTCTGGTAGCGGAAAGACTACTTTATTAGGTCTTTGTGCCGGTCTTGATAAACCAGATTCGGGCACGATAGCTATTGGGGGTACCGAATTAAATTCGCTCAATGAAGATGAAAGAGCGTTGTTAAGAAATAGATCGGTAGGATTTGTTTTCCAGGACTTTCAATTACTTCCTACTCTTACAGCCCTGGAAAATGTTGCGGTTCCTTTAGAATTACAGGGTAATAAATCTGCTGTTGCCGTTGGAAAGGAACTTCTGGAAAAAGTAGGTTTAAAAGATCGACTACATCATTATCCATCTCAATTGTCGGGGGGAGAACAACAAAGGGTGGCTTTGGCCAGAGCTTTTTCCAATAATCCAACTATTCTTTTTGCTGATGAACCAACCGGTAATCTCGATGCAGAAACGGGGGAGAAAGTGGTTCAACTACTTTTCGAGCTTAACAAAGAATTAGGCACTACCCTGGTTATTGTAACCCACGATATTGAACTTGCCCAAAAGACGCAGAATATCCTTAAATTAAAAGGAGGGAGAATTGTGTCTAATGAAAAATCAAGGTCCTGATGGAAAATAGTAATACACCTTCCTCCAGTGCAGGTTTTTCCTGGATCCTAAAAATGGCTTGGCGTGATGGAAAGTCCAGCGGGAGTAAGTTGCTCCTTTTTATGGCTTCCATTGTTCTTGGAATTGCTGCAGTTGTTTCTATACATTCTTTTGGGGATAATTTAAAAGATAATATTGCGCTGCAGTCAAAGTCTTTAATGGGGGCAGATTTCATTATTGACAGTGATAAGGCCCCCAACGAAAGGGTATTGGGGATTATAGATTCCCTGGGAGGTGCCAATGCCAGAGAGATCAGTTTTGTATCTATGGCGGCTTTTGATAATGCAGCAAAGCTAGTGCAGGTAAGAGGAATAGAAGGAAACTTTCCTTTTTACGGGGAATTGGAGGCAGAACCCGCGCTTGCCGCTAAAAATTACCAGGCTCAAAGTGGTGCTTTAGTGGATGCGACAGTTATGCTCCAGCTGGGTATTAAAATTGGGGATAGCATTAAAATCGGGGAGGTGAAACTGCCGATTGCAGGTTCGTTAAAATCTGTTCCCGGTAGCACCGCAGTATTTAGCTCTGTAGCGCCTCCGGTTCTTATTCCTTACCATTATATAGAAGAAACCGGACTGGTCCAAAAAGGGAGCCGAATTGGTTATAAATATTATTTTATTGCAGATGCTAATGATAACATGGAGCAACTGGATGAGGAACTTGATCCTGTGCTGGATGCGCAGGAGGCAGATCTTGATACTCATGTCTCCACAAGCGAAAGACTGGGCCGCAGGTATGATAATTTCGGGAAATTCCTGAACCTGGTTGCTTTCATTGCACTTTTGTTGGGATGCGTTGGGATTGCAAGTGCCATTCACATTTACATCAAAGAGAAGAGAAAAGCAGTTGCCGTTCTTAAATGTTTAGGTGCCACAAAAAAACAAACCTTTTTAATCTACCTGGTGCAGGTAGCAGTGATGGGGTTCATTGGAGGAATTATTGGAACTGCGGCAGGATTGGTCCTGCAGCAACTTTTTCCCATAATACTACAGGATCTTTTACCGGTAGACGTGCAGGTTTCTTTTTCATTGCAGGCAATTGCAATGGGATTACTGCTGGGCGTATTTATGTCAGTTCTTTTTGCTCTTTACCCCTTAACCGGAACTTTATACGTTTCCCCTTTACAGGCTTTGAGAGTTCAGGAAGAGGGAGGGTCAAAATCCAGGAAAGCTGCCATTTTAGTCTCATTGGGAATATTTCTATTTATCTTTTTATTTTCATTTTGGTTACTAAGAGACTGGAGATATTCCTTAGGCTTTGTTGCCGGGATCCTCGTGACTTTCTCTATTCTCACGGGAATTGCTGCTTTATTTATGAAAATGGTAAAAAGGTATTTCCCAACTTCCTGGGGTTTTTCAGCCAGGCAGAGCTTACTGAATTTATTCAGGCCACAAAATCAAACTTTAACCCTTGTTTTGGCAATAGGAGTGGGCACTTTTTTAATAAGCACCCTCTATTTCAGTAAAGATCTCTTACTGGCACAGGCTTCTTACGAGGCTCAATCTAATAGTCCGAATCTCATTCTTCTGGATGTACAGTCTGGTCAACAAAGTGAAGTTGCTGAAACTATTCAGAAAAACGATCTGCAGGTTCTTCAAAACATACCTATAGTAACGATGCGAGTACAAAATCTTAAGGGAAGAACTGCAAATGATCTAAGGGAAGATACTACCTCACAAATCAATAATTGGATCTTAAATCACGAATTTAGGGTGACTTACAGGGATTCATTAATAGGATCTGAGAATCTTGACCAGGGAAATTGGGTTGAAGAAGTGGGAACGCGTGATCCCATTCCAATTTCCGTTAGTGACAATTTTGCTGAAGATGCCCTGGTAGGAATAGGCGATCAAATTGCCTTTAATGTCCAGGGGGTAATAATGAATACGGTAGTTGAAAGCATAAGAACTGTGGATTGGAGCAGAATGCAGCTCAATTTTTCTATTGTTTTTCCGAAAGGGGTTTTAGAAGATGCCCCTCAGTTTAGGGTGTTAACAACTAAAGTTCCCAATGAAGAAGCATCTGCAAACCTGCAGCAGGAGATGGTAAGTAAGTTTCCCAATGTGACTATTATAGATCTAAGGCAGGTACTTACCGTGATAGAAGGTCTCCTGGATAAGATTTCCTGGCTCATCAATTTTATGGCCTTCTTTAGCATCTTGACGGGAGTTATTGTGTTAATGGGTGCTGTTAGAACCAGTAAATACCAAAGAATAAGGGAGAGCGTATTATTAAGGACCTTAGGAGCCAGAAGCAAGCAAATCCTGAAGATCCTTGCACTGGAATATGTTTATCTGGGAATATTAGGAGGTCTTTCGGGAATCCTGTTATCGTTAATTAGTAGTCAATTATTGGCATGGCTGGTTTTTGATTCTCCCTTTATCCCTTCCTGGATACCATTTTTAATCCTGTTCCCGGGAATTACCCTCTTAGTATTAATTATTGGATTAGGTAGTAGCATGGAAGTGGTTCGTAAACCACCTTTAGAAGTTTTAAGGAAGGAGGCGCGGTAACATATCATGATCATCTTCCTCTTAAAGTTTTCTTATATCCTAGGTAGTTTCCTTAAATGATTGCTATATTCTGAAGGTATTTGAAAGCATTTAAAACTAATTAGCTCATAAAATTTTTATTATGAAAGAAACTACCAGGGGAAATATTCAACTTAAATTACCTGTAAAGGTAAGTTATCACGTTCTTGAAAAAATTTCTAAAGAACGAATGGTTGGCGAGAATATCCAGGTAGAAAAGGAAAATGGTGAGATAACGCGTTACGCAAAAATCCTTGATATTCAAATTTTTAAAAGCACCAAAGAGGGATATGATCTCTCTGTAATTGTGGATTTTGTAACTCTTACTTCCTTCTTCGGAAATAAAAAAGGAAGCCTTCTTTTAGATGCAGCTGTTTTTTTTAATTATATAGATCAGGAAATTTCTGTGGTAGATTATAATATTAAGGTCGAGAGCAGTAGCTGGTTGATGAATAAAACCCTTCAGGCTGTTGCGAATACTATAATAAAAGGTAAGCTTCAGAAGAAGATGAAGGTTGACATACGGCCCCATTTAGAAGAACAAGTATTAAAACTGAATAAAAAATTAACGGAGGGATTTGAACCTGTGGAAGGTATTAGTTTAACCGGTAACCTGCTGGAATTTACTATTTATGACATAATCCCGGGAGGAACCCACCTGCTGGTTAAGCTGAATATACAGGGGGACACCGTAGTGGATGTAACCGATATTAGGATTTAAAAGTCAGGATAAACTTCATTAAAAAAAAGGGTTTGATCGCATCAAACCCTTTTTTTATATTAAAAATTACGTTAAGTCTAACTCTGAGTGTCAGTTTCAGCCTCTGTCATTTGTTCATTCATCTTTTGCTGTACGCTTTCAAAAGTACTCTTCATAGAATCATGCTCACTTTGCATAGTGCTGTGTTCATTTCTAATAGTTTCGTGATCATTTCTCATTGCAGAGATTTGAGCTTTCTTTTCTTCATCTGACAGTCCCTGGAAATTACTTTTTAGTTCCTGGTGCCCCTGAAGCAGTTGCTCGTGACTTGCCAGCATAGCATCATGTCTTTTCACGATCACCTCATACTCCGCCAAATCTGTAAGAATAGTGGAATCCTGAAGTTGAACCCCCTGTATTTGTTGCGATAGAGTTTGGTGTTGAGACATCATTTGGTTATGAGTGTTTTTAAACTCATTGTGCATTTGTGTTATGCTGTCATTCTCCATCTGTAATTCTTCGTACTCCTTCACCAGCTCGTTACCTTCGTTGTTACAACTTGTAAAACCAATGGCAATTACCGCTAGCATCATTAATACATTTCTCATATTGTTTAGATTTTAAGTGTTTAACAGACAAAACTACAAATAATAAAGCCGATTAGTTTTAATATTGTGTTAAACAGTTAATTCTGAAATGTTTGTCTTTTGCAAAAAGGTATGGATAAATGGGTTTTGAGGCTGAAGTCCGAACAATAACTATGCGAAGGTGCTTAGATAGCCCGGGACATTTCTTACTTCCGTTTATTTAAAATTTAATTGGTAAATTTATTTAGTTAGTATCTTGAAAGCTTGAAGTTTAGATCCATTTAAAATCGTAATCAACAACTAAAACCAATCAATAATGAAAACAAACCGAAAATTAGCCGTGTTAACCGCAATCCTGGGAATATTTTTATTCATAGTACCCCTTGAGGGGAATGCTCAAAAGGATTCAGAAAATAAAAACGCAAGGGCTGCAATTGAGGAAGCTTATATCAATTTTGGCAGGCTTATGCAGGAAGGAAACTCAAAAGAACTTGTAGATACCTACTACACTGAAGATGCAAAATTCTTTTTACCCGATGGTGGTATTGCTACCGGAAGAGATGAGATAAATCAATTCTTTGAAGGAATAGCAGGTGCTCAGCTTCGGGTGGATCTTGAAATCAAAGAATTGGAAACCTGTGGGAACATGGCTTATGAATATGGGGTTGCAACTATTAGTAACGCCCAGGGTGATCAGCTCGACCAGAATCAATATATGGTGATCTGGAAAAAGGATAAAGGTAACTGGAAGATCTACAGGGATTTTGTAAAAGGAACAAATAAGGGTTAACCATTCACAAACAAATAGAATCACCGGTTCAAATCAAATTTGAGCCGGTGATTTTATTTAGGAACTATTCAATTGTTCAGAAGCATTAATTATTAAAGGTTCAAAGGTCAATTAATCTTCAGAATTTTTAAATTAGCAAAACCGAAAATCAGGATCAATGAAAAGAATATTTAAATCAACTTTATTTTTATTATTTATAGCCTTTAATATTCCTGTTGCACATTCGCAGGACGTCGCACCTAATAATCAGGAGAATTTTAATGAATTCACCTACAGGCATGGGACAGGTTTTAGAACAGCTACCGGAAACCCCGGCCATGAATACTGGCAAAACTCTGCAGATTATGTGATTGAGGCAACTTTAGATGATGTAGAGCATACCATTACCGGAAAGGTTACGATGTATTATACTAACAACAGCCCCCAGGAGCTGGATTTTATTTGGATGTACCTGGAGCAAAACAGGTTTACCGAAACCTCAAGGGGAACACTTACTACTCCTATCGGCGGAAACCGATACAATGGAGATGTTAGCGGGGGTTATGAAATAACCAATCTGCAGGCTAAGGTAAAGCGCAGTACCTCCTCAAAACATTTAATAAATGATACGAGGATGCAGGTATTCTTTAATGAACCAATTCCTGCAAAAGGAGGTAAGGCAACTGTTTCTATGAATTTCAAGTACAAAATTCCTGTGGAAGGAATGGATAGAATGGGCCGTTTGCAGGTAGAAAACGGAACTATTTACGCTATGGCTCAATGGTTTCCAAAAGTAGCTGTCGTTGATGATATCGTTGGCTGGAATGTTGAACCATATCTGGGAGCCGGTGAGTTTTACTATGGATATGGATCGTTTGATTATAAAATTACAGTTCCCTATGATCATATTGTAGTAGCTTCTGGTGCCCTGCAAAATTCTAAGCAGGTTCTTTCCCCTGTGGTTTATGAAAGATATGAAAGAGCTAAGAATAGCGATGAAACAGTATATTTAATAAAACCAGAAGAAGTAAATGATGCTGCAATCCTTGCAAAAAAGGAAGGTACTCAAACCTGGCATTTTAAAATAGATAATGCCCGGGATGTGGCTTTTGGTTCCTCAAAAGCATTTATTTGGGATGCTGCCAAAATTGGCCTTCCCAGTGGCAAAAAGGCCCTTGCCCAATCTGCTTATCCGGTAGAAAGTTCCGGTGGAAATGCCTGGGAACGTTCAACAGAATATGCAAAAGCTTCCATAGAATATTATTCCAGAACATTATTTGAATATCCTTATCCTGTGGCAGTAAATGTTGCAGCCGATATTGGAGGAATGGAATATCCCGCATTAAATTTTTGCAGCTGGAAAAGCGAGGGAGCAGGATTATGGGGAGTGACAGATCATGAGTTTGGCCATAACTGGTTTCCAATGATCGTTGGAACTAACGAAAGACGCTATGCCTGGATGGATGAAGGGTTTAATACTTTCATCAATCATTACAGCACCCTGGATTTTAATAGTGGAGAATACCCTTCCCGTTTGAATCGTACAAGAAATACTACAGGATGGTTTCTCAATCCTAACCGTGAGGGAATAGATACCTATCCAGATGTTGCCAATCTTTCCAATCTTGGGATGATCGCCTATTACAAACCCGCAATTGGCTTGTTTTTGTTAAGGGAGTACATTCTTGGTGAAGAAAGATTTGATAATGCATTTAAATCTTATATAAGAACCTGGGCCTACAAACATCCGCAACCCAATGATTTCTTTAACCATATGGACAATGTTGCCGGTGAAAATTTAGCCTGGTTTTGGAAAGGCTGGTTTTACGGAACCGGTAATATAGACCTGGCCATTGCCGGAGTGCAGTCGTACCAGGGGAATTATGTTATTAGTGTTGCCAATAAGGGTGAAATCCCTATGCCTGTGGAACTAAAAATTACTTATACCGATGGAACCAGCGAAAACCGTCGTTTACCTGTGGAAATATGGCAGAGAGGGGATAGCTGGAACTATTTGTTGAAAACAGATAAAGAACTGCAAAGTGTGGAGATAGATCCTGAAAAAATTCTTCCCGATGTTAATTATTCCAATGATGCCTGGCCGGCTTCATTATATAAAGAATAATTCTTATCAAAAAGTAGTCGAATTAAAAATCCGGAATTTAAATTCCGGATTTTTTTATGTTTTTCTGTAACAAACCAATGAGTTTGGCGTATTTATAAAAAACGAACATTATGCGCACCATCGTCACTTTAGTTCTGCTTTTTCTATTTCAGGTTCAATTAGTATCTGGCCAGGAAACTTCAGCAAAAATAATTGATTACAAAACAAAAGAGCCCATTCCTTATGCCACTGTACAATATGCTCCTAATAAGGGAGTGATCACTAATGATGAGGGTTGGTTTAATATCCAGGCAGTTTTGGCAGCCGGTGATATCCTTACGATCTCGTCCCTGGGTTATGAAACAATGAAAGTTCCTGCGGAAAGCCTGAAGCAACCGATCATTATGCTAAAACCTCAAAGCATTTCTCTCAGTGATGTTTTTTTAACTAATAAAAATCTTTCGGGTAAAGAAATTATTGAACGGGTAAAGAGCAATGTCGCAACTAACTATAACGCAGATCTCACCAAGAAGAAATTCTTCCTTCGGGAATCTGAAATTAATACTGTTAAGCAATTTGAGCTAAAAATGGATAAGAGTACTATTGCTTATAACATTCCCAAAATGAGTGATTCCTATAAAGAAATATTGGGAGATTTCTACGGGAACTATGACAATCAAAAGATCCAGGTTATAAAGGCTGCAAATTTACATAATCCTCACAGCAAAGTAGATCTTGAACTGTTAACTAAAAGGCTTGAAAACATATTTCAGAAGAACGTGAAAAGCAATTCCTTTCTCAAGATCAAATCTGGAATCATAGGGTTTAAAGTGGACGCCAAGGAATTTACTGAAGATATTAAAGACGACAAAAAAGTAGCCAAGGCAAAAACTCCTGAAGAACTTGAGAAAGACAGGGTTCAAAGATTAAAAAATTTAAGTTCTTCTACGAATGGCCAAATTAAAGGACTGCTTAATACTATGTTTTGGAAAGAAGATATAGTGTTTAATGTATTTGAAAAATCGGGGAAATATAAATTTAATGTGGATGGGTTTGTACAAATAGACAACGAAACTGCCTATGTTATTTCATTTGAACCAAAAAGAGGTGCCGATTTTAAAGGGAAAATTTATGTAAATACCCTGGATTATGGTGTATACAGGATAGATTATCAAAATGTGAAGCCTTTAAAGAAATTCCGGTTGTTTGGAATCAGTGTAATTGATGATGTTTATCGCGGTAAGATGATCTTTTCCAAAGATGCGACAGGGAAATATCAGCCAAAATATTTAGAACAGGAAAAAGGGGAAGCGGTAGGAGTAGAACGGCCTTTAACTATTATAGAAAAAAATAAATTCGTTGCCGGTAGAAGAAAGCAAAATGAACTCGATCTTGACTTTAAATTAAAAGTTGGTGATTTAAGTAAACTCCAGCTGGTGGTTTATGAAACCTCACCTGTAGAAAAAAACGCTTTTGAAACTTTAAAAACGTCCCAGGAATTCGATTATAAGACCTTCAAGGTATATAACCCTGAATTCTGGAATGGTTATAACATTATTGAGCCCAATGCAGCAATTAAAGCTTTTACTGCCTTAGAAGGTGATGAGGCCCTTTAAATTTAAAATTTGAGATAGCAACTGTATTTATGCTTCCGAAAATCAATTTTTTGGGAGCATTATATTTTTTTATTATTTTCTAATAACTGGAAAAGGTTTTTTTCTTTAATAGTGGCAGCCGCTCTTTCAGGCAACATATGTTCCCATCCTGTTTCCCCTTCAGTAATCATGTGATAGACCTGTCTTGAATAAATATCCAGGATTTCAGGATCGTAATTTGTGATATCCACGACCCGTCCATTGTCCTTAAAAAACTTGTATAATTCCTTCATACGCGGGTGGACCTTCAAATTTTCGCTGGTAGTAATTTCACCTGTTTCTTTATTTTTAAGAGGATATAGATAAATTTTGAGGTCTTTGAAAAAAAGTTTTCCAAAAGCTTCAAGAATTCCACCACTCAAATGGCGGTAATATTTTTCGTCGAATATGTCTATAAATGTATTTACTCCCATAGTAAGTCCCATTTTCTCACGGGTATGCTGCGAGAAATATTCAACCACCTTGTAGTATTCCTGAAAGTTAGAAATCATTACTGTTTGTCCCAGTAAACATAAAAGTTCGGCCCGTGCGAGAAAATCTTTTTCGTCTATTCCTCCTTCTGATTTTAAGTTGTTGAGGGTAATTTCAAAAATTACTACTGTATTGTCTTTATCTACCTTTTTTTCCTGCAGGAAAAGTTCCAGGGACTTTTCATACATACTCATATTTACTTTTGTAACCGGCCTGAAGCTTCCTCTAAGGGTAAGGATATTTCGTTTGTAAAGCACGCTTGCCGGCAGCATCATATGCCCATCTGGTGCAAACATTACTGCTTGCGTCATTTGGTTTTTTACCAGCTGGAGGCTCATTAACCTGTTATCAACTTCCTTAAAGAGGGGACCTGTAAAATTAATCGTGTCAATTTCTATTTTGTCTTTACTTATATGGTCGTAAAGGGACTTCAGGAGTTCGTTTGGTTCATCATATTGGTAAAATGCCCCGTAAATAAGATTCACACCCATGGTTCCTAAAGTTAATTGCTGCAGGGCTGCATTGGTTTCGTGGAACTGCACATGGATGATGATCTCACTGTATTCCTCTCTCGGGTTCACCTGAAATTTAATTCCCAGCCATCCATGCCCTTTGTATTTTTTGGCAAAATCTATTGTGGCTACTGTGTTTGCATAGCTAAAGAAAAGTTTATTAGGATGTTTATCCCTGGAGATCCTTTCCTCAATAAGCCGGGTTTCATAGTTTAGCATACTTGTAAGGCGTGCTTCCGTCACATAACGGCCCTGAGGTTCAAGGCCGTAAATGGCATCACTAAAATCTTTATCATAGGCACTCATCGTTTTGGCAATGGTTCCCGATGCACCGCCCGCACGAAAAAAATTTCTTACCGTTTCCTGGCCGGCACCTATTTCTGCAAAGGTTCCATAAATATGTTCGTTCAGGTTAACCCGCAGAGCTTTATTTTTTGTGGAAAGTTTACTTATAAATTCCTGATCTATGTACTTATCTTTTGGCATTTGTTTCTGGTTTACAATTTTAAATTTAAGAAGATTATATTGCTTCTTCAGCAAACCTCCCATTCTCATTTAGAGTAACCTTAATTTTTTACCTCTTAATTAAGAAGTTGAACAAATTATCCTTAAATTTTCTTAAAGGAATGATCCTTTATTTCTTCAGCATTACTTGCAGAACCTCAATTTTCCAGAAGGGAAGTTTTTTAGTAAGAATTAGGACTCATTTCTTATTTTATGCTATAGCGATAGCGTTGTAAACTCAATTCTTAATTATTATCTAAAGATTTTAGACTGCCCCTTTAAAAAAATTACCTTTGTAAAAATTAATTACTATGGCTCATAAAGCAGGTTTTGTAAATATTATCGGAAATCCAAATGTGGGTAAATCCACTTTAATGAATGCTTTTGTGGGAGAGAAGTTATCCATTATTACCTCCAAAGCTCAAACTACCCGGCATCGAATCCTGGGAATTGTGAATGGGGAAGACTTTCAGGTAATTTTGAGTGATACCCCCGGGATTATTAAACCTGCCTACGATCTTCAACAATCTATGATGGATTTTGTCAAATCTGCTTTCGAAGATGCAGATATCCTGGTTTACATGGTTGAAATTGGGGAAAAGGAATTGAAAGATGAGGTTTTCTTTAACAAGATCATCAGTTCTAAAATTCCGGTTTTGTTATTACTGAATAAAATAGATACTTCTAATCAGGATCAACTGGAAGAACAGGTCGCATTGTGGAAAGAAAAAGTTCCCAATGCCGAAATTTACCCAATTTCTGCTTTACAGGGTTTTAATGTTCCTGAAGTTTTTCAACGCATTGTAGATTTGTTGCCAGAGTCACCTGCTTTTTACCCAAAAGATACACTTACCGATAAGCCTGAGCGTTTTTTTGTAAACGAGATAATTCGCGAAAAAATACTTGTTCATTATAAAAAAGAGATTCCCTATAGCGTTGAAATCGATACTGAAGAATTTTTTGAAGAAGAGGAGATCATTAGGATGCGCAGTATTATTATGGTGGAAAGGGAAACTCAAAAAGGGATCATTATTGGCCATAAAGGCGCTGCATTAAAAAGGGTGGGAGTGGAAGCCCGAAAAGATCTGGAAGCCTTTTTTGGGAAACAGGTGCACCTTGAGCTTTATGTAAAAGTAAACAAGAACTGGAGAAATGATGCAAGGCAGTTAAAGCGGTTCGGTTATAACAATTAACCTTCTGGTCTCACTGCATTTCCAGCAGATCCTCGATATACTGCCTGGAATTTGATAACCTCGGGATCTTATGTTGGCCGCCTAACTTATCATTCTTTTTCAACCAATCATAAAAGAGCTTTTCCCTGGCCTGATGAATTACGGGCATGTTAAGGGTCATATTATTATATCGCTTAGCTTCATAATCACTGTTTATTTCCTGTAATGCAAGGTCCAGTTCCTTTCTAAAACTATCCATGTCCCTCGGCGGGGTTTTAAATTCTATGATCCATTCGTGCGCTCCTTTCTCCTTTCCTTTCATAAAAATAGGAGCTACGGTATAATCTACAATTTCGCAGTTGGTTATAAGGGAAGCTTTTTTAAGTGCAGTTTCGGCATTTTCTATAATTAGTTCTTCTCCAAATACATTAATATGATGCTTGGTTCGTCCCGATACTTTGATTCGGTATGGACTTAATGAGGTAAACCTAATAGTATCCCCGATTTTGTACCGCCACAAACCGGCATTTGTAGTAATTATCAGGGCGTAATTTACATCCTTCCGAACTTCACTTAAAGGAATGACTTTAGGATTATCACTGCCATAGGTATCCATCGGAATAAATTCGTAGAAAATTCCGTAATCGAGTAGAAGCAGTAAATCCTTGGAATCATTTTGATCCTGGCATGCGAAGAATCCTTCCGAAGCATTGTAGATCTCATAAAACCGGAAATTTTCTTTTGGTAAGATCTTTTGATACTGTGGCGCGTAGGGATTAAAGCTTACCCCACCGTGAAAGTAAACCTCCAGGCTCGGCCAAACTTCAAAAAGATTTTCCTTGCCTGTTGTTTCCAAAACATTGTTGAGCAAAACCAGCATCCACGAAGGAACACCGGCGAGACTGGTTACTTTTTCATTGATAGTTTCATCAACAATTGCCTGCATTTTTACTTCCCAGTCGTGCATTAACGAAACTTCATTGCTAGGGGTGCTGCTGAACTCTGCCCAAAAGGGCATATTGTCTATTAAAATTGCAGAAAGGTCACCATACGAGGTCTTATTTTCCTTGTAAATTTCCTTGCTGCCGCCAAGCCTTAAGCTTTTACCGGTAAACATCTGTGACTGTGGATTGTTGTTGAGGTACATGCACAGCATATCTTTTCCTGCCGAATAATGGCAGTACTCAAGAGAATCATCACTCACCGGAATAAATTTGCTCTTCGCATTGGTAGTTCCGCTGGATTTGGCAAACCACTTAATTGGGGTAGGCCAAAAGATATTACTTTCTCCACGCCTGCTGCGCTCTATGCTTTCCTGATAATCTTCGTAATTCCTTACCGGTAACCTTCTCGCAAATTCACTGTAGGTTTTTATAGTGGCAAAATCATAGGTGCGTCCTATTTCTGTATTTTTTGCTTTGGATATTAAATTCTTAAGAAGTTCATTTTGAACCTCGTGAGGATATTTAATGAACAATTCCATCTGGTGGATTCTCTTTTTAAGAAACCACGAAGCGACAGAGTTTACTAAAGGAATTGGCATTTTTTCTTTTTATATTTACGCTCCAAAAAAAGCTTTAGCGCAAAAAATTGCATCGTTAAAATTAAAATTAATCCTGAAGCCTGCAAAATAACGGCCTGAATAAAATTAAGGAGAATATATGAGATATCTGGGAGTTCTAAATAAAATGCAAACAGAATTATCAGACCCGGTTGAGTATTATCTAGTTTTTGAATCTGATTTTATCCATGTGAACCAACTTCTCAACAAAAGCATCAGTATTAATTTCCTGAAATTTTTGTGCCTTAACTGCGGAAGCGGTAAAAAGATATTTGCCCAGGGTTTTTGTTATCATTGTTTTTCCACGATTCCACAGGCAGGCACCTGGATACGAAATCCTGAACAAAGCACCGCTCACCTGGATCTGGAAGACAGGGACCTTGATTATGAAAGGCATTCACAGCTGCAGCCGCACGTGGTCTATTTGGCAAATTCCAGCGATGTTAAAGTAGGGGTTACCCGCAAAACGCAAATTCCTACCCGATGGATTGACCAGGGAGCTCACGAAGCTATAGAAATCGTTGAGGTTCCTAACAGATACCTTGCTGGTATTACCGAAGTTGCTTTAAAAGAACACGTGTCCGATAAAACCAACTGGAGGAGGATGCTTACCAATGAAATCAAAGATCTTAATCTGGAAGAAGAAAGGGATAAACTCAAACAATTCATTCCACAGGAAGTGCTGGAATATTACCTGCCCGATATAAAAGAAACTGAAATTCATTTTCCCGTGCTTCAGTTTCCGAAGAAAATAAATACTCTTAACCTTATTAAGAATCCGTACTACCAGGGAGTACTAAAAGGAATAAAAGGCCAGTATCTAATATTTGAAGATGGAACTGCTTTTAATGTAAGAAGCCACGAAGGTTTTGTCGTGGAACTTACTGTGCATTAAAAAACCCGCAACTTTCGCTGCGGGTCTATCTTCGTTAAGTTTTAATTATTTTTAATCATTGTTGCCCGGTAAAAACTTATAAATAGACATTCCAGAAAATTTTTGAAATGCACCTTACTTTATATACTTTGTAGTTTTGCCGATAATTACGATGTTATGAAAATATTAATATTATAACAAAAATGTTTATCAGTTAATTAAAATCTAGTCTTTATTCTTGTTTCTTGCAGTTCCGCCTTTTGCGGAACGATCTTGGTTCTTTACCGAACCTATTAATTTTTAATCGTATCCTTCGGTTTCTTCTTTCCACCCAGGAGATCCCCTAATACTTTTCTCGCTGCCTCTTTTACCTGTGCATCGTTTGGTTTGGTGGTAACAGGTGCTTTTATTGAATCTTTTACGGTTCTGGAGGTATCTGCAGGAGTTCTTTGTCCTGGCCTGTTCAGGATTCCACCTAAAACATCCTTCACAGCTTCAGCTCCTTTTTCCTTTAAGTTATCTTTTTGTTTCTCAACGATCCTTTGGGTCAAACTGTTTACCGCCTGGTCCATATTGATATTGATCTTAGGATTCTGGAATTGTCCATTAAGTGCAATGGGAAGCCCAATGATCATATTTTGAAGATTTTCTCCACTTAGTTTTGTCAAAGTTCCTCCAATTTGATTTCCTAAAAGTTTAGCAGGTACTTCCAGTAAAAGATTGTAATTCATATTAAGATCAAAACCATGGCCACCCGCAACATTTACCTTTATTCCTTTTACGTCAAAACTAAAGGGCTCCACCAATACATTTCCATTGTTAAAAGTGAGTTTCCCTTTAAGATTGTCTAAATTAATATTATTAAGATCTATAAAGTTCAACTGCTCATCCAAACGCGACAACAGGGCTAACTGCTCCGGTTTCACCTCTGCAGTTAAGATTTGCGCCAGTGCATTCCCCGCAAGAGTATTTAACTGTGGTGTAAGATCATCATTTAAATTTCCTTTTAAATCTATTGAAGTTTGCAATTTACCGTCAAGTGCAGATGCTATTGGGGCAAGACCCTGCAAAAGATCCAAACCTGCAAAAGATTTGGCAATATCCAGTGCGTTTAGATCCAGTTTCATCGCAAAAGTTGGAACCACTTCTTTAGTAGAAACGCTTCCATTAACACCTATAGTACCATCAAAAATATTAGCCTTTACATTTTGAAGTGTTGCAACTTCATCTCTAATTAATAATGTTCCGGAAGTATTTTTCAGAACAAGATTGTCATAAAGCACATTATTAGCATTGAAAACAAGCTCAGCATCAAGGAACGATGGAATTTTTATCGCTTCAGGGCCTGCAGTTTCAGGAGCTATTTCACTTGTCGGGGTTTCAGTTCCTTCAGGAGTAGCGGCCACTTGAGCAACCATAAAGTCATTGACAGAAAAAGTGTTGGAATTTGCTTTGAAAGACCCTTTAAGCTTTTGATCTGTAAATAAAAATCCTATTAAATTTTCTATACTACCTGATGCCCTAAGGTCTGTCTTTCCTGTTGTAAGCAGCAGTTCCGGCACTGTAACATTTCCCTGGTTAAATTTAAGATCGGCGTTGGCAATCTGTACCTCATTGGGAATTTCAGGAGAGTTATATTTAAAATTTTTAATTCCTGCAGTACCACTGCTTTTTACATTTTGATATTGTTCTTTTTCAATAGAATTCATATCAAAAGAGGTTTGCACATCTGCAGTAAGAATTCCGTTTAATTCCTGCTCCAGTTCGAAAGGATAAGCCTGCTCAAGATTTGCAAGGTTTATAGTTCCTTTAACGGCCATATCTACCAGCATATTTCCGGTAAGATTTTTTATACTTCCCCTTCCTGTAAAAATATCCTTATCTATTCTAAACCGTACATCATCAAAATTCACATAGGTGTCATCTGCCAATCCTGTAGTATTCAATACCCGCATATCCAGATTGATATCCTCCACACTTTTTGGAAGATCGGGATATTTAAAAGATGCGTTGCTTGAAGTTACGCGTATGTCCATTTTAGGAATATAAGTTTCGTCTACCACTCCCTGGATCATACCATTTACAACAAAATCTCCACTGGTACGAACATTCTCAATATTTTTGGAATATTCTTCAGGAATAACTGCGAGAAAATTTTTAAATTCTGAAGATGGGGTTTTAAACTTAAGATCAATATAGTTGTTGTCCTCGTTTACCTGCACATACCCGTCAAAAGTTAAAGGTAATTGATTAATTACGGCTTTGTTTTCCAGAAAGGTATATTTCATGTTCTCAAGATCCATTTGAATGACCGCATCTAATGCTACCTTATTCTTCCTGAGATAATTTGTGCCGTCGAAGTCGAAGGTGACAAGGGCTTTGGTTTCGGTAATTAATTCAGATTGATCCAGGGAGAAATCTCCTGTGCCGTAATGATTAAGGTCTTCCAGCAGTAAAGAAATGTTTTGTCCCTTATCCACATATCTAAACCGGGAATTATTTATTTCATAATGCTGCAGGTCCAGGCTAAATGGTTTATCGGTTGCAGTATTGTCTACTAGCGTAGAATCTTTAATGGCAATATCATAGTTGTTGTTTCCAAGGGAATCCACAAGTATATTTACATAAGCATTGTTAAGCTTTAGTTCATCTATCTTTTTTGGTTTATCACTTCCTTTAAAAAGCTCTTTAACAGACATTTGCAAAAGCAGTTCTTCGCTCACTGCCAATGTGTCTCCTGCAAAAGGAGCTTTGTTTATGACACTTACGTCGCTTAAAACCAAAGTCGCCTGAGGAAAGCTTCTAAAAAAGGTAAGGTCAAGGTCAGAAAACTCGACTGTTGCATTTACATTTTTATTGATGGCATTCTTAACCATTTTGGTTAACTGTGACTCAAAAACAAAAGGTGCCGCTATAAGTACTATTACCAGTACCAGCAGTACAATTCCGGTTATTTTTAGTGCTTTTTTCATGTTTTATAATTTAAATCTCTTGCTTTCCCGTCTCCAGGTTTTCCTGATAATTTTTTTCAAAATCCAGTTCTCCGGCAGGTTGTAACCCAAATTTTTTCCTCAGCCAGTAAACGGCAAGGTAAAGAAAAGGAGTATCACACACTGCAACAAGGACTTTGAACAAAAATCCGCTTAGCAATAGGGGCCAAAAAAGCTCCCATTCAATTTTATTAAAACTACAGAGCAAAAATAAGACCGAAAAAGTATCTACAAACTGTGACAGGAAGGTGGAAAAGTTGTTCCGAAGCCATAAATGTTTGCCCCGGGTCAATTTCTTCCAGAAGTGGAATAGCTGTATATCGATGTATTGAGCGAGAAGATAGGCAGACATAGATGCAAAAACAGCAATACCCGTAGCTCCAAAAACCGTGGTGAAAAGTTCATTATTAATTGGGGACCAGGGAGTGGAGGGAACATAATCTGCACTATAAACTATTAGCAGGGAAAAAAGGGAGGCGAATATTCCCGCAGTAACGACCTCGTTTGCCTTTCGCTTTCCATAAATTTCACTAATTATATCGGTAATAAGAAAGGTTATAGGGTAAGGAAGAATTCCTACTGAAATTTCGAAGGTGTAGAGTCCAAAGAAATCCCAGGAAAAAAATTTTTGAAAAATGAGGTTAGAAACCACTAACGAGGCAATAAAAAGCGCGGCAAGGATTAAATATATGCGTTGCGCCAGCAGCAGATTTTTTAGCGGGGGATTTCTCAAATTTTCTTTAAACTCTTAGATCAAAAACAATTTTATATGACTTTGTTTTGCTTAATTTGCCGTGAATTTACTAAATCTTCACTAAAACATTTCTTAATTAAATCTTGAAGCCTCCAAAAATTATTTATATAGCGCTCGGTAGCAATCAGGGAAATCGCCTGGAATTCTTGCAAATGGCGCTTGAAAGGATTTATATAGAAATTGGTGATATTTCTAAAATTTCGGCAGTTTATGAAACTCCAGCCTGGGGCTTTTTGGGCGAACCTTTTTTTAATGCCTGTATTGCAGTAAATACTCGTTTTTCTTCGGAAGAAGTTCTTAATCTGTTATTGAAAATTGAATCCTCTTTAGGCCGCTCCAGAAGCCAACCCGGGAAATACGAAAGCCGGAGTATAGACCTTGATATTATTTTAGCTGAAGGGGAGGTGGTAGAATCCCCATTGCTTCAAATTCCGCATCCCCAAATGCAGAGAAGGTTATTTGTGCTAAAACCTTTGGCAGATATTGCGGGAAAACAAATCCATCCTCTATTGCAGGTATCAGTAGACCGGTTATTAACTGAAACCGAAGACACTTCAGAAATAAAGAAAATTTCAGAAATACTTAAAAATCCGGCAACTGGATATAAATTCCAAAATTGTAATTATCTAGCTATTGAAGGGAATATTGGGGCGGGAAAAACCAGTCTCTCTACAATGATCTCACAGGATTTTAATGCAAAACTTATCCTGGAAAGATTTAAGGACAATCCATTTCTTCCCAAATTCTATGAAGATCAGCATCGGTATGCCTTTCCGCTGGAGATGTCTTTTTTAGCTGACAGGTATCAGCAATTATCAGATGATCTCGCTCAATATGATCTCTTTGCAGATTTTGTGGTTTCAGATTATGACGTATTTAAATCGCTTATTTTTGCAAAAATTACACTTCAGGAAGAGGAATTTGCTCTATATGATAAACTCTTCAGGATTATGTATAAAGAGCTGGTGAAGCCCGATTTATATATCTATTTGTACCAGAATACGGAAAGACTTCTTGAAAATATTAGAACAAGGGGTAGGGAGTATGAGAAGAATATAAAACCCGACTATCTCGTGGAGATCAATAAAAGCTATTTATCCTATATAAAATCCCAGACGGGCAACAATGTGAGGATTATCGATATTACCAATAAGGATTTTGTAAATAGCCGGAAGGATTACCTGGAGGTACTTCAATTGATAGAAACAGGTTTTTCTTAAAAAAGAAAAGCGGAAGTTTCCCTCCGCCGTTTCTAACAATCACCTGAATTTGCACTAGAGTTCGTGCGCGCCAATATCCTGACTTAGGTCCTTAAGTGGAATATTGCCGTAAAAATCTCTGTCTCCTATAGTTCCTGATATTTTAATTCCTCTGTCTTTGGCCGGAGAATCCTGGAATAACTGGTAAGAACTTAAAGATCTTAGATCATTTCCAAATCCTACAATGGTTCCCGCACCGGCGGCATTTAATTTAGGATCTCCCTGGTATCCTACAGCTACGTTATTATCTATTTCATTTCCTGTGCTTCTAAAGGTGTCAAGAGATAAAAATTGACTCCCCTGAAACCAAATACTGGCATTTGAGCTATGGTAAAGGTTTCCTTTAAAATTACCGGAGTAGCCTTTTGGGATATTAATTAGATCTGCACCTCCTTCAGCATATAAAATATTGTTCCAGAAATTGATATTACCAACTATTGCATTCCATTTTATATATTTCACTGCGGCAGATGAAAGGTTAGAAGACCTTTCTGTAATATAAAAAGTATTGTTGTAGACATAAATATTGTCCATTTTATTAGAGCCGTTGAATAAATAAACACTGCCACCATTGGTACGGGCATCGTTCTGGCTAATATTATATCTCACAACAATATTGTCCATTGGCCTTGCTCCCGGGAATTGTCCTACCAGGTAACCTGCACCATCATTATCATGGGAGTAATTGTATTGCATTAAACCATTGGTAACGCCACCGTCAAGATCAAAACCACCACCATCACATCCGGTTCCGGAGCTTATGTTATAAGCTTCAGAATGTTGAATGGTTACATTATCGGCATCCCAATACCAGATACCCACAGGCCCACCACAATTTCTGTTTCCATACCCGCAGTTGTAAACAGTACTGTATTCAATAACCGAATACTGAACGTCTGAAAGTACAATTCCGTTACCGGAATGACTTCCTTTATTATATCCTTTTATATTAAATACTTCGCAGTTCCTAACCTTTATATTTGAATGAGCATAGCCTGTTTTTGTAGAAGAAAAATGACCATAGGAACCAATTCCATTATCAAGGCAATCATAAACCTTGTTATTTTGAATTAAGACCTCATTAAATCCTGAATTGCCGTTATAGGCACCAATTAAAATTCCATATCCTCTAAAACCATAAACCTCGGAATTTAAAACTTCCATGTTGTGAAGTTTAACATCCCCGGGAAGATCGTTATAAAATATAATTCCTGAGTTTTGGTTTACATCCATTCCGCTTCCTGCAACAATTAAGTTGTCGATCCTTACTCCTCCGGTATTGTAAATGGTGATTCCGTAGCTATCTCCTGCCTGGATGGTTGCTTTGCCGGTTCCATAGCTACTGATGATTACCTGTTTGGCAGCATCGTTCGCATCTTCAGAAGTTAATTGAAGGTTCCCTTCGAAGGTCTTTCCACCTTCAAAAAGAATTCTGCTTCCGGGAACAAACGTGGTGTTGTTGAGTTTATCAATGGTTTGCCAGGCTTCTTCAGGAGAATTCCCGCTATTGCTGTCATTTCCCGTAGGGCTAACGTAATAGGTTATTTTAGCTTCTTGTATAATTTGTTCAAGTTCAGCCTCAAACTCAGGAGTACAGGAGGAAATTGTTAGAACAGCAACCAGGCTTAAACAATAGTAAATTTGCTTCATACGGGGTAGTCTGGATTAATTACACAAAAACCCGAATTAAGGATGGGGAGAAGATTTGTGTTAACTAAATCATAAATCAGTTGGGGCCCCGGCCTTAAAACTGAATCAAATAAAATACAAATTTCGTCAAAATGCAAACAAAATCGATGAAATACATAATCCCTAAGTAAAATTGTTAATTTACCCTACATGTGAATTCTTAAAATCAAGGAGATATTTTGTATTTTTATTTCGAAAATTTTAATAGAAAATGTGGGCCTAAGAAATTGCCCTCAGTATACATCTTGAAAGAATATTAATGTTACTTTTGGGATAGTTTTACAAAAAAGTCCCAGATCACGATACCTGCACTTACGGCAATATTGAGAGAATGTTTGCTGCCAAGCTGCGGAATTTCAACTACAAAGTCACTGGCAGATACTACTTCCTGCTGAACGCCTTTTACTTCGTTTCCAAAAATTACAGCGCAGGTGCTATTTTCTCCAGGATATATATCCTGAAGCATTATGGAATTTTCGGCTTGTTCAATAGAGTAGATCTTTACCCCCTCCTGGTTTAAAATTTGGATAACCTCCAGGGTATTCTCAACATATTCCCACTCTACTGTATCTGTAGCTCCAAGAGCGGTTTTATTGATATCCTTATGAGGCGGAGTTGCAGAAATTCCGCAGAGATAGATCTTCTTTATCAAAAAGGCGTCGCAGGTTCTAAAGACAGAACCTATATTATGAAGACTGCGAACGTTATCCAGAACAACTATAAGAGGAATTTTTTCTGCCTCTTTGAACTGGCTGGTGGTTTTTCGTTCCAGTTCGCTGTTTGCTAATTTCCTGTTGGTGGCCATAGGCCAAAGTTATAAATTTAAAACCTTTAATACACCTTTACCTTTTTCAATTAATAAAGGATCGACACAGAATTGGCTTTTCTATCTGCATTGAAATAGTAATTTTATTGAAATAGAAGGTAATAATTAATAATTTGGATATCAAGAAATGTATTAAATTGAAGCCTTTTATGTAAAGCCTTATTGGCAATCCATTTATCAATCATTAAAATTTTTATTATGAAGCATTATTTGTTTCTTTTATCTGCATTACTGGGATCTACCTGCGCCTTTTCTCAATCTGAAATTGAAAAGGTTAATGCCACTGTATCCCAGGACAATATTAAAGGCCACATTTATTTCCTTGCCGATGACCTTCTAAAAGGTAGAGGAACGGGAACCCCTGAATTAAAAATTGCCGCTTCTTATCTTGCTAATACTTTTAGAGGGTATGGTGTAAAGCCCAATCCTAAAACCGGGACTTATTACCAGGATGTGATCCTTTATAAGACAACTCCTTCCAAGTCTGAAATTATTTTAGACGGTAATCCTGTAGAGGACAAACTGGTAATAGGGAGTGCTCCCGTCAATTTTACCGGAGAAATGATCTATTTAAACTTTGGAACAGAAGCCGATTTTTCAGGAAAAGATCTGGCAAATAAGCTGGTAGTGGTGAAAGCCGGGAAAGAAGGTGAAACAGATGCCCGGGGAGCTTATACAGCAAGGCTAAAGAAATCTGAATTAGCGAAAAAAGCAGGAGCTGCAGGTCTCGTGGAGTTACTAAATGTGGACAACCAAACCTGGGAATTCCTGGAGCATAACTTTAATGGAGAACGATTGGAAGTTGAGCGTACAGCCGATGAAAATAAAAATCCCTTCCCGCACGTGTGGGTGTTGGATCCTGCCGGTAAAATGGCGGCAGGTTTAAATACCAATGTAAGAAAAGCCTCTTTAAAATTGGGGGCGGAAACTACCGAAGAAATTAAAAGCCAGAATGTTATTGGTCTTGTTGAAGGGACAGATCCTAAATTAAAGAATGAATATATTGTGTATTCAGCTCATTACGATCACGTAGGTATTGGTGCACCCGATGAGACAGGAGATACCATTTATAATGGCGCCCGTGACAATGCCGTGGGAACTACCACAGTTTTAAGTATGGCAGAAAACCTGGCAAAATTTCCAACTAAGCGATCGGCGTTATTTATTCTTTTCACCGGGGAGGAAAAAGGTTTGCTGGGAAGTGCTTATTACGTGAACAATCCGGTTTTACCCCTTGAAAATATGGTATATCTTTTTAACAGTGATAACGCAGGATATAATGATACTACAGTTGCCACAATAATAGGTTTGGAAAGAACTACTGCAGCCAATCACATAAAAAAGGCAGCTACTACTTTTGGTATTACGGCAATTGATGATCCTGCTCCCGAACAGGGACTTTTTGATCGTAGTGACAATGTAAATTTTGCTGTAAAAGGAATTCCATCTCCCACCTTTTCGTTAGGTTTTAAAGCATTCGATGGTGATGTGACCAAATATTATCACCGCCCGGGTGATGAACCTCAAACATTGGATTATGACTATTTGACCAAATTTTTCAAAGCTTACGTTTTGGCGGGTCGGTTAATTGCAAATGATCTTCAAACTCCTTTCTGGACAGCCGGGGATAAATATGAACCGGCAGGAAAAAAGTTATATGGGAAACAATAAATACTACTATTTTTAGTGCTTAAAGCTGAACAATTAACGTTCAGCTTTTTGATTTTACGGTAAATTCTGTTCCTTATAATTTGTTATTTAACATTATATTAGAGCCTTTATTTCAAGTCCCGATTTTCAAATTTTAATTATATGATAACTCCCAGAAATTCACTAATCCTGTTTTCCCTGCTGTTTTCAGTTTGTTCCTTTGCCCAGGGAATTAATCACCAGGATACAAGATTATTGGCAAAACCGGCCATCAGTAATTCCCATATAGCATTTATTTATGCGGAAGATCTTTGGATAGCCGATCGCAATGGAAATAATCCGCGGCGTTTAACAATAGATGAAGGTGTAGAAACAAATCCGGTTTTTTCGCCTGATGGAAAAACGATAGCTTTTAATGCCGAATACGATGGAAATACTGATGTTTTCGTAGTTCCCGTAACCGGGGGAATCCCGGAAAGGCTAACATGGCATCCTTACCCCGATTATGTGCGGGATTTTACGCCTGATGGTTCTAAGGTTATGTTTGCGTCCCAAAGAAACACCTTCACTAACCGTTTTACCGAGCTCTTTGAAGTTCCGGTAAAAGGAGGTCAGGTTAAGGAATTGAAAATACCAAACGGTGATTGGGCAGCTTATTCACCAGATGGGAAATACATCGCTTACACCCCGCTATCAGATAGGTTTAATCAATGGAAACACTACCGTGGGGGGACCACATCCCGTATCTGGATCTTTAATGTAAATGATAATTCTGTTACAGAAATTCCCAAGCCAGAGGGTGGCAGCAACGATTCGCGCCCGCAATGGATTGGTGATAAAGTGTATTTTAAAAGCGACAGGAACGGGGAGTTCAATCTCTTTAGCTATGATATCAATACCAAAGAGGTAAAACAGTTGACAGATTACAAGGATTTTCCTGTTTTGGATCTTTCCGCAGGAAAAGACGCGGTTATTTTTGAACAGGCAGGATACCTTTATACTTATAATCCTGCTACTAATGAGGTGAAAAAACTGCAGGTTGGTATAGCGACAGATCTTCTTGAACTTCGGCCAAGATTTGTGAAAGGGGATCAATACATTCGAAGTGCTTCTGTTTCTCCAACCGGAGCAAGGGTGGTTATGGATTTTCGGGGAGAAATTGTTACTATTCCCGGCGAAAAAGGAGATATGGTAAATCTCACCTCAACTCCCGGAGTTCACGAGAATTCCCCTGTATGGTCACCCGATGGAAGAAAGATCGCTTATTTTTCTGATGAATCTGGAGAATACCAGTTACACATTCAAAATCAGGATGGACAGGGGGAAGTCAAAAAGTTCAAGTTGAATGGCACAGGATTTTATGCATATCCTCACTGGTCTCCCGATAGCAGAAAGATAGCTTTTGTAGATAACGGAAGAAATCTATACGTTCTTAATACAGATAATGGTAATACTACCAAAATAGCATCAGATGTGCGATATACTCCCGGGGTATACCGCGAATTGTTTGGTGACTGGTCTCATGATTCCAATTGGATAGCTTATACTTTAGTTACCGATACCAGTTTTGAAAGAGCTTTTGTTTATTCTTTAGCTGAAAATAAATCCTATCCTATTACTGATGGTTTATCCAGTGTTTCCAGCCCTGTTTTTGACCCTGGTGGAAAGTATTTGTATATGCTTGCTTCTACCGATGCAGGGCCGGTTTTAAACTGGTTTGATCAATCCAACCAGGATATGGAGATGTCTAATTCTATATATCTGGTAACACTTCAGAAAGCTGTAGAATCCCCTTTTGCAAAGGAAAATGATGTGGAAAAAATTCAGCAGGAAGAAAAAGAACAGGAAAAGAAAGAGCAGGGGAAGAAACCGCAGGAAACTAAAGCACCTGCTTTAAAAATAGATTTTGAAGGAATTAACAACAGGATTGTAGATGTTCCGGTTCCTCCCGGAATGTATGCAAATCTCAATTCTCCCAAAGAAGGCGAGTTGTACTACCTGGCGTATGCACCACATAGTCAGGGGAAATCAATGCTGAACAAATACGATCTCAAAAAGAGAGAAAACAAGGAAATTATGCCTGCTTTTACTTATGAAATTTCGGCTAACGGCGAAAAAATCGTGTATGGTGCAGACGGAAAATGGGGAATTGCAGATCTTAACAAGATCGGGGAAAAAAGAAATCTCAATACAGCAGATATTCAGGTGAAAATTGACCCTAAAGAAGAATGGAAGAACATTTTTAATGAAGCATGGAGGGTGAACCGGGATTATTTTTATGATCCAGGAATGCACGGAGTAGACTGGCAGGCAATGAAGGAAAAATACGAACCTTTTCTCAAGGATGTCACTACAAGAAGCGAACTTTACAGGGTGATGGAATGGATGTTCAGCGAACTAAGTGTTGGGCATCACAGATTCTCGGGAAGAGGGGATAATTTGAACAATCCGGATAGGGTTCCGGGAGGGCTTTTAGGAGCAGATTATACTATTGATAATAACAGGTATAAAATTTCCAAGATCTACGGAGGGTTAAACTGGAATCCCGATATGCGTTCGCCTTTAACTGAGCCGGGGGTAAACGTGAAGGAAGGAGAATACATCCTTAAGGTGAATGGAAAAGATGTTACTGCAGATGAAAATTTCTATAAATTCTTTGAAAATACAGCCGGAAAAATTGTAACACTAACCGTTAGTCCCGATACTAATCTTAAAAATGCAAGGCAGGTAAAAGTTACCCCGGTGGGGAACGAATGGGCGTTGAGAAACCGGGCCTGGGTAGAAGGAAATATTGAGAAAGTTAACAAAGCTACCAATGGTAGGGTGGCTTATGTATATGTTCCTAATACAGCCGATGCCGGTCACGAGTATTTTAAGCGTTATTTTTTCCCCCAGGCCAATAAAGATGCCGTCATAATTGATGAGCGCTTTAATGGAGGAGGACAGCTGGCAGATTATTATATAGATATCCTGAAAAAGCCGGAGCAGGCTTACTGGAACTTCCGGTATGGGAAAGATCTAAAATCTCCAAGTGCTTCGATACAGGGGCCAAAAGTGATGATCATAGATGAAACTGCAGGTTCGGGTGGAGATTATCTTCCTTTCCTGTTCAGGAAGTTCGATTTGGGTACCATAGTTGGTAAAAGGACCTGGGGAGGACTGGTAGGTGTATTGGGATATCCCGAATTTATAGATGGTGGTTCTGTTACTGCGCCTAACGTTGCTTTTTATACTGAAGATGGTTTCAGAATAGAAAATGAAGGTGTAGCCCCCGATATTGAAGTGGAACAAACTCCGGCAGATGTTATTGAAGGAAAGGATCCGCAATTGCAAAAGGCTATTGAGATCGCTCTGGAAAAGTTAAAGGAGAACCCGCCAAAAGAAATGAAAACACCTGCATACCCTGTAAAAACAAAAAATTAAAGTAGAACTTAAATCCGGGGAGAAATCTCCTCATAAATAAATTCAGTAAATAAATTTATATGAAATCATTAATAACAATATTTTTACTACTCATAGGCCCGGTTGCCGCAATAGGACAGGTTTCACCAAAATGGATTAGGTATCAAAGCATATCACCCGACGGGAAGACGATTGCTTTTACTTACAAAGGAGACCTCTATAGTGTTCCTGTAAATGGTGGTGATGCCAAACAGCTCACTTTTCATGAGGCTCATGATTTTATGCCGGTGTGGAGCAATGACAGCAAAAAGCTTGCTTTCGCTTCCAACAGATATGGAAATTTTGATGTGTTCTTAATGGACGCATTAGGTGGCCCGGCAGAAAGGTTGACCTTTCATAGTAATGATGAAAATCCTTTTAGCTTTTCCAATGACAATAAAAATGTTGTTTTTGGGGCTGTGCGTCAGGATCAGGCAAACCATAGACAATACCCTACAGGTTCACAACCTGAGTTGTATAAAGTTCCCGTAACAGGAGGAAGAGTTGAGCAGGTTTTTACTTTACCGGTAGAGTATGTTCAAATTAGCAAAGATGGTAATACCATGGTTTACCACGATAAAAAGGGCGGTGAAAACGAATGGAGAAAACATCATACGTCTTCTATTACCCGCGATATCTGGAAATACAATGTTGCAGACAATTCTCATAAGATGCTTACCAGTTTTGAAGGGGAAGACCGGCAGCCGGTTTTTAGTAACGATCAACAGTCAGTTTTTTATTTAAGTGAAAAGAGCGGCAACTTCAATGTTCACAAACTTTCTTTATCAAATCCTGAAAATCAGGAGCAAATAACCAAATTTGAAACGCATCCTGTACGCTTTTTAAGTTCTGGAAATGGAACTCTGGCTTTTGGTTATGATGGAGAACTTTACACAATGAAAGAAGGAGAAGCTCCAAAAAAAGTGGATGTTTCAATTAGAACCCAGGCCATTAATAATTCTGATAAATACATAACTATTAATGGAGGTGTACAGGAAATGGAAGTTTCTCCAAGCGGGAAAGAAATTGCATTTATAGCCAGAGGCGAAGTATTTGTAACATCGGTAGATGGTTCTCTAACCAAGAGGATTACAAATACTCCCGCACAGGAGCGGTTCGTAACCTTTACACCCGATGGGAAGGGTGTGGTTTATTCCAGCGAACGCGATGGAAAATGGAGCATTTTTAAATCTGAAAAAGTAAGAGCTGAAGAACCCTTCTTTTATGCATCTACACTTTTAAAAGAGGATAAATTAATTAATGATGAAGGCGATAATTATCTTCCGCAGTATGCGCCTGATGGTAAGAAACTGGCTTACATAGCCGGACGAAGAACCTTAAGGGTTAAAGATTTGGAATCTGGAAAAACTACAGACCTTTTAACGCCGAAGGATCTTTTTCATATGAGAGATGGCGATAAATATTTCACCTGGAGTCCCGATAGCAAATGGCTTCTTGTAGATTGGAATAAATCTCTTAGCAACAGTGAAGTTCTTTTATTAGCGGCAGATGGTAGTAAGCGAATGAACCTTACTGAAAGTGGATACTACGATTCCACACCAAAATGGACCAATGACGGGAAGCAAATGATCTGGTTTAGTAACAGGAACGGATTAAAAAGCTACGCAACCAGTGGTCAAACCGAACTGGATGTGTATTCTATGTTTTTTACCCAGGAAGCCTGGGATAAATTTAACCTTAATGAAGAGGATTATAAATTAATGCAGGAGGTAGAAAAAGCAAATAAAAAAGAAGGAGAAGGAGATAAAAGGGAAAAGGATACCGATAAATCCAAAAAGGAAAAAGAGGTACAAAAGCCGTTGAACTTTGACTGGGATAATTTAAAAGAGAGAAAAGCCAGGCTAACGATTCATTCAAGTTCTTTAAGTGATGCCGTACTTTCCAAAGATGGTGAAAAACTATACTATTTATCCCAGTTTGAGGATAAACTGAATTTATGGGAAACAAATCTTAGGACAAAGGAAACCAAAATGGCCATTAAGTTGAATGCCCGTTCTGGAAGCCTGGCCTGGGATAAGGAAAAAGAAAACCTTTACCTGTTAAGCGGAGGAAAAATCTCCAAGCTTGATGTTTCAGGAGAAAAGTCCAAGGATATCAAAATTGCCGGAGAAATGACTTATGATGCCGATGAGGAAAGACAGCATATGTTTGATCACGTGTACATTCGTACTAAAAATGCTTTTTATGAACCTACTTTTCACGGGAAGGATCTGGATATGCTGTATAAAGAATACGGGAAATATTTGCCGCATATCGGCAATTCCCACGAATTTGCTGAAATGCTTGCAGAAATGTTGGGGGAATTAAATGTTTCACATTCCGGGGCAAGATATAACAGCAATTCAGAGAATGGAGACGCTACAGCTTCTTTGGGAATCTTTATGGACTACAACTATAAAGGTGAAGGTATTAAAATAGAAGAAGTGATACAGGGAGGTCCCCTTGATAAAGCTTCTTTGAAAATCGAACCGGGATCTGTAATAACCAGTATTGACGGGGAAGCAATATCTGCAGAAACAGATATTGCAAAATACCTTAACCGAAAAGAAAATAAAATTGTACTTCTTGAATTGACAGAACCGGGTAAAAGTGCAAAAAGACAGGTAACCGTTAAGCCAATTTCATTAAATGAGGAGCGGGACCTTCTTTACAAAAGATTCGTGAGGATCAATGAGAAGGAAGTAAATGAGAAAAGTAACGGGCAGTTAGGGTATGTGCATATTCCAGGGATGAGTGACGGGCCATACCGTTCTATTTATGAAGATATGATGGGTAAATTCCACGACCGTAAGGCAGTGATCATTGATACCAGGTTCAATGGGGGTGGAGATCTTGTTGCAGATCTTGCAGCTTTCTTTACAGGCACTCCTTTTATTACCTATGCAACTGCAGATAAAGTAGTGGGTGGAGAACCTACTTCCCGCTGGACAAAACCAACACTTTCTCTATATAATGAGAGTATGTATTCAGACGGGCACTGTTATGCCAGTGGATATTCTGATCTTAAGATTGGAAAAACTGTAGGTATGCCGGTACCCGGAACCTGTAGTTTTGCCGGTTGGGAAGGATTACCCGATGGTACAAGATGGGGAATAGTACCTGTAAGTGCCAGGGACATGTCCGGGGACTGGATGGAAAATAATCAGACAGAACCTATGATACGGGTTAAAAATATGCCGGGGGTTATTGATCAGGGAAGAGATCAACAGTTGGAAAGGGGTATTCAGGAATTACTTCAGGACGTAAAAGAAACCAATAAATAATAAAAAAGGGTTAGTATGAAAATGCTAACCCTTTTCAATTTGAGATATATGAACACAAGATTCTTGCTATCCCTTTGTTTGAGCCTCCTGTTATTTTCCTGTGATAATCAGGAAAAGGATGAGTTTGACCTCCTTATTTCCAATGCCGTTATTGTAGATGTATCATCTGGTGAATTAGTAAAAAACCAGTTGATTCTCATTTCGGGTGATACAATAAGAAAAGTGGTGGATCAGGCAGAAATTGATAAGTACAGCGCAAAGAATACGATAGATGCAGCCGGTAAATTTGTAATGCCGGGATTATGGGATATGCACGTGCATTTTCGAGGAGGCGATACGTTAATTCAGGAAAATAAAGATTTTCTGCCGCTGTTCCTGGCTTATGGAATTACCACTGTTCGGGACGCCGGTGGAGATATTACTCCGAGTGTTCTGGATTGGCGGGAGCAGGTGAAGGCAGGACAATTAATTGGTCCCCGAATATTTACCCCGGGTCCCAAGCTGGATGGGGAAAATCCTGCGTGGCCCGGTTCTATCAAGGTTTCTTCAGAAGAAGAAATTGAAGCAGCTTTAGATTCCTTGCAGTCAATAGGTGCAGACTTTGTAAAAGTCTACGACGGCAGTTTGTCCAAAGAATCCTTTTATGCTATAATCCGTGCGGCAGAAAAACGCAATCTTAAGACCACCGGGCATATGCCTCTTACCGCAGATTTTATCGAAGCCATAGATATAGGATTGGATGGAGCAGAGCATATGTACTACCCGCTAAAATCGACTTCCCCGCTGGCAGATAGTTTGACAGAATTGAACAAAGGGTATGGAATGATTGAAACGATCATCGATACCTATGATCCAAAAATGGCAGAAGAGGTTTTTAAGAAGATGAGTGCGGAAGATGTATTTATTACTCCCACATTACATATCCAAAAAACACTTTCTGAAATATTAGATGTAGACCATTCGCAGGATACCATACTACCTTTTATTGGAAAAGGCATCCAGCAAACTTACCTGGGAAGAATTGAAGGTGCCAGAAGAGCAAAAAACTCCGGTAGCCAGATGAGACAGAAAATGGAAAAAATAAGTGCAGAAATGATCGTTCCTATGTACGAGAACGGTGTCAAAATTCTTGCAGGATCAGATTCGGGGGCTTTTAATTCCTATGTATATCCCGGGGAATCTCTTCATGGGGAATTGGCTGAATTAGTAAAAGCAGGATTGACACCACAACAGGCACTTGAAACCTCTGTGATTAATGGACCGCGGTTTTTTGATCTTCAGGATTATTACGGAGCTGTTTCAGCGGGAAAAGTTGCCGACCTTATTATTCTGAATTCAAATCCCCTGGAGGACATTAAAAACGTAAGTAAGATCTCTTCAGTAATAAAAGGAGGAAAAAAGATAGATCCTAAGGATCTTAAACCGGCATCGGTCGAATCCGGGAAGTAAAAGATTTTCAATAAACTCAGGTTTATCAGCTCAATCTGCAAAAGGAAAGTTAATTAACAGAAATTGGAATTTGCATCAGGTGAAACAGGCTATTTTTAATTTTTGAGCTGGTTATTTCGGTTTAAGTAAAAAGGGGAAGATGACAGAAATTGAACATTTTGATGTAATAATTATTGGTGGTAGCTACGCGGGACTTTCTGCAGCTATGAGTTTGGGAAGAGCACTTAGAAAAGTGCTTATCGTCGACAATGGTGATCCCTGCAACAAACAAACCCCTCATTCCCATAATTTTCTTACCAGAGACGGGGAATCTCCTGCGGAACTTTCAGCAAAGGCAAAAGAAGAGGTAATGCAATATCCTTCGGTTACTTTTCAAAAAGGAAGGGTTACAGCTGTTACAAAACCCGATGATTATTTTAATGTCCAAACTGAGGAAAACGGAATTTTCTCTGGCAAAAAATTGATTTTTGCGACCGGGGTGCTCGACAT
>CAZXEY010000012.1:33233-38721 GCA_964639695.1 uncultured Antarcticibacterium sp. | reverse complement strand
AGTTATTTCTTTGAAAATTTTTCCGTCCTTAAAAGGAATGAAGCCCGTAAAATCCTCATTCAATTTGGCGATGTTACAATGTTTCCAGCCTCCATAGATGAGGTAGTGCTGCCCATCGGTATCTTTAAAAACAAATTGGTCTATAGGCTGAGCCCCGTTATGGAATTTGTCTATAAGAGGTTTTCCCAAATGATCTTTATAAGGGCCTTCCGGAGTGGAAGCAACGGCAACCCCAATCCCTCCTTTTTCCTCATCACTCTGAATGTCATTTGCTCCGAAGAATAAAAAATAGCGGTTGTCTTTTTTAATAATGGAGGGGGCCCATACAGCTCTTTTCGCCCACTTTACAGCTGAAGTATCCAAAACTCTTTCGTGTTTTGTCCAGTTCACAAGATCCTGTGAAGAAAAGGCATCAAAAAAAACCTGCTCATCATAGGGAGCAGAATAGGTGGGAAAGATCCAATAGGTATCATCAAAAACAATCCCTTCAGGATCTGCATACCATCCCGGGAAAACGGGATTATTGCCTTTTAACGTATCAGTTTTTACATCCTGCGCCACAGATGTGATACTGAAGAAGAAAAGTAGGGTGTAAAAGAAGCTTTTCATAGTACTGAATTTAAAGTTTAAGATAATTAATCTTCAAAAAACGGATTCGTTTAATCTGAAAATTTTCTTCCTGTTGCAGAATTTCCGAAGGTCTTCTGATGTTCTTGAGGTAATAATAAAATTTAATTTTGAGGTCTATGACTTCAGAAGTTCGTTGAGGCCGTAAATAAAATTCCTGCAATCTTCTGTTGAATTAAAAAAGAAGCGTAAATTTTACTTTTGTTTTTACATTCGTTTGGCGGCAAATTGTACGGTATAATTTCAGAAGAAAAAATAAAGGCTAGGAAGGAAAAAAGATCGGTTTCAGAAATAATTATTTTTCTTCAGAAATAAAACAATAAATAATAACTAAAGAGAAATGATAAAAAATTTATTTTTAGCATTTACTGTCCTGTTCACTTTTCAAACCGTTTCTTCCCAGGAAGTATTAAATACTACCGAAAAGAACAGGTGGTCGATAGAAAAGGCTGAAGCATGGTATGCCGAGCATGATTATATAACCGGTGCCAATTTCATTCCCAGTACTGCCATCAATCAGCTGGAGATGTGGCAGGCAGACACCTTTGATCCGGAAACCATTGACAGGGAATTAGGTTTTGCTGAAGAGATAGGTTTCAATACGATGCGGGTATATCTTCACAGTCTGGCTTATAAGGCAGACAAAAAAGGATTCAAAAACCGGATGGAGGAATACCTGAAAATTGCAGATAAGCACGGGATCAAGACCATTTTTGTCTTTTTTGATGATGTGTGGAATCCAGATCCTAAAATGGGAAAACAACCCGCGCCAAAACCCGGAATTCACAATTCGGGCTGGATGCAGGATCCGGGGGCTCCAGCTTCCAATAATAAATCAAATTTTCCAGAACTTGAACTTTATGTAAAAGATATTCTTTCAACCTATGCCAGTGATGAGCGGGTGCTTTTCTGGGATCTTTACAATGAGCCGGGAAACAGCAGCAAGGGAAATGAATCCCTGCCATTACTTAAAGAAGTTTTTACCTGGGCCAGGGAGGTCAATCCTTCCCAACCCGTTTCGGTGGGGCTATGGTCCTGGAATTTAATTGATCTTAATGCTTACCAGGCCTTACATTCAGATATTATTACTTATCACGATTATGAGGCGCCGGACTGGCACAGGAGAGTTATTGAACTATTAAAATCGCACGGCCGCCCAATGATCTGTACCGAGTATATGGCAAGAACCCGGGACAATACATTTCAAAATACCCTTCCTTTGCTCAAAGAGTACAATGTTGGTGCAATAAACTGGGGGCTGGTAAATGGCAAAACCAATACGATCTATGCCTGGGATACTCCCGTGGAAAATGGGGCGGAGCCTGAAATGTGGTTTCATGATATTTTTAGAAAAGATGGTACTCCTTACCGGCAGGAAGAAGTGGACCTGATTAGAAAAATAAACCAGGAAAGTTCATTAATTCTAAAGATCAATCAAAATTAAAATTATAAGTAGAAATAGGTATGACCAAAAATAAAATGCTTTCCCTTTTCCTAATTGGTACTCTCATGCTGATTGCTTCCTGCAAAGAGGACAAAAAAATTGAAAGCACTAAAATTGATATGACTGCAAGACAAGAATCTCCTGAAAGAAATTTACAAGCCTCAAGATTTGATACTATCATTGAAGGAAAAGAGGTGGGACTTTATTGGATCAAAAATGACAGCATTGAAGTGGCATTTACCAATTATGGTGGTAGAATGGTGGGGCTTTGGGTTCCCGACGATAAGGGAAATATGACCGATGTGGTAGTGGGTATGAACAGTGCTAAGGGATTTGCCAATGCCACCGAACCTTATTTTGGAGCTACTATAGGAAGGGTTGGAAACCGTATTGCCAATGGAAAATTTCAACTAAACGGGGAGGAATATTCAATTCCTGCCAATAATGATGGGCATACCCTTCACGGGGGATATAAAGGATTTCAATATGTGGTTTGGGATGCGGAGCAACCAGATGATCAAACATTGATTTTAACTTACCGGTCTCCCGATGGGGAAGAAGGATTTCCCGGTAACCTGGATGTTAAAGTAACTTATTCAGTTACCAATGACAGGGCAGTAAAAATGGAATATGAGGCCACTACCGATAAAGCGACTCCGGTTAATCTTACCAACCATGCTTTTTTCAATTTGAACGGGGAGGGGAATGGAAGCATTCTGGATCATGAGCTTCAGCTTTTCGCAAATAAATTTACCCCTGTAGATGAAGGTTTGATTCCAACAGGGGAATTTACAGAGGTTGAAAATACACCCTTTGATTTTCGGGAGCCGCATAAAATTGGGGAACGCATTGAAACTGAAAATGAACAGCTAAAAAACGGAGTAGGTTATGATCACAATTTTGTTTTAAACGGAACAAATGAGAAAGGCCTGATTAAAGCAGCTAAGGTGATTGGAGACAAATCGGGAATAATAATGGAGGTATTTACTGAAGAACCCGGAATCCAGTTTTACAGCGGGAATTTCATGCAGAGCAAAAACACGTTTAAAGGTGGGGCTAAAGATGATTACCGAACTGCCTTTGCTCTGGAAACCCAGCATTTTCCAGATGCACCAAATCAGCCCACATTTCCTTCTATTACCCTTGAACCCGGTGAAAAATATAATACTGTCTCGGTTTATAAATTTTCTACTGTGGGAGGGAATTAAAATAAAAAAAGGGTTCAGGGTTTTTAAAAAATTTAAATAGGAGAAGGATTTTTTATTAATTTCAGTATATCATTTTTCCTTTATCTGGGTAGAGTTAATAAATTTTCTGGAAGTATGTTGGACGCTGCTTTAGCCTACATTAATAATCATCTTGAAGAATCTATTACTTTGGATGACCTGGCTAGGGTTACAGGTTATTCCCCTTTTTACCTGCACCGTAAACTAAAAAAGGAACTAAATGAACCGGTTGGGAATTTTATCCTTAAGCAAAAGATCCAGGCCGCGGGATATCTTCTTTCATTTACAGATTTACCTATTTCTAATGTGAGGTTGTTGGTAGGTTATGAAAATGACAGTGCTTTCAGCAGGGTTTTTAAGAAAGTGAAGGGGACAACACCCAGGGAATTCCGGAGGGATCACGCCATGAAAGAGCTTTCGGGAGATATAAAAAAATATATTTCTTTAAAATGTGAGCTTGTCAAGCTTACTGAACAACAGGCATTGGTTTTTCCCTGTGTGGGCAATTACTTCTCCAGCCAAATTTTTAACGTGTGGGAAAAAGCAGCAACCTTTATTAGTGAGAATAAACAAACTTTCGATGAATTCCATTATTACGGTGTATTTCACGATTGTCCTAATATAAATGTGAATAGCATTTACAGGTATGATGCCGCACTTGTTAGTAAGGAGCCACGAAAATTTTCGGTGAGCAAAAATTTTATCAGTACCCTTCCCGGTGGTAAATTTGCCAGATACAAGTTTAGTTGTCCTGTGGCAGAATTGGAACCAGTAAGCAAATTAATAAATGAACATTTATTTAATGAAATGGGCCTGCAACACAGGGAAAGTGTTTCCTATTTTAAATTTAATGTACTTCCTGCTCCTTTAAATCTAAATTCCCTTTTTATTGAGTGGTACTTACCTGTTCATTAGAATACGCCACTCCAATTTTTTTTAAAATCTTCGGCGAAGCTTAAACTTCTAAATCGGTTTACTACCAATTAGTCAATCGCTTTTATAAATGCAATTTGTTGTAAATAAAAAACCTTACAGAACAGCAAGATCTGCACATTTAAAATAAACCCCCCTTTCTACATTTGAAATTAATATTGGTATCGGAGTAATAAGTACTGCATATATTTCAATTTAACAACTTACATCATGAAAACAAGAATTACAAGCTGCCTTAGTATTATAGGCTTTGGGGGATTAATTTTCGCATTTGGTGACCTGCTTATCCCACAGGAGAATGTATTATTTCAAGCCTCCTCACACCCGGAAGAATTTTCAAAACTGGTAACATCTTCTAAATATTCTCTTTGGGCTTTAAGAGGTTTTCTTGGGGTAATAATGGAGATGATAGGTACTGTAGGATTGTATCTTTATCTGCAAAACAGCAAAGCAGAACGTATTGCGTTTTATGGTTTAATAATCACACTTGTTCATCACATTTTTGGTTTAGGAGTTTTTGCTCTGGTTTATTTTATGTTTCCTATGATAGGGGAAATTTATTTATCAGGATATACCGAGGTGATTAGATATGCGGTAATGGAAGGACCTCTTCAAATTTTTATGGGGGTATCGCTTTTAAGTACTTTAACAGGAATTGCTTTAATGGCCGTTGCAATTTGGAAATCTGGAAAACTTCCGAAATGGTCGGGCTGGATCGTTTTTGCCGGATTTGCTCTTATTCCCTTTCCCGGGGTGTGGCTACAATTTACCACAAACCTTATGTGGGGAGCTGCTTATTTCTGGATGGCATACAGTGTATATAGTGACTTTGGGAATAAAGTCAAAAATGCGATGACTATAAGAAAATCTTTAGCGGCATAATTAAGTGCAAATATTTATAAAAAAATTAAGTACAAATATTTATAAAAAATAAAAATATGAAAGAGCAGGTTATTTCAGAATCAAATATGGCTAAACAGGAACAGAAACAGAACAAGGAAGTTGTGATGCAATATATAGCTTCATTTAACCGGGGAGATATAACGACTTTAAGATCTCTTTTTGCCAAAGATGCAGTAGTGCAGGGGGTTTTTGGAATGGCACCGATAGAAAAAGCATTAGATGTTTGGCGCCAATTGATAGCAGGGTTGAAAATGCAGCTCATTGTGGAGGAAATAATTTGTGAGGGGCAGCATGTCGCAGTGCGATATACTGAAAAAGGCATCTTTCAAGGAATTTTTATGGGGCAATCTCCCAC
>CAZXEY010000012.1:25612-33133 GCA_964639695.1 uncultured Antarcticibacterium sp. | reverse complement strand
TTATCTACTTTTGAGTTTTACAGTTTTTACTTTAATGGAATTGTTTATGCCGACTCTTGTACATCTTACTGATGAAAAGTATTCTAAGAAAATAATAACTTCAGGATTATCTGTAGGAAAATACGGGTCGGGAGTTTTTGCCATGCCGGTGCTTCCCAATTTTTACATTTCTCACCAATGGCTTCGGGAATTAAAAAGGTCTGGAGCAAGGACTTTTGTAGGAGTTTACTTTAAATTACCATCATTGGAAATGGTATATTCCGGAAAGTACAATCAACGCCACCGGTTTATTAGTTTAGGGGATGCTATAAAAGAAATAATGGATTTAGAGGATCCTCCTGGTTATGAACTTATAATCAATAGGAAAATTGAAGCAAAGGAAATCTTAAAAGTTAAGCATCTTCCTCAAAATATTGGGTGGAGATATTTCCCTGACAGTCATAATACAAAACCCTGTAACTGCGAATATTGTTCAAAGGGTTTCATTAAAGGAAAAAGAACTTTTAATAAATTAAACGATAATTATAACTTTTATCTGGCTTTAAATTTATTTTTTTTTAGAAAGAAGCTTCTCCATTTTAAATAGTTGTTTACTTAAAGATTCAACAGAATCTTCCAGGTCTCCGATCCTTCTTCTAAAAGATAATTCCCGGTGAGGTACCAGAATTTTACTTACTTTTCCCATCACCATCAATAACTGAACAATCTCTGACTTTTTAATATCCTTTTTATCGTTTTCTCCAGGATTGTCACTTTTTAAGAGGAAGTATTTTTCATTGGAATGTGTATAAAGCCTCGTTGCCATTAATTCATTCCGGGTTACCAGAATAGCCACCGAGCCATCGATCACGTGATCCATATTTTTCTGGATCTGGCATATTACTACATCTCCCGAAACTATAGCAGGTAGCATGCTGTCTCCTTCTATTTCTATAAGCATGCTGTCCTTTGTAGGATTATAACCGGGGATCTTATAATATTCAAACTCATCCATTACTTCCTCGAGCTGGGAATTTTTTAGAAATCCTGCATGGGCTTTAGCGTGTATTAGGGGTAAGAAACCATTTTCGTAGGTCATATTTATCAATTTTTTCTCCCCTGTTAAAATATAATCGGCGGTTACATTATATAATTCGCTAAGGCGTAGTAGATGCTCTGAACCTAATGAATTTGAACCGTGCTCAATTAAAGAATAGGCACCCTGGGAGATGAATAATTTCCCGGCAACATATGTCTGCGAAAATCCTAGAGAATTTCGAAGTTCCTTAAGCCTTAAACCAATTTTAATTTTTCCCATAAATAGATATTCCGAATAAAAAATAAGAACTTCTTAAAAATAAGTACCCGGTGTAGTATAAAAGTGGTGTCAAAAAAGTAAGATAACCAGGGAATATACAAATTCGGTATTAATTCTTGTTTTATTTTAACCCACTTTATTCTAAAAAAGGTTAAATGCCTGTTATTTAGGGCTTTTTTAACGGTAAGGGCTAAAAAGGTTTTTTATATTACTTACAACTTAAAATTTTAAATATTTATGGATATGAAGAACGAAGTAAAAAATGCAGCAAAGAAAGCGGGTAAACTATGGGTAGCTAAAAAAGGTTTGCAGTGGACAGGAAGTTTCCTTAAAATAGGTCTTATTGCCGGTGCAGGTTATTTGGCGTATCAATACATAAGAGACAATCAGGAAGAAATAAGAGCAAAATTTTCTTCATAGATTATATATAAAAGTTATTGAAAAGCTGTTCATTTTTGTGGGCAGCTTTTTTTGTGGCCCAAACTTATTTAAAAAAATATTTTGGCATATTATATAATTGATTATCTTGTGCCTACCATAGCATAAGTAGGTTAAGTTCATGGTAGATTTGGGGCAAAAAAGGTGAACTCTCGTTCGCCTTTTTTCATTTATACCAGTTTATAAGCCATATTTTCTTTGAAAACAATATCCTAAAAATCTTTTAATATGTTTAACTCCCGCTTTACATCAGGAATTTTCCTGATTCTATTTATATAATCCGCGTAATGTATTCACAGTACTTCCTGAATTAATTTCTTTAATAAAACGGGTTTAAGATTCAAATTTGAGAAATTTATGAATATTGCCGGTTTATAGAGATTATAAAACGAAATTTAGTTTTTCCTTAAGGAACATTTAGCACTTACGACATTGATAATCAGTTAATTTGAGTTAAGTTGGATTAAATTTAAAAAAGTGATATTATGAAAAAGATGATTTTATTATTTACCTTTTTATTTGCCTTTAGTTCCTCATTTATTTCTTGTAGAGATGCTGAAAAACCGGAAACGGATGAACTGGTAGAAGCTGATGAGATAACTGATGCAGGTACAGAAGAAGTCATTGATGAAGGATTTGGAGAGTTTGATGCAAATGGAGATAATCGATGGGACGAAAATGAATTTGCCCAATCAAACAATGTAGGATTTGCTCAATGGGATCAGGATAATAATGGGTCTCTTAACGATGATGAATTTTATCACACTGCTTTTGGTTTCAACGATATGGACGATGATGACCGTTTGAGCCAGGACGAATGGAATAGTGGTTATAATAATATGTTCGGTAATTATACCAACCAGGAAGATTTTAATGCTTTCGACCAAAATCAGGATGGATTTCTGGACAGTAACGAATGGAATTCAGGATTTTCTGATTCAGATTGGTTCAATACCTTCGATGAAGATAAAAATAAATTAGTGGACGAAAACGAATGGAGTGGTGGTCTTTTTAATGAAGGAGATGCCAATGATGATGGTTTCTGGGACCAAAACGAATATAACCGGTACAACTCGACCCGAAACTGGTCATAATCAAGAAGTATAAATAATTTAAATGCCCGGAAATTTCCGGGCGTTCTTTGTTAGAAGATTTTTTAATTTATAATTCTATATGAAGTGTGTTTACAAGGAAGTCGACAATTTCTTTTATCACAACTTCTGTATCCTGAGATTTAATGCCACTGCCAATAAAATGGGTTTTGGGAGTGGTTAATTTAACCAGTGTTTTAAGAGAATCGGGGGTAGAAAACAATTTGTGTACTTCGGGATAAACTTCCACTTCTACATGTTCATCCTCATTTAAAAAATTCTCGTAGTAAAACAACGTAATTACCGGACACTCAACTTGTTTAAAGGTTTTAGGCAACATAGTAGTACTTACCAGTACCTGCAGGTCTACCAGCGCACTGGAAGGATATAATGTATCCCAGTACTTACGGGCCAGCTCCTCCTCGTGTTCAATCTTTTTATCGTCTCCAACCAACAATTGAGAGATTTCATAGCCCCATGGAGAATTGAGAATAAAGGCGCCATCAACATCATCTTCAATATTAGGTGATAAATTAATGAGTGCAAATACAGATTCAGGATAAGTTGCAGCCAGTTTTATTGCAAGGGTACCACCGGTGGAGGTGCTCATGATAATTACCTTCTTCCCAATTTTCTTCCCAATTGCCAAAGCTTCTTTAGCCGATTCCCACGCAGCTTCGGGCGTAAAGGAATCCAGGGAAGCCGGGGGAGCCAAACCATGACCAGACCAACGCGAAAGAAAAATATTGGCATCCAGAGTGTCGGCAATTTTTACATTAACCGGGTATCCATCCCTCCAGCTTCCTGCAAATCCATGAAGATAAACAATACTATATTCAGTTATTTCAGGAGATGGTTGCTGCCATATAATCCTTGCCTGATTGTTTTCCCGAACCGGATAATTTAGTTCCTTTTGCTGAATATACTGTTCAATTTCTTTTAATCCTTCCGGTAGTTCCGGTAACGCTTTAGAATAAACTGGAACCGGTTTTTGAGGACCTAAAAAATAAGTGGCCACCAGAATAAGTAAAAAAACAATCAGGAACCAGTAACGTTTTTTCATCGGGATTGTGGAGAAAAAATTCCGGGGGATTCAGAAGTAATTGTTGATTTAGATTATTTAGTAGTTGGTTGGGCAGAGGATAAAACTTCATTCCACACTCTAAATACATTTTTGTAAGCGATCTTTTCAATGTCCTCCTCACTGTAACCTCTTCTAAGAAGCTCTGCCAGGAGATTTGGAAAAGTTGACACATCCTTTAAACCTTCGGGTAAACTGTCCCCAACCCCGTCATAATCAGACCCCAGGCCCACATGATCAATACCTACAAGGTTCACCACGTGATCAATATGATCTGCAACTTTTGCCGTGTTTGAAAATACATAAGGATTTGCCTCAAGAATGGGTTTTGCTGCTTCATCGTCTTCAGTAAGGCCTTTTTCTGCCAATGCTTTTTCGCGCCTGTCCCTACTCTCCTGAGACTTTGAATCCAGAAAATCTGATCCGAAATTTATTTGAATTACCCCTTTATTTTCCGCTAATCTTTTTATCAATTCATCGGACATGTTTCTTTCAAATCCGGGAGTAAAATGACGGCTTGAGGAATGTGAGGCAATAACCGGCTTAGTGGTAACTTCCATCACATCGTAAAAAGCACTGTCTGAAAGGTGGCTAACATCCACCATGATCCCAACTCTGTTCATCTCCTTTACAACTTCCTTTCCAAAAGAACTCAACCCCTGGTGAGTGGCTGTAGTGTCATAGGAGGAATCTGAAATTTGATTGTCTTTGCTATGTGTAAGGGTTATATATCTTATTCCCTGGTCAAAGAAATACTGTACATTCTTCAGGTCATTTTCTATAGGTGCTCCATTTTCCATTCCCATGGGCAGGGAAATTTTACCTGCTTCAAAATTTTGTTTCACATCTTCGGGATTGAACGCAAGAGCAAACTTTTCGGGATATGTTTGAGGTATTGATTTCACAAGGTCAATTAAAGAATCGGCCAGGGCTTTGGCTCCGCCTGTTTCCTGAAGCTCTGCGGGAATATATATAGACATAAAAGGAGCATCCAAACCTCCTTTTCTAGCCCGGTCAAAATCAAAATCTCCTTCTCCGTCTCCAATGATCTGACTCCCATTTTCTGCCGTTATTAGATTAACACCCTTCTCCTTTAATCTGTAAGGAAGATCTACATGGCCGTCCAGAATGATAAGGGCTTGTGCAAGAGAATCAGCTTTTCTTAAGATCATTTCTTCAGTCATGGCAGCGTCAGTTTCAGTTTCATTGGTTTCATTTTTACATCCGGTAAGACATAAAACAGCAGCTGTAAGTAGTAAAATTTTTTTCATCTAAGGAAAATTTAATATAATATCAGCTAATATAGAAAATAACAGGCTAAGATCCCTTTGTTGCTTCCTGCTGAAGTTATTTAAAAACATCGGGAGTAAAGTTCACTTCAAATTCCCATAAATAAGGCAGCAGGTAATAAATTATGAGGGTAAGCAGAAGGATGGAAAAAATGTTCATCCATATGCCGGTCCTGATCATATCGGGTATTCTCAAATGCCCTGAACCAAAAACAACGGCATTGGGAGGTGTTGCAACCGGTAACATAAAAGCACAGGATGCTGCCATAGTTGCCGCTACTAAAAGAAAATAAGGATGTACTTCCAGTGCAATAGCCATAGGTGCAAGAATGGGTAAAAGCATGGCAGTGGTGGCAAGATTGGAAGTTACTTCAGTTAAGAAATTGACTGCTGCTATAAGAACTAATATTAGAAAAATAAGAGGGAGATTTTCCAGTGCTGTTAATTGTTCTCCTATCCAAACGGCAAGTCCTGTATCCCCAAAAGCTTTGGCAAGCGCCATTCCTCCTCCAAAAAGAATAATAATTCCCCAGGGTAATTTTACCGCCTCTTCCCAATCAAGGATGCGGTTTCCTTTTTTATCTGCAGGTAAAATGAAGAGGATTACTCCAGCGGTTATTGCAATAATGGTATCATCTATAAACGGTAGAACCGGGGTTAAAAGGAAGGATCTCGTAATCCAGCAAAATGCAGTTAAAATAAAAACAGCAAGAACTACTTTTTCTTGTTTGCCGGTTTTTCCCAGCAGTGAAAGTAGCCGGTTAATTTCTGCTTTCCCCCCGGGAAATTCTTTTTGTTCAAATTTAAAGGCAAAGGATGTAAGATATTTCCAGCAAATGAACAGCAGTGTTATGGAAACCGGAACTCCCAGCATTGCCCATTGTAAAAAAGTTATTTCTATCCCATAAAGTTCCTGTACCACACCAGCAAAAACCAAATTTGGAGGCGTTCCTATTAAAGTAGCTATGCCTCCAATGGAGGCGCTATAAGCAATGGAAAGCATTAAAGCTTTTCCAAAAACAGAGGTTTCATTTTTAAGCGTGGCCGGGTTATCCTGAAGTTGATTTATAATGGCAGCACCAATAGGGAGCATCATTACAGAGGTAGCAGTATTGGATATCCACATAGAAAGGAATGCTGTGGCTAGCATGAATCCCAGGATGATGTAACTTATATTAGTTCCTATCAATTTAATTATGGAAAGTGCTATTCTTTTATGAAGATCCCATTTTTCTATGGCAATTGCGAGTAAAAAACCTCCCAGGTATAGGAAAACATATTTATGGCCATAAGCGGCAGTTGTACTTTCTATATCCAAAGCACCGGTTAAAGGAAACAGGATGATAGGCAACAGAGCAGTAACGGCAATAGGAACAACTTCTGTAATCCACCAAATTGCCATCCATATCGTAATTCCCAGGACATAAAATGCAGTTTGGGGCATTGTATCGGGTTTTCCCAATAACTGCAGCAGCAGAAATATTAGTGGCCCTGAGGCCAGAACAAAATATTTCAGGTTTATGTTCATTGGCGGGGGGTGTTAACTACTGATTCTTGTTTTTTTAAACCTTAATCCTGTCCAGCAATACAGATATTGAAATCATGGTTCCCTGTCCTATTTTGCTGGTAATTTCCAAAGTTGCATTTAGTTTATCCAGCCTTTCTTTCATGGTAGTCAAACCTTTTCCATTGGTAGGATTGGTAAGAACGAATCCATTTCCATTATCAATAACAGTGACTAAAAAAATATTGCTGTGAAGATTAACGGTAAAAAAAACTTTACTGGCAGCAGAATGATTTGCGACGTTGGTCAAAGCCTCTTTTACCACAAGATAGATTTCTGAATGGGTATCCTTAGAAATGGGAATATGAGGAAGTTGTTCAGGAATATGAAAAATGGGTTCGATATGCGACTCATCCAGGTAATCTTCAGCAAATTCCTTCATTCTCAGGATTAAACTGGTTATAGTAGTGCTCTCAGGATTTAATGCCCATATGAGATCCCAGGAACTCTCCAGCATTTTTTTTGTAGTTTCCTTTACTATTAAACTGTTGTATTTAACATCGGGTAAATGCGTGGTTTTTTGATAAATCTGTTCATTCAGGTGATTTATCTTTGCAAAACCTGTCCTCAGGTTCTCGTGAATGTTTTTAAAAGATTCTATTCTTTTTTCATCCACCTCAGGAATTTGTACCGGTGTTGCTACAGGAATTGGTTTTTTTACGATTTTTGCCGGTTTCCTGCTTTTCCAAACAAGTCCTACGGCCAAAAGTGCCAGTAATCCAACAGAAAAAGGAATCAAAAGTTTGCTTTCGGGAGAATAC
>CAZXEY010000012.1:0-25512 GCA_964639695.1 uncultured Antarcticibacterium sp. | reverse complement strand
CTCTTTTTTTCAAGATTCTTTATTTTGGTTTCCCGGGCCAAAAGCATTTTTTCCTTATCACTTATAGTTGATTCATACCTGGTTGCCAGTTCCTCAATTTCTTTTCGTTTTTCCTCGTTATTTAACTTTTGAAGTTCCGCTTCATATTGCTTTCGGTACGAGAGTGCTTCTTTGTACAAATATAATTTTTCATAAACATCTGCCAGTCCTCTTAAAGAATGGGTAAGAATTTCCTGATAACTATTTTTCTCAGCTAAGGATTTTGATTTCTGGTAATACTCCAGGGCTCTGTAAAAAGTGGTAGGTTTTAAATGAAGATCTCCTAATTTCGAGGATATTGCTGCAATTTCCTGTTCATTTGCCAGCGAAGTAAAAATGGCAAGGGCTTTTTTATACGCTTCTATGGCAACTTCAGGTTTATTTTGTAATTCATAAACTTCTCCCATAGTTGTAAGGCAATGGGGTTTATTTTTTTCTTCTGAAGTAATACATTCCTGAAGCGCTGCTACGGCTTCTTCCAATTTACCTTCCGCAAGGGCTGAGGTTCCTTTATTTAATAAATTCTCTTCTGTTGCTGAAGTTTGGGAAAACGAAGAAGTATGGCCAATAACCAGAATAAGGATGATCAGAATTTTTTTCATCTTCAGAAGCATTTTAGAAGGCTTTAAACTTACAAAATGCCCTATTTAATTAGCCCGCAGGTTATTAATAATTATGAACAAAAAAATCTAAAAAAGGAATCTATTGATTGCGACCGGAGTCTTTTTTAAACATGGCCGCAATTGTTTTTCCTAATTCGTCAAGCTTTTCTGCGGGTTCGAGGAAAGATGGATTGGTGAGATCAATATCTTTGGATGCTGTAATTCCTTTTTGTTTAGGGAAAACTAGAATAAAACTATTATTTGTAAAATAAGAGTTGAGGTATTCTGCAATCCGGGACATATTTACCTGATATGAAATTTTTTCCTTTCGGCTTAAGACAATAAAAAGACTGTCATTCTTATGGATTTCTTCGGAAAGTTTGGGAAATTCATTCCAGTCATTGAACTCTTTAAATTCACATTCAATAGGATGTTGTTTATGAATTTGGGTAATGTATACCCGGGTTTCGGCTGAAGAATAGAAAATCAATTTTGCCCCTGTATTTCTTGCTATGTTCCAAAGTTTTATTAGCCAGTGAGCAAATCCTGGTTCCTTTTCTGCTTTAGCAGGGATAATTACAAGATGTCGTTTTATAGTGTTTAATGGCTGTGCAGCTTTGTATATCAAAGAAGTAGTGTCACAGTTTTTAAGAATTCCTTCGGTAAGGTTACCTAAAAAGGATTGGGAAATGCCATCTTTTTGATGAAGTCCAAGGATTAAATCGGTTATACTTTTTTCCCGGACTACGCTGGTAATTCCGTTCACAATATCAATATCATACCGCAGTAATTCGTGGATAAAAATATCAGCTGCAGCAGCGGTATTGGAAGCTTTATTTAAAAGTTTGGACGCTTGTTTAACGGCAGGGCCATCTTCAACCGCATTATTTATAACGGTAAGGGCGAAGAGATTTGAATTTTTCTTTCCCGATTTTAAAAGCATTCCCAGGTTAATCAGCTCCTCTGTAGTATCAAAATTACTTATTGGGATAAGTATATTTTCTGATGTGGGAGTAGCATCGGAATCTGTGGAGGCAGCGTCTTTTAACGCCTGATTTTTAGCCCCTTTTTGTGCTACGAAGGAAGCAATTGTACAGGTAACAAGGATCATCAGGATAGTGCCGTTCAACACGCTCTCATTGAGTAAGCGAATAGGCTCTCCCAGTTCTGTTTCTCCAAGTATAATATTATACCCCACTAATACTGCAGCAAGAGTAGCCGCGGCCTGTGCGTTGCTAAGTCCAAAGATGAGCCTTCGTTCATCAATGGAAAAGTTATAGGTTTTTTGAGTTACCCAGGCAGCAATATACTTTGCTAAAGTTGCTACGATGGTCATTACTGCTGCAACCCAGATTGTTTCCAGGTCCTTGAAAAACACCCGGTAATTAATCAGCATTCCTACACCAATTAAAAAGAACGGAATAAAAATAGCATTGCCCACAAATTCGATCCTGTTCATTAGCGGGGACGTTCGTGGAATCAACCTGTTAATGGCCAACCCCGATAAAAAGGCTCCTATTATTGCTTCAATCCCTGCAATTTCGGCTAAAACTGCACCCAGGAAAACCAGTACCAAAACAAATATATATTGGGAAACATTGTCGTGAACTCTCTTAAAAAACCACCTGCCGATTATTGGGAAGATCAGCATTACTATAAGTCCAAAAAGAACTATAGAAATGGATAATCGAATCCAGAATTCACTGTTAACTTCTCCCGCTGTCATCCCTGCAATAACAGCCAAAACCAGTAGAGCCAGGGTATCAGTAATCATTGTGCCACCTACAGTAATGTTTACAGCCCGGTTTTTAGCTACTCCCATTTTACTTACCAACGGGTACGCAATCAAAGTGTGAGAAGCGAACATACTGGCTAACAGCACAGATGTGAGCATTGAAAAATCCAGGATGTACAGGCCAGTTAGGATCCCCAACGTCATAGGAATTGCAAAGGTGAATAATCCAAAAACCAGGCTTTTGGAAGAATTTTTCTTAAAATCTCCCATATCAATTTCCAGTCCCGCAAGGAACATGATGTATAGCAACCCCGCCGTTCCTGATAAAATTATGCTACTGTCTCTTTCGATTAAATTAAACCCATTAGGACCAATTACTGCCCCGGCAATGATTAAACCTAAAAGAGGTGGAATTTTAATTTTGTTAAGTAGGAGAGGGGCGGTTAAGATAATTAGCAGAATAAGAAAAAACTTTAAAACCGGATTGGTTAATGGCAGTCCTGTTTCAAAAATGCTTAGAATTATCATAACTTCGATAAATAATGTGTTGCTACATCTTTAAATCTGGCGCAAATTACAACTAAAAAAGATCATAATATTCTACAGGTATTTTCAAAATTGCATAAAAAATATTGATCCCGATTTCCTTTCAGCGTAAATTTTTAACATTTTGTCGAATTAAATGTGATGTTGTTAGGAAAATTTTAATACTTTTATTAAATAATCAATCCCAAATTGAAAATGAAAAAAACCTTTAGAACTCTTGCAGGAGTATTCCTGTGCGCATTAACCTTCTATTCTTGTAGCTCAGAATCGGAAGATATGATCAACGAAAATGCCCTCGATCAAGAATTAAACCTTACTCACACAGGTGTTTTTACGATGGAGGAAATTTCTTACGTCTTTAAAGAATCTGGTGAAACCGGTAAATTTATTGATGGTGACAGGGCCTTTAATTTTCAGTTTGAAAATGAATTTCAATTCGAAATTGGCCAAAGCACCGGTAGGCATGAAGGTGAAGAGATCATTGTTACTAATCCTGTGACAGGTGAATTCATTCGTTTCTATCACTTTTTGCAGCCAAAAGCAGGAACCTACCAATTTGATGTGGAATTAAGTACAGGTCAAAAGTTCTATTCTGTGGTTTACAAGAGAGGAGCTCAACCTGATGCCACGAACAAATGGCACAAGGAGCCACCTCTTACTGTGGAATCTCCAATCATTGGTGCAGTAATAGAATTATCTGATACCAGTTCCAATTGTAAGGCAGATATTGACCGGTGCATTGGCGCAGGAGCAGTGCCGTTCGTAAATTTTCACAAAGGAGATGCCTGGTTTGCAGCCTCTACCTGCGCTGTAGTTTGCAGATAATAATATTAATTACTTGAGATAAAGGCAGGAATTTCCTGCCTTTTCTATTTTATCGATTTGAGAATAGAACTTAAAAAAGTATCAACATCAAAATCAGGTTCTTCTTTTAAGCCAAATCTTACGACTACTAAATCCCGGGAAGGAATAATAAAAACATACTGTCCCTGGAAGCCATTAGCAGAAAAAAGATCTTTGGGAACATTAGGATATTTTCCACCCGCGTTTAGCCAAAAATGGGCTCCATATTCCCCGTTTGAATTATTAGTGGGCGTTGAAGTATATTCCACCCAGGCTTCGTTCAATATCTGTTCTCCATTCCATTCACCTTTGTTCAAATAAAGCAGTCCAAATTTCGCCCAGTCCCTGGGGGTTGCCCACGCATACGAGGAACCAACATAATTCCCTGTAGGATCGGGTTCTATCGTCATAGAGTGCATTCCAATCTTATCGATAAATTCCCGGTACCAAAAATCCAGATATTCCTGCTGGCCACTAAACTGATTCCTGATAAATCCCGATAATAAATTTGAGGTCCCCGAGGAGTAATTCCATACTGTTCCCGGAGGTGCTATTAATGGTTTTTGTAACTGCACAGCCGGCATATTTTCTGCCAGGAACAACATTTTTGTAACATCTGAAATTTTAGTGTAATCTTCGTCCCATTCCAAAGAGCTGCTCATTCTTAAAAGATTATCCAGGGTTATTTTTGCCCTTTCATCCTTCAACCATAAGTCAAAAAGATGATCCTGTGAAACTGAAATTTTCCCCTGCCTTTCTAAAACCCCCAGAACTGCGCTTGTAATACTTTTTGCCATAGACCAGCCAAGAAGTTTTGTATCCTTTGTAAAACCCGGACCATATTTTTCTGCGACTAAATGGTTTTTATGTAATACAACTACAGCTCTTGTTCTTTTTAATTTTTCACCTTCATCATCAAATGCTGAATTTATTGCATTATCCAATGCGTCATAATCAATATTCCTAAACGTGGTATCTTTTGGCTCTCCATTTCCAAAGGGATATGGGGTTGTATTATTAGTGAATTTGCGATTAGGACTTCCAAAATCTATTACTCCGGCAGAAGTATCATCAGGAAGGAGCGTACAACCCATTCCATCTATAAAAATTGCTGTTCTTTTTTTTAAACCAAAAACGGTCGAAGAAGCAGATTTCCCTTCAATATTAATTTTATTATCGGCAAAAGTCACCGGGGTAAAATCATTATCTCCCAATCTAACAGATTCGGATTCCCTTTGTGCTTCAAAAACACAGGAACAAACATTTTTTGCTGCAAACCCTGTAATAATATTTAACCTGGGATAATATTGAAATCCAACAAAGATGAGAATCAGTAAAAAGAGAGGAATGCCGAACTTCAGAATTTTTTTCATTTTATAAGAAGGTTACCTGATAAAAATAAGGTTTTCCTGATATTTAGCTATTCCACTTCTGCTTAATCTTTAATAAACACTAGATTTACCGTTGAAGACAATGAAAAACATTTGAAAAGGGTTTCCGCAAAACTGGTAATTTGTTTATTCCTGATCTGCAATAGCGCATTTGGACAAAAAAATCAGGCAATTTATGCAGGCATAGATATATTTCGGGATAAAGGTTTTGAAGGGAATACCTATGGGAGTTTTTCATTGGGAAGTCAGCTGTTTCGGTGGAAGTTCATTGCTCCGGAAGTTGGTTATGAACACTATTTCGGAACATTAAATGATTATAATGCACTAAATCAAAATGAACCCCAGGCAAGAGCCCCTTTTAAAATAAGAAGCTCATTTACTACTAATCTTTTCACTGTAGCTCCAAAATTAGTTTTTGGCTCCGGGGATGCTTACTTAGTCATTGTTCCTCAATATAATATTGGTGAATTAGCTGTAAAAGGTGAATATCTTGTAGATACCGGAAATAATTATGCACTGCAGGAGCAGCAAAACTTTTCAGAATCTGTAAATTTTTGGAGTATAGCAGCAGGAATTGAAGGAGATTTCTTTAATTCAGATCTTCTTTTTTTCAGCCTTCTTCTTAAATATCAGAACCTGAATACCCAGGAGCCCATAGAGAAGCTTCAGTTTCAACAAACCAATGCTGCACCCAACAACGGCAGCACCGATGGATTAGGAGTTACTCTCAGGGTATATGTGAATTTTATTGATCTTTTAAAAAGGAATAAAAATTGAAATATATCTGTATTTAAAGCTCTATTTATGTAACTTATATTCAGGGATTTAAAGATTTTTAAAGAACTTTTTTAGAAGTAAAAATTAAAATTAAAAATGGAGAGGTCTTTATCTGAAAAGAAACTGCTGCTAATAAGTTTTGTTATTGCAGGTTACTTTCTGCTAATTTTTCTTTTAGATCTAATGCAGGTTAAAACTCAGATTGCTCAATTCCTGGTAGAGTTGCTAACAATTCCATTTCTCATCGCACAAATAGTTTTTTTGCTGATCGGGATAAGCAGGCTCCTGAGTAAAAATACGGTTTCTTCAAGTCTTACCATAACCAGTATATTAATCCTCGCCGGTTGTTGTATTTTTACCCTGGGCAGCTTTTTTTAGTAATCTATATCACGATTTTTTTATCACCTTCTATTTCGTGATTATTATTATGAATATCTTCAATTTTTCTAAGGTCACCATCATTTCTCTTCTTTATAAAATTGTAAGCTAAATAACCTACCCCAACCACAGCACCTATACCAATGCCAATAACGCCACCTCTTTTCATGGCAGCTTTACCAACTTTTAGTGCTGCAGCACGTGCTACCCATTTTCCGCTTGTATTTAATATATTGCTCATACTATTATTTTTTAAGATTTGTATTTATGCCTTACCTGTAGGCTTAATTAATAATTCGTTTATGTTCACGCTTTCGGGCTGACTTATCGCATAGCTAACTGCATTTGCAATGTCCTCGGGATTTAATTTAGGCTCATCGCCGCCATAATCCTTATCCTCCAGTAATTCCTCATCGGTTATATCCTCCCTGAGATCTGTTGCTACTGTTCCCGGTTCAATTGCGGTTACCCTAATATTAAATTCCGGAGAAAGTTCCATTCTCATTGCTGTGGAGAGAGCAATTAAAGCAGCTTTTGATGCTCCATAAACTGCGCCCCCGGGGAAAACTTCCTTTCCATCTACCGATGCAATATTTACTATATGCCCGCTGTTTTGTTTTTTCATAGAAGGAAGCACTTCATTTATACAGCGCAAACTACCTTTAACATTAACTTCAATGGTTTCCAGCCATTCGTCCAAATGCCTGTTCTTTAAATAAGTTAAAGGCATTATCCCGGCACAATTAACAAGGATATCGATTTTCTGATATTTTTCCCTAATATTCGAAAAAGCCTCCTGTACACTTTTGGTGTTGCTTATATCCATTTCAGCAACCATACTTTCAGATTTTAGCCGGGACTGCAGTTCTTTAAGTTTATCTGTGCTACGGCTGGATAGAACAACCTTGCAACCTTCCGCAGAAAGTTTTTTTGCTATGGCTTTTCCAATACCGCTACTGGCACCTGTAATTACTGCCACTTTTCCTTTTAATATCATAGTTTTAATGCTTTACTACAATATCGCGGAATAGTTTAACTTTCTAAGTTAAAGAGTTTTGAAATAACACAGTTTTAACGAAGATTCAGCACTCAATTATAGATTAAGCTATTTTGCGGGATCTTCAAGTTCATTTCTTGCATACGCTTCGACAGCAGCATTTAACTCGGCTCCCAAAAGGATAATAAAGCTGGTGATAAACAACCAAAGCAGAAGAATCACCACGGCCGATATGGATCCATACATCTCTCCATAGTTTCCAAAGTTACTTACATAATAGGAAAACCCCCAGGAAGCGATTAACCAAACAAGGGTAGCAACAGCGGCCCCAATAAACACCCATCTAAATTTTGGGGCTTTTCTAAAAGGTGCGTATTTGTAAATAAGGCTCACAACTAAAATTACGATTCCTGCAAGTAAAGGCCAGCGCAACCAGTTGATCAAACTTTCAATATTATCTGGCAGTCCTATTGCGTGAACAATTGCAGGAAAAATTACTATGAGTGTTAGGCTTATGATGAGAGTTAATATAGACCCAAGGGTGAATAAAAGGGTAAGAGCGTTCTGTTTAATAAACCCTCTGTCATTCTTAGTTTCATAAGCAATATCAATTCCCGTAAAGAGGGATTTTGTACCTGCATTGGCACTCCACAAACTCACTAAAATCCCCAAAGTGGTACCCCAGCCAAGGGTATTTCCCGGAGTGCTCAGGAAATTTTCAACCCTTTCCTTTATAATAGAAAAAGCCTCCTCGGGCATCATTCCCGAAATTTGTCCAAGCTGTTGTTCTGCCTGTTGGGGATCTACTGCTAAGCCATAAATTGACAATAAGGCCATAATAGCAGGGAATATCGCCAGGAATGCATAGAATGCGACCCCGGCCGATACAATGGGTAAATTATCTCTTCCTATCCGGTTTTTAACCCGAATGAGAACTTTTTTCCACCCTGAGGCTTCAATTTCTTTAGGAGAATCAATACTCAAAGTCTTTTTCATTTCTCTCATCATCTTTGTTTTTGTCGTGGGGTAATTAATTATTCCCGTAGTAGTTGTTTAAAAATTCATACCTGGGATCTTCTTTTGCTTTAGCCGTTTTAGGTTTTACATCCAGGATCATAACAGGCGGGAATTGATCTGCCGCGGCAGCAGGGGGCCATTCCGGAAGTTGAGGTCCGTTCGGGTTGCCCGTTTTAATGAAATTTTCGAGATATTGCTGGATGGTTTCAGATACCTGGTAATCTTCAGCAGTCCAGGAAAAGTCATTGCTTAGATCCAGGTTTCCAAGAAAATATTCAATTTCCACTGCGTGTGCCGCTCCTATTTGAGCTGGAGGGGCTGCATTTTCTTCCTCTTCCATTGGTTTTAATGGTGGCCGAATTCTGCTGTACAGGTACCGGTAAACAGGTTCATCACTGTTCTTGCGATGCAGATCAAACCATTTCCAGGTGCTGTAGGAAATAAACCTGTCTGATGCCAGCGCGGTAGCCGAAAGTTGTACTTCCCTGGTATTTTTATGCGGATAAAGTTCCAGAACTTCTTTAAATCTTTCCGGGTATACTTCTTTTACTTTTTTGATAAAATTATCTTCAGTATAGGGTAAACCCTGAAGGAAGGCAGTACCGGGAATTTCTGCCGAATTCCAGCCGAGAAGTAAAGGTACCATCGCCTGTTCCCCGGCTCTAAATATTTCGGGAAGTTTCTTCGGAAGAAAATACCCATCCACAACAATTGGAAATCTGAATGGATTTCCCCGTTTGTAAATTTCAAAAATTTCTTCAGTAGTTAATGATCTTAAATCGGCTATAGAATTATAACCGGAATTTTCCAGGAATTCCATACCAATCTTTTCTCCTTCGGCTAAAATAACAGGTGCCATTGTTGGTTGAATCGCAGCTCCACTTTCTCCAATTGCACCGGCTATTAAATCTTTGGATAGAGGGGAAGCCATTTGCAAGCTAACAGAAGCAGAGCCGGCAGATTCCCCGGCTATGGTAACCCTTTCAGGATCTCCCCCAAAAGCCGATATATTTTCCTGTACCCACTGTAATGCAGCATTTTGGTCAAGTAACCCGTAGTTGCCCGATGCATTATAGGGTGCTTCTTTAGTAAGTTCGGGATGAGCAAGAAATCCGAAAATATTTAACCTGTAGTTGGTGGTAACTACTACCATTCCTTTTTGGGCCATGGTAGCACCATCATATCTATATTCAGATGCATCACCGGCTACAAAGCCGCCACCATAAAAATATACCAGAACTGGCAGTCCTTTGATATCTCCTGCAGGTGTCCAGACATTAAGGTATAAACAATCTTCGCTTTGCCCGTCACCCCTGGAAACCATATCCCCGAAAACGTTCGGTTGCACCGGTGCGGGACCAAAAGATTTAGTTTCCCTGATGCCTGTCCAGGTTATTAAGGGTTGAGGTGCCTTCCATCGTAAATCTCCTACAGGTGGTTGCGCAAAAGGAATTCCCAGGTATAACTCAAGGTTTCTCTCAGCATCAAGCATACCTTCAATTATCCCGGTTTTAATTTTGGTGCGGACAGGTGTTATTTTGGAATTTAAATTTTGTGCGGTAGCGGAAAATAAAAAAAGATTTATAAAAATGTATAAATAAAAACGCATCTGCAGTATATTTTATGCCACCTCCTTTTCTATAGCTAGATAATGAGTCAGGCTGTTTTGCCGGTTCCTTAAAGGTATAATGGTAATTTCACACTTATAACGATCCCGGTTTTTCCTGTAATTTATAACAATTTCAGTAAAAATTTTATTATTTACCAGTTGCTCCCTAATTCTTCTTTTACTATTTGGGTCTGTTTCCTCTCCCTGTAAAAATTTTGGAGACTTGCCTAAGGCAAACTTAGCCGGATATCCTGTCATTTTGCTGAAGCCTTTATTTACCCATTGTATGGTTTGAGTATGATCTGTCAATACAAGAGCGTCATAATCATTATTGAAAATAAGCTGCTCGTCTATTTGCAATTTAAAATGAGAATCCATTTTAAGAATATTTTTGAGATCTTCCTGCTTTCTCGCTCTTTTAATTTTTTGGTGAAAATTTCCTGCATATAGATCCATACTTAATAAGGCAGAAGGCCCTGCCATAGGAACCATCTTATCCTGTATCTCTTCATACTCGCTGGTAGTTAGTGATTCCAGGTAAAGATCAAGGCCCGCCATATTTTTTAAATTTTCCTTATTATTCATAATAATCTGTCATAATTTTAAAAATTTATCGCACACATAGATTAATAACAGAGTCTTACTTCGGGGAGTATAAGGCCATTTGATAAAAAGCCTAAATAATCCTGGATTAGAAACTGAAACAAGAATGCGGTGGTGTAAATATAGAGGTAAGACAGGTAAAAAAATTAAAATTATAATCTTTTATGCTTTGTTGAACCCTTATAAAACAAGGCTTTATGAGAATCTAAATCTTTAGGAGGAATTTTTTCCAAAGAATTTTTTTCTTCTTTTGGAGAAATAATCGATTATTGAAGGAGCGGTAAATCCGTGAAGTACAATTGAAATAAGGATCACGTAAGCAGTAATGGCATATAGTTCAAATTTATGATCAAAATGATCATATTGAACAAAAGCCCAGGCGAGATAAAATGCTGAACCTATTCCTCTTATTCCCAAAAAACTAATAGCCAGTTTTGTCCTGAAGCTATCTTTAAAACCAATTAAACCAATTAAACCAGCTAAAGGCCTTATCACCAAAATAAAAAGAAGAGCAAAAACTACTCCTTTCCAATCTGTAAGTGACAGAATTCCATTTAGTAAGGAACCTCCAAAGAGAATAATCCAAACCACCAGAAGCAAACGCTCAATTTCGTGAATAAAATCGTGCATTTTCTTTTTGTAATCTCCTGCAATTTTTTCGTAGTATCTTAAAGTGAGGCCTACAAAAAATACTGCCAGGAATCCATAGCCGTGAAGAATTTCTGTCACTCCGTAAGTCGTAAATGTCAGGGATAAAGACACAAATCCATCAAAGGTTTTGATCCCTGTATTTTTGTGAATTCGATCCAATAAAAACCCAATTAATCTTCCAATAACAATTCCAAGAAATACCCCTATGATAATCTTTAGTAACAATTTATCCCAAAACCAGTCACTAAAATTTAATGTGGCCCAACCTCCGGCCTGGGCGACCATCACGGCCAGCCAGGTAAAGGGGTAAGCCATTCCATCATTTAAACCGGCTTCAGTAGTTAAAGTAAATCTTCTTTTATCTTCTGGTTCTTCCTCCCTTGTAGGCTCCTCAAGTTGTACCTCTGCCGCCAGAACGGGATCTGTTGGAGCAAGAATCGCGGCGAGTAATAAAGCCGATGGAACGCTTAAGGCAAGAAAATAAATTCCTAAGAAATAAGCAGCGGCCATAGCTATGGGCATTGTAACAAATACCAGCATTAAAGGTCTTTTCCAGGCAGAATAGGAGAAGACGCTACCAATTTTTAAACCTGCACCCATTAAAGCTATAATAACGATAGCCTCAGAAAAATACATTAAATGGACATCGTTCCATAAAGGATCTGGCCAGGCCAGGGGAGCCCCAATAGCAAATAAAGCAAACCCTATTAATAATAAAATAATAGGAAAGCTAATTTTAATTTTTTTTGAAAGGGAAGGAAGCCATGCCATAATAAGCGTGGCAACACCTAAACTTGCTAAAATCAGGTAATGCTCGTTCATAGAAGAATTAAAATTACCAAATTATTTTCTCCACAGCATAAGCCTTGGCAAAAGTGTAACATTTGTGCAGGTAAAGATCTTTAGAAACTTCAGCCAAAGAAGCAGATACCATATTAAGCTTTAACTTCTTTTATTAGTTTTTGGTAAAGCTTCTCTACATCTTCCTTTACAAGTAGTTCTGTTCCGGGAGATTTAATAGTGGCGCTGCCACAAGCGAGACCAAATAATACTGCATTCTCAATAGAAGACCCACGGGAAAGGCTGCAAACAATTCCTGCCACCATACTGTCTCCTGCACCTATAGAACTTACAAATTCTACCTGCGGCGCGGGCAAATGTTCTATTTTGTCTTTTGTTGCCAAAATAGCTCCTTGAGGTCCCAGGGACAAAACGATAATCTCAATATCATAGTTATTTAAAACTTGCTGGAGAAGTTTTTTCCTTTCCTCATCATTCCCTGCTTTTTTCCCGGCAAGGTCTTCCAGTTCTTCTTTATTTGGTTTAATAAGGAAAGCACCTTCATTAAGAATTTCTTTTAATGCTTCGCCAGAAGTATCTACCACTAATTTTAAGCCTTTCTGTTTTGCAATTTTGGCAACTTTAGAATAAAAATCGGCAGGCGCTCCCAGTGGTAAGCTTCCACTGGCAACTATATATTCGGCTCCTTCACAGGTTTTAATAACTTCCAGTAAATCATCATATTCTGAAGGTGTCAACTCAGCTCCGGGAAATCCAAATCTGAATAAATTACCACTACTCGTTTCACTTACAGCAAAATTTTGCCGAAGATCATTTTTAATATCTACAGGAATCTGGTGAATTTTTTCATCTGTAAGTAATTTTTCAAATAAATTTCCCGTGTAGCCGCCACGGGCGTAAATTGCTGTAGCCTCTGTACCTAATCTTTTAAGAACACGCGAAACATTAACTCCCCCACCACCGGGATCTTTTGTGGCAGGAGTGCACCTTAACTTTTTCTCGGGTTCCAGCTTTTCTACAGTAGTATAAACATCCAGTGCAGGATTTACTGTAAGGGTAATGATTTTATTCATTTAGAATTTTTTTGAATCACTTTAAAAATAGAAGAATATGGTTTAATGCCAACAATCTTTATGGCTTTTGCCATTTTTTTAACAGCCCGGGAAATAAAATAACTATTAAAATAAATAGAACCTGATCTTGCTCATATTTTAAAAGAAATGCAGAGGGTAATTTTACAGTAAATTTAATACCAAGACGATGACTGTAGATATTCAATTCATCAAAATGCCTTTTAGTGAAACTCTAAATTATTATGTTTCTCAAAAACTTGAAGCACTCGCCGAAAGATATGGGTGGATACTTAATGCCGATGTGTTTTATAAACTGGAACAGGATCCTACAGGTAATGACAAGATCTGTGAGATTGGCTTAAAGATTCCTGGGCCGGTTTTATTCGCTTCTTCCAGGGATGAAAATTTTGGAATAGCAACCAAAAGAGCTATAAAGGAACTTGAAAAGCAATTGATCAAAAGAAAAAATGTTTTAAAGGCACGATAACTTCAGGATAAAATTTAATTCTTAGAAAATAAGTTCCCGAAAACCCCAGGCTTTATAAACAAATAAAATCAAAAAAGTAAAGGCTACCAGGAATTCCATAAAATTAGAAGCAATTAATCCTATAAAAGAACCAAAAGCTGCTTTAACAGCAGATCTTCTGTCGCTTTTATTGATAATTTCCCCAATAAATGCACCGGTAAACGCACCTATGAGCATTCCAAAAGGAATGGGTGAAAATAATCCTATCACCAAACCTAATGTCGCTCCTATCATTCCCGTTCTACTTCCACCAAAATGTTTTGTCCCCATCGCGGGAATTATTAAATTAAGGACATAGATAGCCAGTGCGAAAAATAATGTAATTCCTAAAAACCAATAATTCATAGGGACCGAAGGGGCAAGGTGCAAAAGAAGTAAACCCAGCCAGCTAACAGGGGCTCCCGGTAAAACAGGTAGGAAACTGCCTAATAAGCCAATGATCATGAGAACTGCACCTATACCAATTAACAATAAATCCATTAAAATTTAAATTAGAAGATTAGTCATTTAATTTTTCATTCCTGTCTTCACCAAAATTGAGGATTTCATTGATTCTGGAACTAATTTTTTCATTTGCTCTTCTTCGTTCTTTCATAAATTTCACAAAATCCCGCAGCGTTTTTTCTGATGCGGTATCAATGAATTCGTGAAATTCAGCTTTTATTTTTTCCTTATCCATAATTCTATTCCTTATTGAACAATCAAATTAAGAAAAATAAATAGTAATAATTATAAAAGTTTCAACTAAATAATTAGGTGAAACTAAATATTTAGTTCTATATTAGCTTTAATAATTCTGAATCCTGGAAGTCATTATCAGAATTTTAAGTGGGATTTATTAAAAAAAAGAACATCAGGATCAATAAATGAGGAATAAAATGAAACAACTTACCAAAGCCGAAGAAGAAATTATGCATATCCTCTGGCAGCTTAAAAAAGCCAACGTAGCGTCAATTATAGAAGAAATGCCAGAACCCAAACCGGCTTATAATACGGTTTCCACTATTGTTAGAATATTGGAAAATAAGGAATTTGTGGATCATGAAAAGCAGGGAAAGGGGTATCTCTATTTTCCGCTTATCGATAAGGAAACCTATAGCAATCAAAGCATGAACAGGCTTATGGATAGCTACTTTAATGGTTCTTTTAAAAGTATGGTTTCTTTTTTTATGAAAAAAAATGACCTTGATACCAGGGAACTGGAAGCGATTTTAAAAGAGATCAATAAAAAGGAAAAATAATGATAGGCTATATTTTACAAACAGTTGCTTTTCAACTCCTGTTTTTGCTGGTGTATGAATTGCTGTTGAAGAAAGAAACTTTCTTCTCCTACAACCGCTGGTATTTACTTCTCACTTTTTTTATTTCCCTTCTGTTGCCATTATTCAGGATAGAAGGATTGGCCTTATTAGTTCCCGAAGAATCTATTGCAGTGATGACCAATGTTTGGCTGCCCGATATTTTTATAGGTGGCGATTCGCCAAAAATTCAGGAATTACCTGCTGTAAATTTAACTGAAGAAAAATTCAGAATAAACTGGTGGATTGTACTTTATGTAGCCGGACTGGCAGGAAGCTTACTGCTTTTTCTAAGAAAATATTCCAATTTGAGCAGGCTGTTCAGGTTCCGATCTATTTCTTCGGAAAGAGATGTAACTATTATTGAAGTTCCAAATTCCGAAATAGCCTGTACTTTCTATAAAACTATATTTCTTGGGGACAAATTATCTGAAGCTGAAAAGAAATACATTCTGCCCCACGAACTGGTTCATGTAAAACAAAAGCACAGCCTGGACCTGATGTTTTTCGAGCTCCTTAAGATCCTTTTTTGGTTCAATCCGCTGGTGTACATATATCAATCCAGGATTGCTGTTATTCACGAGTTCATAGCCGATGCCAATGTTATAAAAACAACAGAGAAGATCAGCTATTATGAGCAGCTTCTGAATTCAGTTTTTAACACCAGCAATATTTCATTTACAAATCAATTTTTTAATCATTCATTAACCCGCCTGACTGCTTTTGGAAGGACGATCAATTTCGGAAATTCCGGTGGGCAGGTCAAAAAACGTATAGTAATGTTACAAAAATCAAAATCGAAAACAATCGCAAAAGTTAAGTATTTGGTGATCCTACCGCTAATGCTGGTGATGCTTACCATCGTTTCTTGCTCACAGGAAGATTCAGGACAACCTTATAACAATCAATCTTTATCGGATCAATTAGATCAATTAAAGCTGAAAATTATAGAGGCTGACCAAATTTCCGAGGAAGACAATAAAAAAATCATTGAAATTACAATGGCGGCTATTGAGAAATCTAAAAAAGGTTCGGCAGGAAATGATATTACTAAAAGAAGAGAATATCAATACTCCAATGGTGATAACGTACCCTTTGCCGTAATAGATCAGGTTCCGGTATTTCCGGGCTGTGAAGATTTAGGTTCTAATGAAGCGCAAAAGAAATGTATGTCTGATAAAATCACGGACTATGTAAATAAAAATTTCAATACAGGTCTTGGAAAAGAATTGAAATTAAGCGGAACGAACAGGATTATCGTTCAGTTTAAAATAGACAAAAATGGAAATATTGCAGATGCCCGTGCCCGTGCTCCACATCCTGCTTTGGAGGAGGAAGCATTACGGGTGATCAACGGAATTCCGCAAATGAAGCCCGGGAAACAAGATGGAGAAGAAGTAGGAGTGATGTATTCATTACCCATTGTATTCCAGGTAAGTGAGTAAATTTCTATTTATCATATCTCTCTTTATTTGCTTAAAAGCCGAAGCTCAATCTTCGGCTTTGGCAGTTTCAGATAGTTTATATATCGTAGGTAATTATTCTGCAGCTATAAAGATTTTAAAGGAAATTTCACCTGCGACGGAGGCAGTAAATCTCCACCTGGCCAAAATTTATAATGCCCAGGGAGATTTAGATGAAGCAGAAAAATATTATGAAAATGTTCTAACCGAAAACCCGAATAGAATTTTAAGCGCCCTTGAATTAGGAAAGCTTCTTATTAGGCAACCAAAATTGGAAAAAGCAGATAGTTTATTTAGAGGTTTAGCAGAAAGGTATCCTGAGAATACTGAATTTCATTACCAATTAGGTGTTGTTTTGGAAAAGTTAGAAGATTCTACAGCTTTGGATAGATTCAGGAAAGTTATTCAACTAGACCAATCGCACCAAAATGCTCTCTACAAGCTGGCAAAAAATGAATTACAAAATAAGCAGTATCAATTAGCAGTAGATTATAGTATAATGGGTTTAGAAAGAAATCCTGGGAATGTTTCTTTGCTCTCAATACTTGCCCAATCATACTATCTCCAGCAAGAATACAAAAAAGCTGCAAATGAATTTGAAAAAATCGTGAAATTGGGACAGGGTAATGAATTTGTTTATTCCCGATTAGGTTTTTCTTATTTTCGACTTTCTGATTTTATAAAAGCTATTGATAATTACAAAATGGCTTTGAATTTTGAAGACAGGAATTCAGATACACATTACAATCTCGGAAAACTTTATGCCATAAACGGAGATCTTAAAAATTCTGAAATTCACTTACTAATGGCCATTTTAATTAAAAAACAACCCGTTGATAGCGAGTTTTTGAGTCTTGGCCTAACCTATAGTTTACAGGAAGATTATAAAAAAGCCCTGGAATATTTTAATAAATCCCTTGAAGAAAATCCTGGTAACGAACGGGCATTATATGAAAGAGCTATTGCCGGAGACAATTTTTTTAAAGACTTGCAGACAAAAATTAATTATTACCAGCAATACATTAATAAATATTCCGGGAAAGGAAATCAAGATATGCTTTACCTGGCAGAAACCCGTATGAGAGATTTAAAAAAAGAATTACATTTAAAGGAATAAAATAGAAGGAACTAAATCTGAATTTTAAAAATCCGGAGATTTCTCCGGATTTTACTTTTGTAATCTTTTTGGAAAGAGAGGTAATTTAATCTGGTGATACAAATCAATTTTTTACATAATTTACGGGAATATTATTCCTATTCCTTTAAATCCATAACTATGAAAAATTTTATTGTCATTTTTTTCTTCTTATTTACCTCTTCTCTGTTAGCACAATCCCAGCTTAAAGCATTAGTTGGAGGAACCTTAATAGACGGGTATGGTGGAGAACCCATTAAAAACAGTGTCATAATTATAGAGGGCGAAAAAATTAAAAAGGTGGGAAGAATGGGAGAAGTAGAAATTCCGGCAAATGCTGAAGTTATTTCTACCGAGGGTATGTCCGTTTTACCGGGATTATGGGATATGCATGTTCACCTTATGATCAATGGCCATGCAGATTATGCATACTGGGATAGAACTTATCCTCCCTTGTTAAAGGATGTTATTATGCCTTCTTCTGCACATCAATTATTAATGGCAGGAGTCACCAGCGCTCGCGATCTTGGAGCCCCGCTGGAAGAAAGTATTTACGTTAAGAATGCCATAGCTTCGGGTGAACTTCCGGGTCCTACATTGTACGTTTCAGGCCCTTTTCTTCAACATAAACCTTATCCGGGAACAGAAGATTTTCGCTGGGGAATCAACGGAGAAAAAGATGCGCGGGAAAAAGTAAGAAAACTTGCCAAAGCAGGCGTGGATTGTATAAAACTGATAGATCAGGATCAAATGACTTTTGCTGAAGTTGAGGCAATTGTTGATGAAGCTCATAAACATAATCTTCCTGTTGTCGCACATGGCCATAGACCCGAAGAAATCAGGTTAGCACTTAAAGCGGGGGCTGATAATATTGAACATACAGGGCTTTCCTCTGCTCCCGAGTATCCTGCAGATGTTATGGAATTAATAAAAGAGCGTACTGCTCAAATGAATCTGGGTCCTTTATACTGGACTCCTACAGTAGAAGGTTTATACAATTACGAGTATCTGCGGGATAACCCTGAAAAGCTTGACAATAATTCCTGGCATTTAGGTTTAAACGATACCATTATAAAAGATATAAAAGCTTCCATTCAAAAGCCCGGGGAATTACCATACTTCCAGTTAACTCCTATCAGAAAACCTACCCTGGAAAGAAAAGTAAATCAATTAAGAGAAGCAGGAGTGGTTTTACTAGTAGGAACCGATAGTGGTATACCTATGAAATTTCACAGCCAGTCCACCTGGAATGAACTGGACGTTTGGACCAATGAATTTGGATTTGATCCTATGTATACTATTAAAGCTGCTACTTACTGGCCGGCGGTATTGATGAAAGCAGATAAAGAATATGGAACTATATCTGAAGGTAAATATGCAGATATCATAGCTGTAGACGGGGATGTTTTAAGATATATAAATCTCCTTGAGGATGTAGATATGGTTATAAAACATGGAAAAAGAGTGAAGTAATTTACAATAAGAAAACCCTTTTCATCTATGAAGCTACAGCAGCAAATTGCAAAGCAGTTAAGAGATGTTTATTTTCAAAGTAACTGGATAGCCACAAATCTTAAAGAGCAGCTACAGGATGTTTATGTAAAGGAGGCTACAACCAAAATTCAATCTTATAATACACTTCTGGCTCTTGTTTACCACCTTAATTATTATGTTATCGCAGTATCTGGTGTGCTGCAGGGGAAACCTTTAGTGGCAAAGGATAAATACAGTTTTGATCATCCTGCTATAGAATCTGAAGAGGATTGGCAGGCTTTGAAAGACCAAACCTGGACCGAAGTGGAGAAGCTGGCACAAATGGTTGAAAATTTATCGGAGAATAAACTTTTTGAAGATTTTGTAGATCCTAAATACGGTAATTATTACAGAAATTTAACCGGTATCATTGAGCATACTTATTATCACCTGGGGCAAATTGCTCTTCTGAAAAAATTACTTAGGGATAAGTGGAACAACCAATCAATGAGATAGGCTAAATAAGATAAGGATTCCTTCACGAACAGGAAGAAGTATATTCATTTTCACTATTTTTGATCTAAATGATTAGCCAATTGAGCCCTGATGAAAAATTTTTTACTCATTCTTTTTATTCCACTGCTAACCGGCTGCGATTATTTTGAGACGAAGAAAATTTCTTCAGAGGAAGTTTTGGACCAGGAAACCAAAAGCTTGAATTGGAAAGAAGTGGATGAATATCCGGCTTTTCAAAACTGTCAAAATTTTAAAGAAGCAAACAGGGCACGGGATTGTTTTGAGACTACTATGGCCAATTCAATTTATGCTTATTTGGAAAAGCAGGAGCCGATTGTTACAGAAGCCATTGATGATACACTAATCTTATTTCTGAAGATCGAAAAATCTGGCAGGCCGGTTATAGATTCGGTATTGGTAGACACCACTGTGACCAATCAAATTCCAGATATTAAGTTATGGCTGCAGCAAAGTATTGATTCACTGCCCACGATCTATCCTGCCAGCAAACGTGGAATTCCGGTTTCCAGCACTTTTAAAATGCCTATTGTTATTAAGGCTGAATAAAATTTAATTTATTTTAGTGAATAGAGGGGTGAGAGAAGTGGAAATAGGAAAAAGAAAGAATTTTTCATAACTGTATACCCCTTCGCCGGAGAGGTGTCTTAAGTACGGGTGGCCTACCGTCCAAACCTTCTCCCTTTCCATTCAAATCCTTTAACTACCGAAGTTAATGCGATATAAACAGAAAAGACCGGGTAGAGGAGACTGCTCCAAAAGTAATTGCGAAGTATCTCTGCTTTGTCAAAAAATTTGGCTGCCTTATAGATCAGGACAAAATCCACATTAAACTTAAGCAGAAAAATAAGCAGGAACACCTGGTATGGCAATTCGTAAAATGTAATAAGGAAGGCACATAACAGCAACGAAAAATTCATAAGAAGCACTGTTATTCCGAGGATTTTCGCAAATAAGCTTTGATATGCAGATGTTTTTGCAGCCCATCTTATTCTTTGAGAAATCAATTCATTAAGAGTTTGCTGAGGTTTTGTGTATACTACAGCTTCAATAGTTTTTAAATAATTAACAGGGAATTTACTTTCTATAAATTTTTGAAGAAGAAAAACGTCATCACCACTGGAAATATGTTCATTTCCCCTAAAACCATCTACGTGATGAAAAGCAGTTTTTTCATAACAGAGGTTGGCTCCATTACATATAAAGGCTTTATTTAATCCAAAACCACCGCCTCCCGATGCCTGCAGGCTTAAAAAATCCAGTTCCTGAAAAGCGTGAAAATATCTTCTGCTCTTTAATAATTTTTCTTCGGCGCTATTTTTTAAAAAAGTAACAGGTCCCGCTACTAATTTCGCGCCTGTTCCCAGGACCCTGTCGTTGAAAACCGAAAGCCATTGAGGACTTACTGTACAGTCGGCATCTGTAGTTAAAATATATTCGAATTGGGAACTTTTAATTCCGGTTAGAAGGGCTTCTTTTTTTGGAGATTTGGTTATAGCTGTATTTTCGAGTAGCGTAATTTTTAATTCAGGATGTGCTGTTTTAAAGTTTCTGCAAATATTTTCTGAGGAATCGGTTGACCCATCATTGATAAGAAGGATTTCATATTTGCTCCGGGGATAGTGTAGGGCCTCAAAAGATTTCAGCAGAGGTGGTAAGTTTTCGGCTTCGTTTCGATATGGAACCACTATTGAAAAGGTGATTTTAGCCTTATTATTCTTAAGAGTGTATTCGGGTAATTTTGTCCATCCAAAAATTAATGCTCCAATCAACAAGCAGTAAAAAAGGGTGATCAGGATAAAAAAAAATATCATGGATATAGCTATATGCAGCCTCTAAAGATAAGCATAGCTTGGCAGAATTGATTAGCTTTGTAAAGCCTTTTAATTTTAACTGGCCTCAGTCAATTTGTTAGAAAACAACCTTTGAAGACCGAAAGAATTATTTTAGGTATTGACCCGGGAACCACCATCATGGGTTTTGGACTCATAAAAGTTGAGAATAAAAAAATGATCTTTCTGCAATTGAACGAGCTGCAGTTAAGTAAATACAATGATCCTTATATAAAATTAAAGGTAATTTTTGAACGTACCATTGAACTTATAGATACTTACAATCCCGATGAAATTGCTATTGAGGCACCCTTCTTCGGGAAAAATGTGCAGTCTATGTTAAAGCTGGGAAGAGCGCAGGGAGTTGCAATGGCTGCGGGTTTATCCAGACAAATTCCTATTACTGAATACCTTCCGAAGAAAATAAAAATGGCAATAACAGGAAATGGAAATGCCAGCAAAGAACAGGTTGCAAAAATGCTGCAAAGTCTCCTGAATTTAAAGACACTTCCAAAGAACCTGGATTCCACCGATGGACTTGCTGCGGCAGTTTGTCATTTTTATAATTCGGGAAGTGTCACTGTTGGAAAAAGCTACACCGGTTGGGAAGCTTTTGTAAAGCAGAATCAGGAGAAAATCAAATAGCAATAATCAATAGTCAATTACCAATTTTCGATAAAATAAAATGGAAGAAGCAAAAGAAAATCCGTTAGCACAAAAATCATATTCTTTTGCTTTGAAAATTATATTTATTTGTAAAGATTTAATGAGTGAAAAAAAGGAATTTATATTGTCGAAACAGCTCTTGCGGAGCGGTACATCTATTGGAGCAAATATAGCCGAAGCCAATGGAGCAATATCTACTGCCGATTTTTCTGCCAAGATTTCAATTTCCTATAAAGAAACTTTGGAAACAAAGTACTGGCTTTCATTGATGAAAGATTCACTTTATATTACCCAAGAAAACTTTGATGTTCTTCATCCATTGGCTGATGAACTTTCTCGAATTCTTTTTTCCATTCTTAAACCTACAAGATTAAAAAAGAACTAAATATTGATAATTGTTCATTGTTAACTGATATGTCGGCCCTTTATATCCATGTTCCTTTTTGTAAACAAGCCTGCCACTACTGCGATTTTCATTTTTCTACCTCACTAAAGAAAAAAGGGGAGCTTGTGGAGATGTTATGCAGGGAAATAGAGCTTCGCAAAAGTGAGTTGGAAAGTAAAAAAATAAACACTATTTACTTTGGAGGTGGAACTCCCTCCTTATTGAGTAAAGAGGAGCTGCAAATGATCTTCAGTACAATTCATAAAGATTTTGAAATTGCTAAAGATGCAGAAATAACGCTGGAGGCAAATCCCGATGATCTAACGCCGGAAATAATAAAAGAACTGGCCTATTCACCTATTAACAGATTGAGTATAGGTGTGCAATCCTTTTTTGAGGAAGATCTAAAAATGATGAACCGGGCTCATAATGCTGCTGAAGCTCTAAATAGTATAAAATTAGCGAGAGAATATTTTGATAATATTTCTATTGATCTTATTTATGGAATTCCCGATATGACAAAGCAGCGCTGGAAACAGAATGTCAAAATTGCCCTTGATCTGGAGCTTCCGCATTTTTCCTGTTATGCTTTAACTGTGGAGCCAAATACAGCCTTAAAAAAGTTCATAGAAAAAGGAGTTATTAAACCTGTAGATGATGATGCAGCTAAAGCTCATTTTGAAATTTTAACTACGGTCTTAAAGGAGGCGGGGTATGTACATTATGAATTTTCAAATTTTGGAAAACCCGGTTATTTCTCACGAAATAATACTGCATACTGGACAGGAAAACCTTATTTGGGAATAGGCCCTTCAGCCCATTCTTATAACGGAAAAGAAAGGAAATGGAACATAAGTAATAATTCCCTATATATAAATGCGATAAAAAAGGATCAACTACCCTTAGAAATAGAAGTGCTAACTCAAGAGGATCGTTATAATGAATATGTAATGACGAGACTTCGAACTATGTGGGGAATTTCTCTTCAGGAGGTACAGGAGCAGTTTGGTGAAAGTTTTAAGAGGTATCTAATGGATCAGGCCGGGGAGCAAATAGAAGGAGGTTTTTTAAAAATAGAAAATGGAAATTTACACGTTACAGAAAAAGGCAAATTTTTAAGTGATGGTATTGCTGCAGATTTGTTTTTAATAAATTTGGATTAGGCATAGGAATTAATGAAAGCAGAAATCACCCACAATAATAAAACCTACCGGATCGATTTATCTAAACCATTAGATATTTCCATAAGTTTAAGGGGAGACAATAAGAATCCTGTTGCCTGGTACCTGGAAGCTCCCAAAATATTTCCTGTTAAGGCTGAAAATTTTGTTGGAAAGGTAAGTGAGGGATCTTCAACAAATTTTAATAATATTTATTTTAATCCGCACGGGCACAGCACCCACACTGAATGTGTTGGACATATTACCAGGGAATTCTTTAGCATTAACGAAAGCCTTAAAACATTCTTTTTCACCACCCGATTAATTTCCGTAGAACCCGAAAAAAGGGGGGAGGATTTTATTATATCAGAAGAGCAAATTAAAAAGCTTTTAGGTAAGGGAGAGATGGAAGCTATTGTTATAAGGACTCTTCCCAATTACATTGAAAAAAGAACCCGGCAGTACTCTCATACAAATTGGCCTTATCTTGAGGAGGGCGCAGCAAAATACATTAGAGAATGCGGAATTAAACATCTTTTAATAGATCTTCCTTCTGTAGATAAAGAAAAGGATCAGGGAAAGTTACTGGCTCATAAGGCTTTTTGGGATTATCCAAAAAATTCCCGATTCGATGCTACTATTACTGAATTGATTTATGTTCCTAATAAAATAGAGGATGGGGATTACATCCTGAACCTTCAAATTGCCTCATTTGAAAATGATGCGGCTCCTTCAAAGCCGGTTCTGTATAAACTGGAATAATATGAAGACAACTTTAAAATTGGAAGAATTTTTAATGTTATTGCTGGGAATTTTTTTCTTCAGTATATTAAATCTATCCTGGTGGTGGTTCCTGGCTTTTTTCCTTGCTCCCGACCTTGGAATGATTGGGTATGCATTTGGTAACAAAACCGGGGCTGCAGTTTACAATCTGTGTCACCATAAAGGGGTAGCAATTACATTAGGAGTAATAGGATATTTTCTAAATGATCAAATCCTGATGGTAACCGGTATTATTCTTTTTTCTCACGCATCTTTTGACAGAGTGCTCGGCTATGGCCTCAAGTATGACAAAGGATTTAAATATACCCATCTGGGTGAAATTGGCAATAAAAAAGCCGTTTCTAATTAGAAACGGCTTTCAAAGTTTTTCTTCTGAAGAAAAATTATCCAAGAGCTACTCTTTCAAAAGCAACGATCTCAAGATCCTTGTCTAATGTTTTAACGTAACCTGAAACGCTCATTTTGTTGTCTTTAATGAAATCCTGGTTAACAAGAGTGTTGTCCTTGAAGAATCTCTTGATCTTACCTTTAGCGATATTGTCAAGCATATCTTCAGGCTTTCCTTCTTCTCTTAATTGATCTTTAGCGATTTCGATCTCCTTATCAATAGTAGTTTGATCTACACCTTCCTCATTAAGAGCAACAGGGTTCATTGCTGCAGCCTGCATAGAAACATCTTTTGCAACCTCTTCAGCTCCGTCAACTTTTTTAGAAAGACCTGTTAAAACCGCAATTCTATTACCGGCGTGAATATAAGATCCTACGAAAGGAGCTTCTAATGTTCTGTAATCACCAATTTCAATTTTCTCTCCAATTACTCCTGTTTGCTCAGTCAATTTATCCTGAACAGAAATTCCTTTATAATCTGCAGCCAGTAATTCTTCTTTTGTAGAAGTAGAAAGAGCCATATCTGCAAGATCATTAGCTAACTGGATAAAAGATTCGTTTTTAGCAACGAAATCTGTTTCGCAATTAAGGGAAATAATAACTCCTCTGGTAGAGTCGTCATTTACTTTTGCTATTACAGCACCTTCAGAAGATTCTCTGTCGGCACGGTTTGCAGCAACTTTTTGACCTTTTTTACGAAGAACTTCAATAGCTTTATCGTAATCTCCTTCAGCTTCAACAAGTGCCTTTTTGCAATCCATCATACCGGCACCGGTAGCTTGTCTTAATTTATTTACTTCTGCGGCGG
>CAZXEY010000011.1:3182-39838 GCA_964639695.1 uncultured Antarcticibacterium sp. | reverse complement strand
TTGGTAGTTCCAAGAACGGTAGAGAATCAGAATCGAAACGCTTAGGTGTGAAGATTTTTGGTGGTCAACCGGCTATTGCAGGAAATATCATCGTTAGACAAAGAGGTACTGCACACAAACCAGGAGAAAATGTGTATGCAGGAAAAGACCATACTTTACATGCCAAAGTTGATGGCCTTGTAAAATTCACGAAAAGAAAAGACAATAAATCTTACGTTTCTATTGAACCGTTTGAGGCTTAGTCTATAAAGATTTCGATATCAAAGACCCTTTCTGTTTAAGAAAGGGTTTTTTTGTATCTTTTAATTTCGAAATTCACATAAAATGAAATTTATTACTATCTATAGAACCCTTGACCGAACAGAAATTTCTATTATTAAACATCAGTTCGAACAGGAAGAGATCGATTATCAGGTGAATGGCGAGGCTACCAATGATTCGGCAGGGGTAGCAGGACTTGGTGGAGGAGGCATGACAGTGCAGGTAAGGGAAGAGCAGGTTGAAAAAGCCAAACAAATCCTCACTCAAAATGGGTTCCTGGGGGAATATAAAAAATTTGAATCCACGGGACGAAAAAAATCTCCGGTCAATAAAGGGTTGCTAATAATACTTGCTCTACTGGTGGTAATTCTAGCAGTATTCCTGGTGGTTTGGTTTATGGATGTAGATTGATTTTTTTATTAGAAAACAAAAAAATCCTTCCGGACTTCAGAAGGATTTTTTATAAATATTTGATTTGGACTTAGTACCTGTAGTACTCAGGCTTATATGGCCCTTCCACAGTTACTCCAATATATTCTGCCTGTTCTGTAGAAAGTTCAGTCAATTCAACTCCAATTTTCTCAAGGTGCAACTTAGCTACTTTTTCATCTAAATGTTTCGGAAGCATGTAAACTTCATTACCGTACTTATCAGAATTTTTCCATAGCTCAATTTGTGCCAGGGTCTGGTTCGTAAATGAATTACTCATTACAAAACTTGGATGTCCTGTTGCGCATCCTAAATTCACCAGTCTTCCTTCAGCTAAAAGAATTATATCATTACCATTTACAGTGTATTTATCTACCTGTGGCTTTATATTAATTCTGGAATTTCCGTAGTTCTTCTTTAACCAGGCTACATCAATCTCATTATCGAAATGACCAATATTACAAACGATGGTCTTGTCTTTCATCGCTTCAAAATGCTCCCCTCTCACAATATCTTTATTTCCTGTAGTAGTTATAACTATATCGGCTTTTGGTAATACAGTTTCCAGTTTCTTAACTTCAAATCCATCCATTGCTGCCTGTAACGCGCAAATTGGATCAATTTCGGTAACTGTAACAATAGAGCCTGCACCTTTAAATGAAGCGGCTGTACCTTTTCCAACATCACCGTATCCACAAACCACAACTCTTTTTCCTGCCAGCATAACATCTGTAGCTCGACGTATCGCATCTACTGCGCTTTCTCTACAACCATATTTATTGTCAAATTTCGATTTTGTAACCGAGTCATTTACATTAATTGCAGGCATAGGAAGCGTTCCTTTTTTCATACGCTCATATAAGCGGTGAACTCCTGTTGTAGTTTCTTCAGAAAGTCCTTTAATTCCTTTAGCTAGTTCAGGATATTGATCAAGAACCATATTGGTAAGATCTCCACCATCATCCAGTATCATATTCAACGGTTTACGATCTTCCCCAAAGAAAAGGGTCTGCTCAATACACCAGTTAAATTCCTCTTCTGTCATATCTTTCCACGCATAAACCGAAATACCGGCATCTGCAATTGCAGCAGCAGCCTGATCTTGTGTCGAAAAAATGTTACAGGAACTCCAGGTAACTTCAGCACCCAGAGCAACAAGAGTTTCAATAAGAACTGCTGTTTGAATTGTCATATGTAGACATCCGGCGATTCGCGCCCCTTTAAGAGGCTGTTCTGCACCAAATTCTTCCCTTAATGACATTAATCCGGGCATTTCTGCCTCTGCCAATTCTATTTCTTTTCTTCCCCATTCTGCCAGGGAAATATCTTTAACTTTGTATGCTGTAAAAGGCACTGTTTTAGTAGACATATTATTATATTTGGTTTTATGCTATTTTTCAGTCGCAAAAGTAAACAATATCTAACAGAATTTTATGCCCCTTTACAAAACAATAACAGTTGATGAACATACTAAAACCTTCATTTGGAAGGTGGAAGAGTCGTTTGAGAATTTGTCGCGTGGAGTGGAATTAACCGATTCTTGTAAAGATCGGGTTAATAATATGAAATCTGAAATCCACCGAAGAGGTTTTATGAGCATTCGTCACTTGTTGGGAGAGGCAGGTTACCAGGATAAAGATCTTTTTTACGATGCTGCAGGGAAACCTCATTTGCGGGATGGTAAAAATATTTCAATTACCCATTCATTTAATTTCTCCGGAATTATTGTTAGCGATAAAGATGTAGGAATTGATATTGAAAAGCAAAGGGATAAGATCCTGAAGATCGCGAACAAGTTTACACCTTTAAAAGAATATCACACGGTTGCAAATGAAGAGGCGTTAATACGAAAACTCACCATTGTTTGGGGTGCTAAAGAATCCATCTATAAAATGTATGCAGAACCGGGATTGGGCTTTTTACAGCATATTAATATCGCCGATTTTGATTTTGAAGACAAAAAGACAACAGGAAAAGTCAATTTTATGGGCAAACAATCCAGTTATTATCTGGAGTTCCTGGAGTTTGAAAATTTCACCTGTGTTTACTCTTTACCCTCTAAAACCAGATGAACAAAGTAGTTCTAGATCTTTCTTATTATAAACAATTAAAGTCTGCCCTGCAATCGGGGGTTAAATTACTGGTGGTTCTCATTGATCCCGATAAATTTAATGATGAAGAAGCAGAGTTATTTCTGAAAAAGTTACCTGCGGAAGTTACTCATCTTTTTATTGGCGGGAGTACTGTTGCTTCCAGTAAAACTGAAAGTACCGTTAGGGCAATCAAAAATAGAACTTCTTTGCCGGTTATCATTTTTCCCGGTCATCACTCACAAATTACAGAAGAAGCCGATGCTATTTTGTTTCTTAGCCTTATCTCAGGAAGAAACCCCGAGTATCTTATAGAACAGCAGATAAAATCTATTAAACGACTAAAGTCCAGTGAACTGGAAATAATTCCAACAGGTTATATTTTAATTGACGGTGGAAGAGAATGTGCTGTTCAGGTAGTTAGTAAGACAAAGCCTATCTCACAGAAAAATGTAGAACTAGTTGTAGATACGGCTCTTGCGGGGCAGTTCCTGGGAATGAAACTTATTTACCTGGAAGCCGGAAGCGGCGCCGCAAACCCTGTTTCTCCAGAAATAATATCTTCAGTTAAAGCTGAAATAAAGATTCCCCTAATCGTTGGAGGGGGTATTAAAACTAAAGAGCAACTACAAAACGCGTACGATGCCGGGGCCGATATTGTTGTTGTAGGAACGGCTTTCGAGACCGGGGCTTTGCAATAACCTAACTCGGGATTAGCCCTAAACGAATTTTATATCCTTACCTTTGTTAAAATTATCAATAATGAAAATTTCAGTAGAACTTACCCTATCTCCCTTGCAGGACGATTACGAACCTGCAATAATAAATTTTATAAAACAACTACGTGCTTCGGGATTAACCATTAAAGAAAATCCGCTTAGTACACAGGTTTTTGGGGAATATGATGAAGTAATGAAAGTTCTCAACCAGGAAATGAAAATAGCATTTGAAGCGATAGAACGCGGACTTATGTATATTAAAATCGTAAAATCTGACCGAAGCGATTATGCAGCCGATTTTTGATTTTCTCTTTGAGCAGTATTACGATTACCCAACTCTGTTTATTTACCTTGAAATAATTGCTGTCCTTTTCGGCTTTTTATCGGTTTGGTTTTCCAAAGAGGAAAATATTTTAGTGTATCCTACAGGGATCATAAGCACCGCTATATTTGTTTATTTACTGTGGCAATGGGGTCTTTTAGGGGATATGATGATAAATGCTTATTACTTTTTAGTGAGCATTTATGGTTGGTATGTTTGGACAAGAAAGGTGGATGCCGTCCATTTTACTCCCGTCACCAAAATGTCCGGTAAAGGCCATTTACTATCTGCTGTTATTTTTGTCGCAACTTTACTATTCGTATACGCAGTTTATGAGTATTTTAACAAATGGAATGATTGGACGGCATATGTAGATACATTTACCACGGCTATTTTCTTCGTAGGAATGTGGCTAATGGCAAGGAAAAAACTGGAAAACTGGATCTATTGGATCGTAGGGGATATTATTTCTGTTCCACTTTATTTTTATAAAGGATTAACCTTTACCAGTTTTCAATACTTCCTTTTTACAATAATTGCGATTTACGGTTACAATTCATGGAAGAAAAGCTTAAACAACAACCCGCTAACTGCCTGAAAGCTGTTCTATTTGGCCCTGAATCTACAGGTAAAACAACTTTGGCAGCAAGATTGGCAAAACATTTTGATACAGAATGGGTAGAGGAGTATATGCGGGAATATCTTCAGGAAAAATGGGATTTTAAAAAGGAGGTATGTACCCCACAGGATCTTTTACCAATAGCCGTAGGACAAATGCAGCAGGAAAATTTAAAAGCAAAGAGAGCTAATAAGGTCCTTTTTTGTGATACAGATCTTCTGGAATTGAAAGTTTATTCTGAAGCTTATTACGGCGGATATTGTCCTCCTCTTCTTCTTAAACATGCGTTAAACAACAGGTATGATATCTACTTTTTAACTAATATTGATACTCCCTGGGTTGCAGATGATCTACGTGATAAACCCCTGGACCGTGAGGGAATGTTTAAAAAATTTCAAAGCTCCCTACAGCAGGATCAAAGACCATTTATTGTTTTAAAAGGCAGTGAAGACGAACGTTTTGAAACAGCAGTTTCAGCAATTAATGAACTTTTAAATAAAGAAAATTGAAATTTAGTAAGGAAGACAGAGAGCAAATAGAAAAAAAAGGGATTACATCTGAAAAGGTGCTCGAACAGTTAAAAATATTTGAAAGAGGTAATATCCCGGTGAACATAGAAGCCGCGGCAACTGCAGGAAACGGGATAACTGAAATTTCTGAAGAAGAAAGGAAAAGTTTGGCTCAATACTATATGGAGCACAAGGATAATCTTGAGGTTCTAAAATTTATTCCTGCCTCTGGAGCCGCTACCAGAATGTTTAAAGCTCTTCATGTCTTCCTGGATAAATTTAATCCTCAAAAAGGATCTATTGCTGAATATGTTTCCAAAGCTAATAATCCTGTTCTAAACCGTTTCTTTGAGCAGATAGAAAAACTTCCATTTTACAAACGAGCAGTGAGTCATGCAAAAGAAAGTGAGCCGGGTTTTGATAGCTTGAATGATGAAGCAAAAAAATTTCTTCTGGCACAGACTATACTTTTTTCACCGGGATTAAATTTAAGTGATTTTCCCAAAGGCCTTGTTCCATTTCACGATTACGGAAGTTATGTTGCCACTGCTTTTGAAGAGCATTTATATGAAGCTGCAGCTTATGCTGAAGTAAAGGGAAAGGCTAAACTCCATTTCACAGTATCTAAAGGGCATAAGGAAAAATTTGAAGCGGAATTTGACAAAATAAAAGATAGGGTTGAGGAAAAAACAAAAACTGAATTTGAAATTTCCTATTCCTACCAGGATCCAAAAACAGATACTGTTGCTGCAACCAAAGATAATCAACCATTCCGAACTGAAAGTGGAGAATTATTCTTCAGGCCCGGTGGGCACGGTGCCTTAATCGAGAATTTAAATCAACAAAAAGCAGATGTAGTCTTTATAAAAAATATTGACAATGTAGTCACTGCTGATAATATTAAGGAAGTAGCGGAGTACAAGAAGATGCTTGCGGGGAAATTACTAAAGCTTCAGGAGAAATCATTTGATGCTCTGAAAAAATTGGAAAGTTCCAAACCTTCAGAACAGGAAATACAGGAAATAAAGTCTTTTATTGAAGAAGTTCTCTTTACAAAATTAGCTGATGGTTTTGAATCACTTTCAGAAGAAGAAAAACTAAAAACCATTAAGGAAAGATTGAACCGTCCTTTACGGATTTGCGGGATGGTAAAGAATGAAGGAGAACCCGGAGGAGGCCCATTTCTGGTAAATATGGAAGATGGTTCCCGATCACTTCAAATAATAGAGGGGGCCCAGATTGATGACAAGAACGTGCAGCAAAAGAAAATTGCACAGGAAGCAACTCATTTTAACCCCGTGGATATTGTTTGCGGATTGAAGAATTATAAAGGTGAAACCTTTGACCTTGAAAAATTTGTGGACCCAGATACCAGTTTTATTGCAGGAAAAACTAAGGATGGAAAAGCTTTGAAAGCATTGGAACTTCCCGGTTTATGGAATGGTGCAATGGCAAAATGGAACACTGTTTTTGTGGAGGTGCCCGTTTCTACTTTTAATCCTGTAAAAACCGTTGCAGATCTTTTAAAACCTTCTCACCAGGTAAACCGGTAATATGGCAGATCTTGATGTGCTTCTAACTGAAGTAACCTGGAAAGCAGTTAGAAGTTCGGGTCCCGGAGGCCAACACGTTAATAAAACTGCATCTAAAGTGGTTGCACAGTTCCACCTGGAGAATTCTGCTGCCCTAAGTGAGGAAGAGAAGGCTTATATTGGTAAACGCTTATCTTCCCGACTTACCAATGATGGTGTACTCATACTGGAAGGCAGTGAGACCCGAAGCCAGCATAAGAATAAAGAACTGGTTGCCCAACGGCTAAAAGAGGTTATTCAGGAAGCTTTAAAAAAGCCCAAACTTCGAAAAAAGACAAAGCCTTCCAAAGCTTCCAAATTAAAACGACTACGCGAAAAGAAAATAACAGCAGAAAAGAAGGGAAACAGACAAAAACCGCAGCTGTAATATTTAGAAATTGTCGCCGAGGAATTCCTTGCCGCTATTTCCTGTAGATTAAATCCCCACCTTTTTCCTTAAAAATTTACTACTTCTACATAAGGAATTCTTAATGAAATTCCTGGGGGTTATATAAACTCTTTAGATATCAATGCTATACCGCAATACAGGGGATAACATTTTGCATTGGTACGGTTCTTCCTATATAACTAACAACCAATATTAATAACATTAAAAATTATAATTATGAAAAAGTTAGTTTTGACATTCGCAGCGATCGGGTTATTTTTTACAACTAGCCAGGCACAGGTAGCACAGGTGGAAAACGGAGTAACAGCAGAAGTTGCTGCAGAAGTTAAAGTTGCCGGAGAAGATTTTGAGAAAATTGAAGTTGCAGAATTACCAGAAGCAGTATCAACTGCAATAACTAATGATTTTGCTGAAGCTCAAACTCAGGAAGCCTGGGTTAAAGAAAAAGAAGGTAAGAAAATCTACAAGGTAAAATTAAACGTTGAAGGTGAAGAAAAAAGCCTTTATGCTGATGCTGAAGGAAACTGGTTGAAAAAGGAAGATGTTGAAAAGAAATCTTAATTTTCAATGATTTATATAAGAAAGCTGCTTTTTTAAGGCAGCTTTTTTTTATTATATAAAACAGTCCTGCAACAGTACTTAATTTGTAAATTTGTTAATTACCGAAACTGATTTATAAATGAGTTCTATCCTTATTATTGAAGATGACGTTGCGTTTGCTACTATGCTAAAGACGTTTTTTGAAAAAAGAGATTACAAAGTTGCAACATCTTTTACAGCTGGTGAAGCATTTAAGAAATTGGAAGCTCAGCCATTCGATATTATTCTTACCGATGTAAGGCTACCGGACCAGGATGGGCTGGAAGTTCTTTTTGAAGTTAATGAGAAATATCCTTCTACCCAGGTAATTGTAATGACTAATTACGCCGAAATTAATATGGCGGTAAAAGCCATGAAAAATGGCGCTTTTGATTATGTTTCAAAACCCTTTCAGCCTGAATCTATTCTTCAAACCATCGATAATGCTCTAAATCAACGAGCAGGTTCTCTCACTAAATCAAAATCTGAAGAAAAGGAAGTAATATCCCTAAAGAAATCAAAACCAAAGGCAGATCCTACAAAGGAATTTGTAAGAGGAGTAAGTGACGCTGCAAGAAAATTAAATGATTATATAGATCTAGTTGCCCCCACTAATATGTCGGTATTGATAATGGGTGAAAGCGGAACCGGGAAAGAGCAGGTGGCTAAAAGTATTCATGATAAAAGTAAAAGAAAAGGAGCACCCTTTATTGCTGTAGATTGTGGAGCTATTCCCAAAGAGATTGCTTCAAGTGAATTTTTTGGGCATATAAAGGGTTCTTTTACCGGCGCAATCCAGAATAAAACAGGGCATTTTGAAGCTGCAAATGGAGGAACCCTTTTTCTTGATGAAATTGGAAATTTAGGTTATGATCTCCAGGTGCAGTTACTGCGGGCGCTACAGGAGAGAAAAATAAAACCGGTAGGGAGTAATGTAGAAATAAATGTAGACATTCGGGTAGTAACTGCTACCAATGAAGATCTTGCAAAAGCGGTAAGAGAAGGAAATTTTAGAGAAGATCTTTATCACCGCTTAAATGAATTTTCAATTCAAGTTCCCGCTTTAAGGGAAAGAAGAGAAGATCTTATGCTTTTTGCAGAAAATTTCCTGGACCAAGCCAATAATGAACTCGAAAAAGAAGTAGTGGGATTTAGCGATGAAGCTATTGAGGCTTTTCAGAAATATAGCTGGCCGGGAAACCTGAGGGAATTAAAAAATATGGTGAAAAGAGCTGTATTATTAACCCAGGATTCAACCATTCCGCTAAAAGTTCTTCCTTATGAGGTTGCACATACTCCAAACGAGGAAGAGGATTATGGGTTGTTTAAGAATAAGAATGAGGAATCTTTAATTCTTGATGCTCTTGAAAAAGCAAATGGGAATAAAAGTAAAGCTGCAAGAATTCTTTCTATAGACAGAAAAACGCTTTATAACAAGCTTAAGCAATACAATATTAAACTGTAACTTCTTTTTCAAGTTCCTGTAAGAGTTCTTCAATTTGAACTACCAGCTTATCCAGGTATTTTGGCTTGGGATTGGATGTTTCCCTTTTCTCCAGTTTCTCCAGTTGTTTTACAATTTTTTGTGCCTTTAGCTGCTTGAACATTGGGAGCATCCTGTGTGCAATTTGTGCTATCCTCTCGGGATTATTATTTTCTGCGGAAGCTCTTATCTCCTCAATATTCAGCCTTGTACTGTTAATAAAAGCAGAAAGAATGGCAGTAAGAGCTTTTGGATCTTCTCCGGTAAAAAGGTTAATTTCATTTAAAGTGTACAACTCTCCATTCAATTCCTGATTACTTTCGGTGTTCTCAGCTTTTTTAAGCTCAAGATTTAATGCTTTCCCAATTTTAAAAAGAAGATCTTCCGGTTTATAAGGTTTCAAAAGATTATCAGCAAAGCCAGCATTTTTATAAGAATCAGTAGATATGTTGGTTCTTCCCGAAACCGCTATAACAGGTGTAGAGGATAAATCAGGATCCTTTTTAATCGCCAAAACCAAATCATATCCGTCCATTTTAGGCATTTGAATATCTGTAAGTACAAGATTATAATTTTTAAGTTTCATTTTTTGATAGGCATCCTCACCATTCCCAGCAGTGTCACAGCTCATTCCTACAGATTTAATAAGCTCTTTGCTTAAAGCTAATTGAGAAGCTTCATCATCCACCACGAGAATATTCTTGCCTTTAAGATTATAAACCGAAACCTCTGGTTTTTCTACTGCGACAGGTTCTTTTACCAGCATCTTCACCGGTATTCGAACAACAAATTTACTACCTGTGCCAGGTTCGCTCTCAAGATCAATATTTCCTTTTAGAAGCCTTGTAATTCTTTTAGTTATTGCCAATCCTAACCCGGTGCCTCCATATAATTTTTCTATTGCACCATGCTCCTGCGAAAATTCATCAAAAATTATTTGTTGATTTTCTTTAGAAATTCCAATTCCGGTATCCTCAATAGAGTAGATTAATTTGTAATCATCTCCTGACTTTTTTTCAAGATCAACCGAGGCAGTTATGTTACCTGCTTCGGTAAATTTATAAGCATTGGTAATTAAATTGGAAAGGATTTGTTTAATTCTAAAGGGGTCACTCAGGACACTGCACTCGGCTTCAGGGGAAGCAATAACCTTCAGCTCTAAATTCTTTTTGTCATTTTCAGGAATAGTGTTGAAAAATGTTTCTTCCAGCAGGTTCTTTGGATTAAAGGGTAAATTTTCAACATTCATTTTTCCTGCTTCCAGTTTTGAAAGATCAAGAAGGTCATTTACCAGGTGAAGGATATATTCCGAGGATTTTTTAAGGTGTCCCAGATAATGACCCTGCTTTTTATCTAATTCGGTTTTGCTGATTAGCTCTGTATACCCTATTAAAGTATTTAGTGGTGACCGAAGATCATGGGTGATGGCGGCCATAAATTTTTCCCTCCGCTTCATAAGGGATTCAGTAAAGGATTTGGCTTCTTCCAGTTCTACCCTGTACTGCTGGCTCCTGGATATATCCCTTATGATGAGAAGCAGAAACAGCAGAATTATAAATATACAGGCTGCGCCAACAAGAATAATTATTCTCGTAACGTCGGCAAGCATAGCTTGTGATTCTTCTGTCTGCTCCAGTGATATCTGTCTTTCTTCCTGCTCAATAGCTGAAAGTAAATTACGCAGCTGTTCATTTAAAACCAGGTCATTGGCCAGTACTTCTTCTTCTTTTAATAGGACAGTTTGCCGAAATAGTTGGTTTTGCCGCTCAAGTTCAGAAAGCACATTTTTTACAGCAATAACCAATGAATCTGCACTTTTTTGGGGAGTGGGAGTATTTTCAGGAGAAAACTCCAGTAATCTTATTAGCACCTTCCTTTGATGAGGCTCTAAATCGCGAAACCTGTTTTGGTATTGATCCCGAAAAGAAACATCAACTTTGCGAAGTTGTTTTATAACTTCAGAATAATAACTGGTATTTCTGTCCTTCGCCCGCAGATCAAGCAATTCCTCTAAATTATCTCCTTTTTTCGCTAAAAGAATAGAAATACTGTCCAATTCTACTTTTAAAGTAGAGTCTTGGTACGATTGGCGTAAGGTGTTTATACTACTCTGGATATCTTCAATATGAGAAGTATATCTTCTTAAGTCTGTAGAATCTCCCGAATGAATAAACCGTCGGGCAATGCTTTCGCTTTCATAAAGCTCGGTGGCAATTTCGCTTACTAATACCAGCTGTTCATTATTGATATTGTTGGAACGGGAGAGGGATGAGAATTTTAGCACCTGGGAATAGATGAACCATACTGCCACAGCAGCGACAGCAGCTAATAGAAGATAACCTATTACCACTTTAAAGGTTATGGATTGTCTGGTGTTTTTCATTCCCTAAATAAAGCTAAAATTACGCCATTTCTTTTTAAAAGGGAAGAAGGTCTAATAAATGAAAAAACATTATTACATTTGCCGCACATCTCAAAGGGGTGCTAATTTCGAAAGAAAGAAGCTGAGATCATACCCAAAGAACCTGGGCAGGTAATGCTGCCAAGGGAAAGATATTCCGTTAGGAATATCACAATGTGTATCGAACCCTGTTTAAGTTGCTCGAGAAACTTAATCAGGGATTTTTTATGCATTTTAACTAAATTAATAACTCAAGAATAATCGCCCCTTTTATTCGTAATAATAATTTTACGAATGAAACTTTTATTTTTATTGCCTGCCGCCCTGCTAACAATAATGCAGGTATTTTCCCAGGAAGCACCACAAGATACTACAGAAGCTAAAAGAGAAGTGCTTGGAGAAGTACTGGTGCGCTCTGTACGTGTGGATGCAGATTCCCCCGTAACTCATTCTAATTTAACCCGTGAGGAGCTGGAGAAGAGAAATCTGGGCCAGGATATTCCATTTTTGATGAACTATTTACCTTCAGTTGTAAGTACCTCCGATGCCGGTGCGGGAATTGGATATACATATATAAGAATTAGAGGTAGCGATGCCTCCCGTGTCAATGTTACGTTAAACGGTATTCCGTTCAATGATTCTGAAAGCCAGGGAACTTTTTGGGTTAATTTACCCGATTTTTCTTCTTCTGTTCAAAACCTTCAGTTGCAACGAGGGGTTGGAACCTCGACCAATGGATCGGGGGCTTTTGGAGCCAGTATCAATTTTTTGACCGATGCTGTTTCTGAAGAACCTTATGCTGAAATAGGAAATTCTATTGGCTCTTTTAATACCCGCAGACACAATATAAAATTAAGTACCGGGCTGCTAAACGACCACTTAGAAATAGCCGGTAGAGTTTCAACTATAAAATCTGACGGATATATAGACCGCGCAAGCTCAGACCTTCAATCTTATTTCCTCCAGGGTTCTTATGTGGATGAAAACACTCTTATCAAGGCCATAGCCTTTGGAGGAAAGGAAGTTACTTATCAGGCCTGGTATGGGATTGATGCCGAAACCCTCGAAAATGACAGGACTTTTAACCCTGCAGGAATGTTCACCGACGCTGCAGGAAATACAAGGTTTCACGATAATGAAGTTGATGATTATAAGCAGGATCATTATCAATTGCACTGGAACCAGCGCTATAACAATAACTGGTCTACCAATCTTGGGCTTAATTATACTTATGGACGAGGATTTTTTGAGCAGTACAGGGAAAATGACCGTTTTTCAACCTACGGTTTCGAACCTGTTACGGTTGATGGAGAAATGATAAACCGAACAGATCTTATTCGCAGAAGATGGCTGGATAATGATTATTACGTAATCAATGCGAATGCAATCTACAAAACCAATCGCCTGGAGGTATCATCGGGGGCATTTTTCAGCCATTATAAAGGCGATCATTTTGGGGAAGTTATTTGGGCACGGTTTGCTTCAAATTCAGAAATTGGTGACAGGTACTACTTCAGCGATGCTACGAAAAATGAAACCACAGTTTTTTCTAAAGCTACTTTTAGGATCAATAATAGATGGCAGGTATTTGGAGATTTACAAGGGAGGTTTATTGGTTACCAAACAGGAGGAATAACTTCAGATGTTGTTCCAATTGATGTTGATAAAACCTTCAGCTTTTTTAATCCTAAAATGGGAGTAAGCCACCAGCTTAACGAGGCTAACCAGCTTTTTGCATACTTTGGAAGGGCGCACAGGGAGCCAACGAGAAACGATTTTGAAGAAGGAATTACTACTGCTGAAAAACTGAATGATTTTGAATTGGGCTGGAGGTACAATACTGAAAAAGTTAAAGTAAATACCAATATCTATTATATGGATTATGAGGACCAACTTGTGCTATCTGGTGAATTAAACGATGTGGGAGCTCCTTTGAGAACCACCAGCGGTAGTAGTTATAGATTGGGAGTTGAATTTGAAGCAGATATTCGTTTAGCTGAAGATCTTAAAGTAGTGCCAACTTTAGCGTTGAGCTCAAACAAAAATCGGGATTTTGTAGTTTCAATAGACGGGGAGCTTCAAAATCTTGGAGAAACAAATATTTCCTTTTCCCCGGCAGTCGTTGCTTCCAATATGTTTATATATCAGCCTTTAAGGAATTTACAAATAGGTTTGTTGTCGAAATATGTCGGGGAGCAATATATGGGTAATATCGACAGCGAAGTTTCCCGATTGGACGGGTATTTTCTCAACGATATTAATATTTTTTACGAGCTACAAAATGTTCCTTTTTTCAAATCTGTAGTTTTCTCGGGATTGATCAACAACATCTTCAATGAGAAATATGTTTCAAACGGATATTTCTTTACTTATGATGATGATTTTTCCAACCCGGGAACTATTACCACGATTGAAGGAGCAGGCTTTTATCCACAAGCCGGAATTAACTTCCTTGCAGGTATAACTTTAAAACTTTAATTAGAGCCGGTCTTCTTTTACTTAACGAAGACCGGTTAATTAAATACTTCTATAATACTTCCGCTTTTTCGAAGGCGGTATGGCTTTAAAGAATATTGCCCCGTTCCCTGCGACAGTTCCCCCGTAATTATATTATAGCTATTTCCGTCATCACAACTACAAGTGGCGATTACTCCCTGCACTGTTAATTTTGAACATCCTGTAAGAGGGTGGTTTGGATCGCTTAGCTCAAAAGCTGTGTACTGGTTATTATTTATGTTGTAAACAACCACCCCATTAATTCCCTGGTTGTAGGTCACATAACTGTTGCCGGGAAAATTAAGCCGGTTATACTCCGGAAGATTAAGGTTTAATTGCAGATTAAAACTTAAATTGGTAAGGTAAGGGTTGTTATTTTGTGAAATATCATCTTCGCTGCACGAGAAAAGCAGAGGGAATATGAAAAAGAGAATGATAATTTTTACCAGATATTGAGAATAGTTCCTGCTTAAGATTTTAATTGCTTTCACATTTTAATTTTTATATATTTGTTTAGATAAAATCCCGTCTTGTAAGGGATTTTTTGTATTTAATGATATGATTAAAGTACATTCTTACATAAAGAAAAAATCTTTTTTTGATCCCGCCGGGCCTGCCGTTTTGGAGTTTAGGTCCCTTTAAATCAGTTAAAATAGAATTAATATTATATAGCTGAAAAATAGAAAATTTTTCGGTTTAGATAATTAAACGAAATAGTTATGAGCAAAGTATCTTATTACACCGCTGAAGGTTTAAAAAAACTTAAAGATGAACTAAACCAGCTTAGGGACGTGGAACGGCCAAAAGCATCAGAAGCGATTGCAGAAGCAAGAGACAAGGGTGATCTTAGTGAAAACGCAGAATATGATGCCGCAAAAGAAGCCCAGGGATTATTGGAAATGAGAATTTCTAAAATGGAAGAAATTGTTTCTAATGCACGGCTAATTGATGAATCTCAACTAGATACTTCGAAAGTACTGGTTCATTCCCTGGTGAGAATAAAAAATCAAACTAATAAAATGGAAGTTACCTACAAATTGGTGGCTCAAAGTGAAGCCGATTTAAAATCGGGTAAAATATCTGTAGATTCTCCCATAGGAAAAGGTTTATTAGGTAAAAAAGAAGGTGATACAGCAGAGATCACCGTGCCTAACGGAACAATGAAATTTGAAATTCTAAAGATCTGGAGAGAGTAAATTTCCTTTTTTTAAATCATGATCCTTTTCAATAGCTTTAAAACAAGCTTTGAAAAGGATTTTTTATTTTTAATCTTAATATAATTATATAATTATGGCAACACTGTTTACAAAGATCATCAATGGAGAGCTTCCCGCATATAAAGTAGCAGAGGATGATAAGTTCCTTGCTTTCCTGGATATTAATCCTAATGCAAAGGGTCACACGCTATGTATTCCTAAACAGGAAGTAAATAAGATTTTTGATCTTGAAAAAGAAACCTATGCTGAGCTTATGGAGTTTTCCCGAAAAGTAGCTATAGCTTTAGAGAAAACCGTTTCCTGCAAAAGAGTTGGAATGGCTGTAATTGGTCTGGAGGTCCCACATGTACATGTGCATCTTATTCCTTTGAACAGTATGGGTGATATGAGCTTTTCAAAAAAGGAAAGTTTATCTAAGGAAGAATTTGAGAAGCTTGCGAGGGATATCAATGCGAATATGTAATGGGAGATTTTGATTATAAGTTAAGCCTGGAATTAAGGATAGACTGGAGCGACCTCGATATGTATAAACACGTCAACAATCTCACGTTTATTAAATTTATGCAATCGGGAAGAGTTAATTTTTGGGAAGCTACCGGCTTATCACGAATTTATGAAGAAACAAACCGAGGCCCTATGTTAGTGTCAACCCACTGCGATTTTAAAAAATCTCTTTATTATCCCGGGAAAGCTATAATTAAAACTAAACTGGCATACTTAAAGAACAGCAGTTTTGCAGTAGATCATATTATCCTGAATGAGAATGGAGAATTATGTGCAGAGGGAAGGGATGTAGCAGTATGCTATGACTTTAATATTGGCAAAACCTATTCTATACCCGATGATCTAAAACAAATTATGCAAAGCTATAGTTAAACCGCATTTTTTAATTCCTCATTTTGAATATCTTAGCTCTTCAGGCATTCCCTTGATTCTTCTATTGAATATGATTTGGGAATCAACAAAAAGGAAAAAATGGCGGGAAATAATGAGGTGAAGGTTTTAGTTTTTGATCTTAATGGCACTTTTTACAATAAAAGCTCAAAAACTGAATTCTATAAATTTATTCTGAAGAAGCGGCCAAAACGGATAAAATATTTAGGTCAAATGCTTTACTTTCAGCTTTTGTCCACTCTGAATATTATTAACAAAACCGATTTCAAGGAAAACTTTTTCAGGTATTTAAATGATTTTCCGCCTTACAAAGTGGAGGAGTTAGCTCGGGAATATTGGGCGAGGGAATATCCTAAAAATTTCAATAATAATTTGATAAGCAGGTTTGATGCTGCAAAACGCCAGGGATTTAAAATAATATGCATTACAGGAGGTATAGAATTATACGTCAAACCTTTATTTGACCTTTATCCTATTGATTTATTAATTGCGACCAAGGCTAACTACGAGAACGGTAAATATGTAATCGATGGCCTGGCGTGTAAAAATGAGGAGAAGGTGGACCGGCTGAATGAACATTTTAATGGAGAACCTTTTAAATTAATTGAGGCATATTCAGATAGTAAAGAGGAAATCCTGGACCTTGCAGAAAATCCTTTTCTTATAAAAAATGGCAAAATTACTTCTTACTCAGCTTCTTCTTAAATCAAGCGTTGGGTAGTTTTCTTAAAGCAATTTGAAACGTGGTTCCTTTGTTGATCTCGCTGTGATAAACTTTAATTCTTCCGTTGTGATATTTTTCGATTATTCTCTTAGACAGCGAAAGTCCTAAACCCCATCCGCGTTTTTTGGAAGTATAACCCGGTTCAAAGATCAGGTTGAATTTACTTTTGGGAATTCCTTTTCCTGTATCCCTAACATACACATAGACCCAATTTATATCCTGTTTTATTTCTATAATTAGTTTTCCTTTTCCCCGCATGGCATCAATTGCATTCTTAACAAGATTTTCTATTGTCCAGCTGTAAAGAGAGGTATTTAGATTAACGTAAACCGGGGAATAGGGAGTATTAATGTTAAAATCGATAAGATCGGAACTTCTGGTTTTTAAATAGTGGAAACTCTCCCTTGTTGCCTGTACTAATTCGGTTTTAGTAAGGATTGGGGCAGAACCAATTTTAGAAAATCTTTCAGTAATGGTCTTTAGCCTGTCTACGTCTTTTTCAATTTCGAGAATGTAGGATTGATCTACATTTTCCTCTTTTAAAATTTCAGTCCAACCAATTAACGAGGATAGTGGTGTTCCAATTTGATGAGCAGTTTCTTTTGCCATCCCTGCCCACAGTTTGTTTTGTTCGCTGGATTTTGTGGTGGTATAAAAGAAATAAACAACTCCAATAAACAGGAAAATGATCAACATTAGCCCTATTGGATAATATTTGATCTTGGTTAAGAGAGGGGAATCCCCATAATATAATTTCTGAACTTGATTTTCCCCAAGCGTAATGGGTATAGGTTCATTTTCATCACTAATTTTTTCAAGATACTCTCTTACCTTTTCTTCATCCTGTTCAATCTCTTCAGGAAGGTTCATAGTATCTATAACAGCACCATTTTCATCTACCCAAATAGTTGGAATTGTGGTATTACTGTTAATCACCTGCAGGGTAAGAGCAATTTCAGTCTCATTATCGGTTTGAGCTAAAAAAGCCTGGGCTGAGGCCCATATTTCCATTTTGTCTCGCTCATCTTCTTTGAGTCGTTCAAAAAAGATGGAGGTATTCCATAAGATAAGTCCTACGATAAATAAAGAAGAGATAATAATAAACCAACGGCCTAAGCTTCGTTCGTCAGTAAAATTCATGAAACTCGTTTAGTAAATTAAAGATAACCGTTTTCTGTTAATATTATTGTTGGAAGTTGGTTTTTCATTGCTGTGGCTATTCGTTACCTTTGTCAAAAATTTTACAATGCTTTCCATTGATCCAAAAGAAATTAGCACAGGAAAAAGGCATCAGTATTTGCTGGGTGCTGTAGGTCCAAGACCTATCGCTTTTGCAAGTACTGTCGATATAGAAGGGCGTCCCAACTTATCTCCCTTCAGCTTCTTTAATGTGTTTAGTGCTAATCCACCCGTACTTGTTTTTTCACCTGCAAGAAGGGGAAGAGATAATACGGTGAAGCATACTTTTTTGAATTCAAAAGCTACAAAAGAGGTAGTAATAAATATTGTGAATTTTGATATGGTTCAACAAATGTCTCTTTCAAGTACCGAATATGGTGAAGGAGTAAATGAATTTGAGAAGGCAGGATTTACAATGCTGAAATCTGATGTTGTTAAACCTTTTAGAGTAGCGGAATCCCCCGCGCAATTTGAATGCAGGATTACTAATATTATTGAATTGGGCAATGAAGGCGGTGCAGGAAACCTGGTGATTTGTGAGGTAGTAAAAATGCATTTTCACGAATCAATTCTTGATGAGGAAGGATTTATTGATCAACATAAAATCGATCAGGTTGCGAGAATGGGAGGAAATTGGTATTCCCGCGCAAATTTAGGTATGTTTGAAGTTCCTAAGCCTTTATCAAGTTTGGGAATAGGAGTAGACAGCATAGCTGAAGAAATAAGAAATAGTAAGGTATTAACAGGTAATGACCTGGGGAGACTGGGAAATGTTGAGGTGCTGCCTGGAGAAGAAGAAGTGAAAAATTATATTTCGGGTGATCCTCAATTACAGGAACTGATAAACTCCGGGAATGAGCAAAAAATACATAAGAAAGCTCAGGAATATTTAGAAAACAACGATACGGCAACAGCCTGGAAATTATTATTAGCAAAAAAATATTAAAATGGAAGTACAAGGTAAAATCAAGATGATTGGCGAAACCCAAACCTTCGGGAGTAACGGGTTTAGAAAAAGAGAAGTAGTGGTAACTACAGAAGAGCAATATCCACAGCACATTATGGTGGAATTTGTTCAGGATAAAACAGATCTTCTAAATAATTTTCAGGTTGGTCAACCTGTAAAGATTGGTGTTAATCTTAGAGGCCGCGAATGGGTTAATCCACAGGGTGAAACAAAATATTTCAATTCCATTCAGGGTTGGAGAATAGAAAATTTACAGGCTGGAAACCAGGGAGGATCTAACGTTCCACCACCGGCAGATCAATTTGAGCCTGCGCAGGATCTAAATGACGAAGATTACGACGATCTTCCATTCTAGGAATAAAAACTATTGGAATTAAAGCCTGATGACGAGCGAGTCTTCAGGCTTTTCTGTAACTTATAATCACTGAAAATTGAGATTTTTAGGTCCTTATGATGACTTTCCACCAGTAGAAACTGCTACTAAGGATGGGATCTTAGCTGTTGGCGGCGATCTTTCTACTCAACGATTGATAAGAGCGTATAATAATGGAATATTTCCCTGGTATGACAGTTCTGAACCTATTATTTGGTGGAGTCCCAATCCAAGAATGGTTTTGTTCCCTGAAAAGCTGAAAGTTTCTAAAAGCATGAAGCAGCTTTTAAAAAAGGATGCTTTTACCGTTAGCTTCAACAAAGAATTTGGTGAGGTGATAAAGAATTGTGCGGCAATTAATAGAAGAGGTCAGGACAGTACCTGGATTACCGATGAGCTTCGGCAGGCTTTCCTGCAGCTTCATAAATTAGGAATTGCAATTTCTGTAGAAGTCTGGAATGGTGATGATCTTGTTGGCGGTCTTTATGGAATTTACCTTGAGGCAAAGAAAGTGTTTTGCGGGGAAAGTATGTTTTCCCGGGAAAGTAATGCCTCTAAATACGGATTTATTAAACTGGTGGAAAACCTTCAAACTAAAGGTGTAAAACTAATTGATTGCCAGGTTTACACAGATCACCTTGCCAGCCTTGGTGCAGAAGAAATTTCCCGGGAAGAATTTTTGGCATTTCTAAGGTAAACACCAAAAAATTAAATTTTTAAATTTAAACCTGTGAAAATAAAAAGCTCAGTTTCTGGATCGTGAGTATAATCTTCATACCTGAACTGAACACCAAATGAAGCAGAAGTTGTTTGATTTAAATTAGCTCCCAAACCCAAGCTTATACGTTGCGCCAACTCCGGCAGTTCATCTTTTCCTAAGCTCCATAAGGACTCTGTAGCTGTCTCCAGAGTAAACTCCTGATTTTCGCTGCTCCCGTCCAAAGGAAATTCTAAAGATAGCTGGTAACGTCCCCTAAAGCTTGTGATTTCCCTGAACCTTTCCTCTATTCGAAATCTGTGCGAGAGCTCAAAATAGTTATAGGATCTGGAATTTTCATATTCCTGTAAAAAGCGTATTTCGTTATCCTGGTTCTCAACAAAACTTTCTTCAAATCGATACCTGATCCCAATTCCAATTTCCTGGTTATCGTTAAGGCTATAGCCTGTGAAATGCGAAAGCTCAATAAATCTTGTATCTACCTGAAATTTATTCTCATTGTAGACAATATTCCGGTTAGCGACTCCAAAACTATATGCCCAGGGATTATCGGGATCTATTCCCACAGCAATTTCAGGTTCAAGGAAGACAGCAAAATCTTTTTCCTGAGCTCTCCCGGAAAAAGATATTATTATAACGAATAAAATTAAATTACTTCTTATGAAAGAAATAGACATTCTAAACAATTATTTAATAGTTAAGCGGGGGAAGGAACTTGTACTTCATTATGTCGAAAACAGGTAATTTCGTGATCATTTACCATACCGGTTGCCTGCATATGGGCATACATTACGGTAGAACCCACAAACTTGAAACCTCTTTTCTTCAAATCTTTACTCAATTTATCACTTACAGCTGTAGTTGCAGGAGCTTTTTTATAATCTTTAACTTTATTTTGAATGGGTTTATGATCTACAAAACTCCAGATATATTTACTGAAACTTCCATGCTCTTTTTGAATTTCCATAAAAGCTTTGGCATTAGAAACCGTTGCACGAATCTTCAGTTTATTTCGAACTATCCCGGAATCCTGCAGCAGCTCTTCTATTTTTTCTTCGGAATATCTTGCAATTTTTTTGTAATCAAAATTGTCAAATGCCTTTCTGAAATTTTCTCTTTTTCTAAGGATCGTGATCCAGCTTAATCCCGCCTGAAAAGTTTCCAGTATCAGGAATTCGAAAATGCCGTCTTCATCATATAATGGCACGCCCCATTCTTCATCGTGATACTTTTCGTAAAGTGCATCTCCTTTACACCAGCCACACCGGTTTTTTGCTTGCATAGTCTAGGGTTTAAAATAATAGGTAATTGTCCCCGGCTGGGATTTTCTTCCTGCTAAACTGCTGAATATTGATTCGTTTGCATATTGCATCGCTTGCTCAATAAGACATTCATTAGTTGTAGTGGAACTGGCCTTATTTAAAGAAGTAGAAGTTACCCTGCCATTAGCATCAACACTTATGTTTATCACCACTTTTCCTTCCACATCACAGGTGTAAACGGGATTTGGACTGCTCACCGCAGTTCTTCCCTGCGACGAAGCACTGATAGCAGTATTTCTTATTCCGCCCGACTTTGTTGAAGTTTGGGCTGAGGTATTATTGCCATCAGATCTTTTTTGTACCGGCTTTTCTGCTTTACTGCCAGTATTAAATGTTCCGGTATTTCCTGATGAATTATTTTCACTGGTTTCCTCTCTCTCAGCACTATTCTTTTGAAAAATTTCGTTGAGTTGCTGGTCAAAATTTGAAGATCTCTCCTCCTGGTTTTCGTTAAATGCCTGGTGGGTCCTGACGGTGGATCTCGGTGGCTCCTGTGGTGGCTCTTCAGATTCGGGAGGGGTTTCTTTTGCTTCCTCCATTGCTTTCAAAGATTCCAGATCAATCAGCATTTCGCTGGTCTTCTGGTTGCTGTTGGATAAATTAAAATTGTATAAACCAAGGAAGATGATCCCAAAGAGGAGCAGAGTAATAATTAAGGCTTTATGTCTGTCAAAAAAATCCATAAAATAAATACAACCCTGCGGTAAAAGAATTTAAGTCAAGGTAACGAATTTTCAAATGTCTCTATATCTGTGCCATCCTCTACTTTAAACGCTCCTATTTTTGTTCGTCTTAGTTCAGATAAATGAGCGCCGGAATTTAATGCTTTTCCATAATCATTGGCAAGACTGCGTATATAAGTTCCTTTACTGCATACTACCCGAAAATGTACAGTTGGCATTTCAATTCCCGTAATCTCAAATTCAGAAATTTCTACTTTTCGCGATTTTACTTCAATCTCTTCGCCGCTTCTTGCATATTCATATAAACGCTTTCCATCCTTTTTAAGTGCAGAAAAAACAGGAGGAATTTGATCTATTTCTCCAATAAAAAGCTTTGTGGTTTCGTGAAGCTGGGAATCAGTAATATGCTCAACAGGAAAAGTTTCATTTATTTCTGTTTCAAGATCGAAGGAAGGAGTAGTAGCTCCTAAGGTAAATGTTCCTGTATACTCTTTAACAAGCCCCTGGTATTCGTCAATTTTCTTTGTGAATTTCCCGGTGCAAATTATCAACAATCCTGTAGCTAAAGGATCCAGGGTTCCTGCATGGCCTACTTTAATTTTCTTGATCTTAAGGCTTTTCCTTATTAACCACCTTACTTTATTAACTACCTGAAATGAGGTCCAGTTGAGTGGTTTATCAAATAATAATACCCGGCCTTCCTTAAAATCTTCGGCCTCCATTATATTACTGTTAAAGGATTAATAAAATAATGATATACAAAAATAAATATCCCGAAAATGATCCTGTAGTACCCAAAAACTTTGAAACCATGTTCACTTAAATAACCTATAAATGATTTAATTGCCAAAATTGCCACTAAAAAACCTATTACATTTCCTATGATCAACAGGTTGATTTGCTCTGAACTTAACACGAAACCATCCTGGTAGTAATCGTAAGTTTTTTTAAGAGTAGCTCCCAGCATTGTGGGAACGGCAAGGAAGAAAGAAAATTCAGCTGCTGTGGTTCTTAACAATCCCTGGGTCATACCACCAACTATGGAAGCGCCACTTCGGGAAACTCCCGGCACCATTGCCAGTGTTTGGAAAAAACCAATTTTTAAAGCGGTGAGGTAGGAAATTTTTTCTTCCGAAGAAGATTTGAACCATTCATCAACCTTCAGAAGAATAAAACCTCCAATAATTAAGGAAATAGCAACTACCAAAGGACTTTCCAGCAACTCATCTATAAGATCGCTGAATAATAATCCCAGTACTACAGCCGGTAAAAATGCCACAAATAATTTCAGATAAAAATCTATACTTTGAAAGAACCTTTTCCAGTAAAGCACCAATACAGATAGTATAGTCCCTAACTGAATAACTATAGTAAATAATTTAGTAAAGGATTCCTGTGCTATTCCAAAAAAAGAAGAAACGATGATGAGGTGACCGGTAGAGGAAACGGGTAAAAACTCCGTAAGGCCCTCAACGATGGCCAGTACTACAGCTTGAAAATAATCCATTTATTTTTTTTCGGGTTTTACCAGAATAGCGTAAACTTCAATCCCGAAACCAATAAGGACAAGTGTTGGTGCAAGCCTTATTCTTTGAAAGTTATAGATAGCCTCATTAAAAACATTGGGATCTTCACTACCGCCACCGGCCATAAGAATAAAACCAAGAGCAATTACCGCAAGTCCTATGAACATTACTATATAATTCTTTTTCCCAAAGACAAAATTGAGATCTTGTTTATGTAAAGGCTTTTTGTTTTTGCTCATTATAATAAACTTTAATTCTAAATTTTAATAATACAATTCATCGGTCTTCAAATTCAGGAATCTTGAAGTGGCAAAAAATGTACTTAACCAGGTAATAAAAATTCCCATAAAGAAAATGCCAACAAAAAGAGCCGATAACAGGCTGATATCGCTTAGTAATTCCAATTCTGGAAAGCTGCTGTTGAGGTAATAAAGCACAATGGCCATGCCAGTTAGTGCCAGTACTGCGCCAATAATCCCAAGCTTTACACTTTGCCAGATAAACGGGCTTCTTATAAAGTTTTTTGTGGCTCCCACCATTTGCATTGTTTTAATTATAAAGCGTTTGGAGTATACGGCAAGCCTTATGGAGCTGTTGATAAGCAACACAGCGATGAAAGTAAAGATCCCGCTAATTACCAATATCCAGAAGCTAATCTTTTTCACATTATCATTTAACAGGGAGATTAGTGGTTTATCATAAACTACTTCATCAACAAAAGATTTTTCAGTTATATCTCCTGCTATTTTATCAATTTGATCTGGCGACACATAATCAGCCTTCATATAAACATCTATAGAATTCTGCAGGGGATTATAACCAAGGAATTCCATAAAATCTTCACCTATTTCTTTACTGTGTTCCTCGGCAGCATCTTCTTTAGAAATAAAAACACTGGTCTTGGTATATTCGGCAAGTGCAAGGGTCTTTTTAAGTTGCTCGATCTCCACCTCCTTGGCATTATCTTTTAAATAAACCGTAAGTGCTATCTGCTCCTTAAAATGATCGGCTACTTTTTTAGTATTTAAAACCAACAGGCCCAGTAATCCCAATAAAAAAAGTACAAGTGCAATACTTATAACTACAGAAAAATAGGAGGATATCAATCTACGTTTTTGATACTTTTCAAAAGATGTACTCATAGAGCGGTTGCGAAATTTTGTGTAAAAATAAGAAAGTTAACGATACTCAATCTTTAAAACGTTCAAAGTTTATATTTTATTCTTTAATGGATATATTTGAGAAAACAAGCTATGGAAATTCTCATTTTAGGGGTTGGTGGAGTAGGTGGATATTTTGGCGGAAAGATCGCAAAGGCAGGTTATAGCGTGAGTTTGTTCGCCCGGGGAAAACATATGGAGGCTATAAGGGAAAAAGGTTTGGAAGTTAAGAGTGTTACCGGAAATTTTACAGTTTTTCCCAAAATAGTTACCGATGATACTGAAGAGTTTCCCAAACCCGATCTTGTAATTCTTGGGGTGAAGTCCTGGCAGATTAGTGAAGCAGCAAATGTTTTAAAAAGTGTTATAAAAAAATCTACAATTGTGCTGCCACTTCAAAACGGAGCAAATAACGTTGAGGAATTACTTAAAGTTCTTCCTGAACGTAATGTAATTGCAGGATTGTGCAGGATCGTAAGTTTTATTGATGCTCCCGGTAGAATAAAACACGTCGCCTTTGAGCCTGAAATTGTTTTTGGAGAAGTAGATAATTCCCGAAGCCAAAGAACCCAGGTTTTACAGGAGATATTTAATAGATCGGAAATAAAAAATTCGATACCTGAGGATATTCAGCTCGAGATATGGAAGAAATTTTTATTCATAGTTACCATCAGTGGCATTGGAGGATTGACCAGAGTATCTGTTGGCAGGATGAGGGATAGTGAATATTTGTACGGAATGATGCAGAAAACGGCCAATGAGATTTTACAGGTGGCCAATGCTAAAAATATTAAATTAACCAAAGAACATGTTAGTAAGGTTTTTGATAATATAAATAACCTGCCATACGAAACCACTGCATCTACTCAACGCGATATAATGGAAGCAAAACCTTCTGAACTTGAAAATTTTAACGGATTCATTGTAAAAGAAGGTCAGCGTTTGGGAATAGAAACTCCTGCCAATAAACTTATTTACGAATGCCTTCTTCCTATGGAACAGAAAGCCCGAAAACTTTGATGTTTTCCCATTCAAATTGACCTCTTTAAGAAGTATAAAATTGTAAATTTGCAGCTATTCAGAAAATTTAACAATGAGTTACCATTTTAATAAGATTGAAGAGAAATGGCAAAGGTACTGGTCCCTTAACCAGACTTTTAAAGCTTCAAATTCTTCCACTAAGAATAAGTTCTATGTTCTTGATATGTTTCCCTACCCTTCGGGAGCAGGTTTACATGTGGGGCATCCATTAGGATATATAGCAAGTGATATCTATGCACGTTACAAGCGGCATAAAGGATTTAATGTGCTTCATCCCCAGGGATATGACAGTTTTGGCCTGCCGGCAGAGCAATATGCAATACAAACCGGCCAACATCCTGCTATTACTACCGAAGAGAATATTAAAAGGTACCGGGAGCAGCTGGATAAAATTGGTTTTTCGTTTGACTGGAGCAGGGAAGTTCGCACCAGCGATCCCGAATATTATAAATGGACACAATGGATTTTTATTGAGCTTTTCAATTCCTGGTATGACACCAATGAAGATAAAGCACGACCAATTTCAGATCTTGAGGAGATCTTTTCTTCGGAAGGAAATAAAAAAGTAAAAGCAGTTTGTGATGATGATGTAAAAGCTTTTTCTTCAGAAGAATGGAATTCTTTTTCTATAGAAGAAAAACAGCAGATCTTACTGCAATACAGGCTGACTTATTTGGCCGAAGCTGAAGTTAACTGGTGTCCTCAATTAGGAACCGTGTTGGCTAATGATGAAATAGTAAATGGAGTTTCAGAACGGGGTGGATATCCTGTGGTCCGGAAAAAAATGACCCAGTGGAGCATGAGAATTTCTGCCTACGCCGAAAGATTGCGTGCAGATCTTGATAAAATTGACTGGAGTGAGAGCTTAAAGGAAAGTCAGCGCAACTGGATAGGGAAATCGGTTGGGGCGATGGTGGAATTCCCCATTCTAGCCTCATACCAACCCCAGCCCTTCCCAGAGGGAAGGGGGCGAAAAGAGGGAACTTCTCCAGGCTACCTTACAGGTAACCCAGCTATTTCCGGAGAACTTTTAAGGAGGGCAAAAGAGATGGGCAAAAATCCTACCGCAGAGGAAGAAATTCTTTGGAAAAAATTAAAAGCTAAAAAGCTGGATGAAAAATTTCGAAGGCAGCATCCAATAGACAACTACATAGTAGATTTTGTCTGCCTTTCAAAAAAATTAATAATAGAAATTGATGGCGAAATACACCAGTTTCAGAAACAGGCAGATGAAGAAAGGCAGCTTAAATTAGAAGAAAAATTTGGCTACAGGTTTTTAAGATTTTCTAATGAGGAAATACTTAAAGATGTTAATGGTGTTTGTAGAAGAATAGTTTCCGAATTAGACTCCCTCTCCGCTGGAGAGGGCCGGGGAGAGGATGATTCTCAAAAAACACACCAATCTATTAAGGTTTTCACAACAAGACCAGACACCATTTTTGGAGTAACATTTATGACACTGGCTCCTGAACATGACCTGGTTCCAATAATTACTACCGAGGAGCAACGAGAAGAGGTGGAAGCTTACATCCAGGCGAGCGCTAAAAGAAGCGAGCGCGAGAGAATGGCCGATGTGAAGACGATAAGCGGAGTTTTTACCGGCGCGTATGCCGAACATCCTTTTACTAAAGAACCTGTTCCAATCTGGATTGGAGATTATGTCCTGGCAGGTTATGGAACCGGGGCGGTGATGGCTGTTCCCTGTGGAGACCAACGGGATTATGATTTCGCTAAACATTTCGGAATTCCTATTAAAAACATTTTTGCCAATGCAGATATTTCCCATGAAGCATTTACAGGAAAAGAAGAAGCTGTAATTAAAGATTCAGATTTTCTTTCGGGTTTAAGCTATAAGGAAGCTTTGCCTAAATCTATTGAAGAGCTTGAGAAGCTAGGGCAGGGAAAAGGAAAAACCAATTATAGATTACGGGATGCCGTTTTTTCCAGGCAGCGTTACTGGGGAGAACCGTTTCCAATCTATTATAAAAACGGGCAACCACACCCCATTCCTGAAGAATGCCTGCCACTGCGCCTTCCGGAGGTAGAAAAATACCTTCCTACAGAAGAGGGCGAGCCACCATTAGGAAGAGCAGAAAAATGGTATTGGGATGAGGAAAAGAAGCAGGTAGTTTCTAAGGAAGAATTTGAAAGTTCCCCCAATGGGGGTGGAGGGGTCTTGGAACTAAACACCATGCCCGGGTGGGCAGGAAGTTCCTGGTACTTTTTCAGGTACATGGATGCCGATAATCAGGAGCGGTTTGTTTCTAAAGAAGCCCAGCAGTACTGGGAGAATGTGGATCTTTATATTGGTGGTAGCGAACATGCTACAGGCCATTTATTGTATTCAAGATTCTGGACAAAATTTCTTTATGACCGTGGAATGGTCACCGTGGAAGAACCATTTAAGAAACTGATTAACCAGGGAATGATCCTCGGGCAGAGTGCATTTGTTTATCGTCTTGAAGGAGAAAATATTCTCATCTCTAAAAATCTTGTCGGCGACAAATCTGTACAACCTATTCACGCAGACGTTTCCCTGGTGAATTTTTCAGATGAACTGGACATTGAAGCTTTTAAAAAATGGCGTCCTGAATTTGAAAATGCAGTTTTTATTACCGAAGACAAAGGCATTTTCGTCGTTGGCCGTGAGGTTGAAAAAATGTCCAAATCCAAGTATAACGTCGTTAATCCCGATGAGATTTGTAAGCAATATGGTGCAGATACTTTGAGGATGTACGAAATGTTCCTTGGGCCACTCGAACAGGCAAAACCTTGGAACACTGCCGGTATTACCGGTGTTCACAGCTTTTTAAAGAAGCTCTGGAAACTTTATCATTCCTCCCCCGGCACCTCCGAAGGAGGGGAGTTTTCTTTTCGCGTTTCAGATGAAAAACCATCGGCAGAATCCTTAAAAACTCTTCATAAAACGATTAAAAAAGTCACGGAAGACATAGAAGCTTTTAGTTTCAACACCTCCGTGTCCACATTTATGATTTGTGTAAATGAGCTCACTGCACAAAAATGTAATCAACGGGAAGTGCTGGAACCTTTGACGGTGCTTATAGCTCCTTATGCTCCTCATATAGCAGAAGAGTTATGGGAGAGATTAGGATATTCAGGTTCAGTAAGTACAGTAGATTACCCGATTTTTGAGGAGAAATATCTGGTTGAAAGCACGAAGGAATATCCAATTTCTTTTAACGGAAAGATGCGGTTTACGTTAGAGCTGCCGCTGGATCTAAGTGCGAAGGAAATTGAAAAAGAGGTTATGGAAAATGAAAAAACGCAAAAACAGCTGGAAGGAAGAACCCCTAAGAAAGTAATAATAGTTCCCGGAAAGATCGTAAACATTGTGGGTTAACAGCTGCAACGGCTGATTTTCATTATATTTGAAGTATGGAGTTACTTTTTATAGGACTTGCGGCGGGAGCCATAGCGGCTTATTTCATATTTGCACGTTTTAATAAATATCGCAACAGGGAAAGTGCCGATGAACAATCGGTTATCCTGATGGATAAAATTAAAAGCGTGTGCAAGTTCATCACTGTGGAAGGGGATTTTTCTGAGATTTACCATTACGAAAATCTTAAGGAGAAGTATATGAGCCTTATCCTTGGTAAGAAAAAAGCAATTGTACTTATCACTGCAAAGGCTCACATAGGTTTTGATCTCAGCAAAATAAGGATGAAAAGTGATAACGAAGCTAAAAAGATCATACTTACCAATTTTCCTCAACCCGAACTGCTTACTGTAGAAACCGATTTCAAGTATTATGACAAGAGAGAAGGCTGGGCGAATCCTTTTACCACATCAGACCTTACAGATATTAACCGGGATGCAAAAAAGCATATTGTGGATAAGATCCCTCAAAGCGGATTGATTGAGAAAGCTCGTCAGGAAGCTTTGGGTACTATTTTACTAATAGAGAAGATCGTCGAAACTATAGGTTGGAAACTGGACTATACGGCGCTTACAACAGATGTTAAGGACCAGCCGAAATTACATTAAGCAGGTAAATTACTGCTTCAAATTAATTTCCCAACATTTACGATATTTCCAAATATGAACATTGAAACTCTGCGCAACTATTGCCTTACCAAAAGAGGAGTAACAGAAGAGCTTCCTTTTGGTCCCGATACTCTTGTTTTTAAAGTAAAAGGTAAAATTTTTGCTTTGACCGGGTTGGATGAGGTTCCTTTAAAGGTAAATTTAAAATGTGATCCTGAAAAGGTGGTCGAGCTTCGGGAGGAATATCCAGATAATATTTTACCCGGTTATCATATGAATAAAAAGCATTGGAATACAGTTATTCCCGATGCCGGTCTTTCAAAATCTCTTATCTTCGGCCTTATCGATCATTCCTATGAACTGGTTCTTTTAAGTCTTCCAAAAAAGGTTCAGAAAGAGCTCGAAAGTTTATAACATTTAAATTCATTAATGACAGCCTACGAATTTTACAATCAGGAAAAAAAGCAACAGGAGGAATATTTAAAAAAAGCGAATCAACAGCTGAATATCTCCAGCATTGTTCGTCTAATTGTTTTCCTGGGGGCTGCCTTTGGGATCTACTATTTCTTTGATACCTGGAAAATCGCGGTATTGATCGCCCTGGTGGCTTTTATCCTGTTCTTGTTCCTAGTTTCCAGGCATACAAACCTTCAGGAAAAGAGAGATAAAATACAGGAGCTTGTAAAGATAAATGAGCTGGAGCTGCAGGTTTTGAGAAGGGATTATTTTCAATTGGCCACTGGTGAAGAATATGATGATCCTTTACACCCCTATAGCCAGGATATTGATCTCTTTGGAAGAGGTTCATTTTTCCAGTATGTCAATAGAACTGCATTAAAGGCAGGTAAAAATCGGCTCGCATTTATTCTGAAGGAAAATTCTATAGAAGGAATAGAGGATAAGCAGCTAATGGTGCAGGAATTAGCTGAAAAAGTGAAATGGAGGCAGGAATTTACTGCAGTCGCGGCTTTAATAAAGACTGAAACTTCTTCTGATACTGTTCTTTCGTGGTTTCGCGGTTATAAGAGATTTGTTCCTTCTTTTATGAAATGGTTTCCATATTTATTTTCCGGAATTTCTGTAACTTTATGTATTCTTTACTTTCTGAATCAAATAAAAGGAATTCATCTTTTTCTTTGGTTCCTGGCAGGGCTTCTTATAACAGGTTATTTTATTAAAAAGGTGAATCTGCTGTCGGGTAGTGTGGATAAAGTGCAGGATACCTTTCATCAATACCACAGGTTATTGGCTCTAATGGAAAATACAGAGTTTACCTCTACCATTTTAAAATCCTTCCAGCAGCAAATCAAATCTGAAAATAAAAAAGCTTCAGAAGTATTTAAAGAGTTTTCCAAAGCTATAGACGCGCTGGATCAAAGAAGTAATTTCCTGATTGGGGTCCTACTAAACGGATTCTTACTATGGGATATGCAGCAGTCCTATAAATTGGAAAAATGGATCGTTGGTTATTCTCAAAATGTTGAAAAATGGTTTGAAGTCATAGAACTTACAGATGCCTACAACAGCCTGGGAAATTTTGCTTTTAATCATGTGAATTACACTTTTCCTATACTGGTAGCTGAAGAAAAAATCATTCAATCCATGCAATTAGCTCATCCATTACTTAATCCTGAAAAACGGATTGCTAATGATTTTGAAATAAAAAATGAACACTTCTTTATTATCACCGGTGCAAACATGGCCGGGAAAAGTACCTTTTTAAGAACAGTTTCCTTACAAATAGTTATGTCCAATGTCGGGCTTCCTGTTTGTGCCGAATCCTGCAAATATCACCCGATTAAGCTTATTACCAGTATGCGTACTACAGATTCGCTGAGTGATGATGAATCTTATTTCTTTTCAGAATTAAAGCGGCTTCAGTTTATCGTAAATCAAATTAAGGATGACAAGTATTTCATAATTCTGGATGAGATCCTGAAGGGAACTAACAGCACAGATAAGGCAATAGGTTCAAAAAAGTTTATTCAGAAGCTGATCAAATCCAAATCCACAGGCATCATTGCAACACACGATCTTAGTTTGTGTGAAGTTGCAGAAGAGCTGCCACAGGTAAAGAATTATTATTTTGATGCCGAAATTATTAATGATGAACTTCATTTTGATTACAGGTTCAAAACCGGAGTTTGCCAAAACATGAACGCTTCTTTTTTGCTGAAAAAAATGCAAATTGTCGACTAAACGGCCGCTGAAGGCTATGAAAGATTTCTTTCAGATCAATAAGATTCCGCTGTTGCTGGTTTTAACGGCAACAGCATTTTACATAGCCTTCGCCTACGATCTGGAAAGATCAGAATTCATTAAACTTTTTACCCTCTATTCAGGGCTGTTCTTTTTAAGCTGGAAGATCATTCAGTTAAAAAAATACGATTTCTGGTTTTTAGCAGGAATTGCTATTCTATTCCGGATTGTATTTTTAGAAGCACTCCCAAATTTATCTCAGGATTTTTACCGCTTTATCTGGGACGGCAGGTTATTAGCAGCGGGATTTAATCCGTACCTCTACCTTCCTGAAGAAATTATCGCTGTGGGAAATTTACCGGTTTCACAGGCTCGGGAATTATTTTCGGGAATGGGAGAATTAAGTGCCTCCCACTATACAAATTATCCCCCATTAAATCAGGCGATATTCGCTGTAGCAGCATTTTTGGCAGGGAAAAGCATCTGGGGATCTGTTCTTATTTTACGTTTATTTATAATTGCGGCAGATGTTGGAATTCTCTTTTTCGGAAAAAAGCTTCTTGAGAACTTAAACTTACCGGTACACAGGATCTTCTGGTATTTTTTAAATCCGTTTATAATTATTGAATTAACAGGAAACCTTCATTTTGAAGGGGTTATGTTGTTTTTCCTGTTAATTTCTTTGTATTTTTTAAAGCAGGAGAAGTGGTTAACGAGTGCCGTTTTCTTTGCCTTTTCTGTGCTTTTAAAGCTGTTGCCGCTTCTCTTTCTTCCCCTACTTTTCCAATACTTCCGAAGTAATAAAAGATCTTTAGGAATAAGGAAACTGATACTCTATTATCTGCTGGTTGGCCTTGTTACAATAGCCGGATTTCTACCTTTTCTGTCTTCAGGATTAATCCTGAATATGAGCAACAGTATTGGTTTGTGGTTTCAGAAATTTGAATTTAACGCCAGTATATATTACCTGGTGCGCTGGGTAGGCTTTCAAGTAAAAGGTTATAATATAATTGCAACAGCAGGAAAAATACTGCCTTTAATCACAGTACTTGTTCTATTATTGTTGTCTTTTATCAGAAGAAATAATTCTTTAGAACGGCTGGCGACAGCAATGCTATTGGGCGTTAGTGTTTATTTATTTTTTTCTACCACCGTTCATCCCTGGTATATTGCTACTCCTTTACTTTTATCAGTTTTCACTAAATATAAATTTCCCCTGGCATGGTCATTTCTGGTCATCTTAAGCTATTTTGCCTACAGCCAGGAAGCTTTTGAGGAAAATTTGTGGTTGATAGCTGCCGAATATCTAATTGTAATAGGAGCTTTTATTTTTGAAATATCGAGAAATGAGCGGTTGGAAAATTACTCTAGTACAGGCTCCTTCAGCAGTAAAAGATTGCGAACATAAACGAACCCTCCAAATAAATGGGAAGCAATTAAAACCGGGTCTTTTCTGAATATTCCGTAAACGAAGATCATAGAGGCTCCCGTAAGGCTAATGATCCAGAATCCCAGGGGGAGAGAAGATTCTTTCTTTTTTTCAGAATATGCCCATTGATAGATAAACCGGGTATTGAATATCACCTGTGCCAGAATTCCGTAGCCAACCAGGGTTGTAGAAATGTTTTCTCCCCTCACTAGATCGCGTAGTTCAACTTTACTCACAAATATTAAGTAAACAGCGATGAGGAGAGGAAAAACTACTACAACAGCTTTTAGAATCGTATTGGAATTTGACCATTTATCCTGTAATTGTAGATTCCTTATATATACTACATAAATAAGGATTTGTCCTATCATGATGGCAAGATCCTGTCTAAAGTATCCGTAGATAAACATTAAAATAGCAGCTAAAAGGCTGTATTTCCAGAATATGGCAGGGGTTTGTACTTTTTTAGCCTTTTCAGAAAGTACCCATTGGGTAACCAGTCTTGCTCCAAAAAATAGTTGAGCAGCAAAGCCTATACTGTAAATGATCCAGTTACTCATGTAAATTGATTGATGATCTTCAAAAAGGGGTAAATGTAAATCAAAAAAAAGGGCTGTAAAAATAACAGCCCTTTTTAATCTTTATAATTACATATCCAGTATATATGCGAATATTAATGGAGCTACAATCGTAGCATCGCTTTCAATAACAAACTTGGGGGTATCTTTATCCAGTTTACCCCACGTGATCTTTTCATTTGGAACTGCTCCCGAATAGGATCCATAACTTGTTGTAGAATCTGAAATTTGGCAGAAATAACTCCAGAAAGGTATTTCATGCATCTCCATGTCCTGGTAAAGCATTGGAACAACACAAATAGGAAAATCTCCTGCTATCCCTCCACCAATCTGGAAGAAACCAACTCCTGTATCTGTATTTTTCATATACCAGTCAGCTAAATATCCCATGTATTCAATACCCGATTTCATTGTGCTGGCCTTCAATTCTCCTTTCATTACATAGGAAGCAAAAATATTACCCAGTGTACTGTCTTCCCAACCGGGAACTACCATTGGCAAATTCTTTTCGGCGGCAGCATAGACCCAGGAATCTTTTATATCAATTTCATAATATTCTTCCATCGCTCCTGAAAGCAAAAGTTTATACATAAACTCATGTGGAAAATATCTTTCTCCTTTAGCTTCTGCATCCTTCCAGATCTTCACGATATTATGTTGAATCCTTCTAAAAGCTTCCTCCTCTGGAATGGCAGTATCTGTAACGCGATTAAGTCCTCTTTCAAGAAGATCCCACTCATCCTGTGCAGTTAAATCACGGTAATGGGGTAATCTTTCATAGTGAGAATGTGCCACTAAATTCATGACATCTTCTTCTAAATTGGCACCGGTACAGGAGATAAACTGCACCTTATCCTTGCGAATCATTTCTGCAAAGATCTTTCCTATCTCGGCAGTGCTCATCGCACCAGCAAGGGTTACAAGCATCTTGTTACCGTCCTGCAGTTGTTTTTCGTATCCTTTTGCTGCATCAACAAGTGCAGCTGCATTAAAGTGTTTGTAATATTTTTCTAAAAATTTGGAAATTTCTCCTTTATTCATCTTCGTCTTCGTCTGGGTTATGATTTAAATATTTGAACTTATAGCTCAACATTTTATAATATAATTTCGCAGCAAGAAAATCTGAAGATTTTTCGTTCTCGTTTGGACAAAGTTCAACAATGTCAAATCCTACTACGTTCTTCTTCTTAAACATTAACTTCAGGAATTCTAAAGTTTCATACCAAAACAATCCTCCAGGCTCCGGAGTTCCTGTAGATGGCATAATAGATGGATCGAAAGCATCGAGATCTATAGTGATAAATACGTTAGGTGTCATTTGCCCAATAGCATCATCCATCCAATCCTCATAAAGATCATGAGCAAAATATACCTGGTTTTCATCCATATGGTCTTTTTCTGAAATATCCATAGAACGAATTCCCACCTGAATTAAGTTAGCTGTCTTGCTTGCCTCGTAAACGGCGCAGGCATGATTGCATTTTGAACCTTCATATTCAGGTCTAAGGTCTGCATGAGCATCTATTTGAACAACGGTAAGATCTTCAAAAGATTCATTAAAAGCACGAATAGTACCTATTGAAACTGAATGTTCACCTCCAAAAACAGTCACAAATTTTTCCTGTTTGATATAGTTCTTCGTGGTTTTGTGGACCACTTCTACCATTTTCTCGGGGGAAGAATTCTCAGTAACCGGGGGTGCAAGGTAAATACCTTTTTTATACACCTCAGATCGGGTTTCAATGTCGTAAAGCTCCATATTTTCTGAAGCTGCCAGAAAAGCATCAGGACCTTTATCTGCACCTTTTTGCCAAGAACTGGTTCCATCATAAGGAACCGGAATCAATACCACTTTTGCCTCGTCAATGCGTGCATACTTATCTGGTATCCCGGCGTAATTCTTTTTGCTCATTGCTTAATTTTGTTGGTTTTAGATTTTTGAAAAAATTAGTAATATCCTTAAAGTTATAAATTTATTTATTTTAACCTAATTGTTTTTGCCGTATCCAAGGATACTTAGCAAATCCTGTGAAGTTTGCTGTTCGCTAAACACTTCAGTAGTTATATTTCCGTTTTTATCCTTATCGATTAAGATATGCTTTGGTTGTGGGATAAGGCAGTGTTGTAAACCTCCAAAACCACCCACGGTTTCCTGGTAGGCGCCGGTATTAAAGAAGCCAATAAACAGCGGCTTATCTTTTCTGTACTTAGGGAGATAAATTGCATTTGTATGCTGCTCAGAGTTATAATAATCATCACTGTCGCAGGTTAATCCCCCAAGCAGTACTCTTTCATATTCATCATTCCACCTGTTAATTGCAAGCATTACAAATTTCTTGCTTATCGCCCAGGTATCTGGTAATGTTGTTATGAAAGATGAATTGATCATATTCCATTTCTCCCTGTCATTTTGCTGTTTTTGGTAAAGGATTTCATAGATAGCTCCGCCGCTTTCTCCAACTGTAAAAGAACCAAATTCTGTAAAAATATGGGGCACTTCCACCTCAGCTTCGTCACAGGTCAATTTTATCTGGTTTACGATTTCCTCTACCATATACTTATAGTCATATTCAAAAGCAAGAGAATTCTTTATTGGAAATCCTCCGCCAATATTAAGACTGTCCAGGGTTGGGCAAATCTTTTTAAGATCGATATAAACCTTTAAACATTTGTTTAGTTCGTTCCAGTAATAGGCAGTATCACGAATCCCGGTATTGATAAAGAAATGAAGCATCTTTAGTTCTACCTGG
>CAZXEY010000011.1:0-3172 GCA_964639695.1 uncultured Antarcticibacterium sp. | reverse complement strand
TTTTATAACCAATTCCTAACCTGGAGGTATAAAATTCAAATTTTGGTTCCTCTTCTGAAGCTATTCTAATTCCTATTTTATAAGGTCCTTCAATTTCTTCGGATAGAAGATCTACTTCCTCGTAATTATCAATAATCGGAATACAGTTTTTATGACCTTCGTTGATAAGATTGGCGATCTTTGTTACGTAACCACCTCTTTTAAAGCCATTGCAGATCACATAAGTTTCATCGGTAATTTTGCCTGATGATTTTAATGCCTGTACAATATTGATATCAAATTCAGCCGAAGTTTCTATATGAATATCATTTTTTAGAGCTTCATTTAAAACATGATTAAAATGGGAGCTTTTTGTACAATAACAATAATTATAAGAGCCTTTATAATCGTGCTTTTTAATAGCGTCATTAAACCAGGTTTTCGCCCGATTAATGTTATGGGATATTTTTGGTAAATAAGTAAATTTTAGAGGAGCTCCATACTTCTCTACCAACTCCATTAAATCAATATTGTGAAATTGTAGCTCATTTTCCTCCAACTTGAACTCTTCCTGGGGGAAATAATATGTCTGGTCTATTAAATCGCTGTATTTAGTATTCAATTTTTTATTTTATAAGGGTGAAAAATTAGGTATTAATATAGTGAGTCAAAAAAATCGACTGATAAAATATTGTTAAGATAAAGATTGGCAAAACATAAGACGGGCGGGCAAGGTTTGCAAAAGCTGCCGGCAATTTTGCAGGATTGCACTGTGAAGGTGCTGTATAATAAAATAAAGTAAAGCTTTTCAAATTTTGCGGCTTACTTTATCATTAGATATAAAATTTTCCAGTCGAAAATCCAATTTATGATAATGTCTTATTTCTTTTTCATTTTTTTCTGAAGGCCGTTTAAACAATTTACCTTCAAGAAAGTAGGTACAAAAGTATAAAAAAATATGGGGAAACTTTAATATTATTAAAAGGGATTAAAGCATTTTAATATTAATGATTTCCTGCTTTGTTAATACCCTCCAATTTCCTCTTGGCAGGTCCTTTTTCGTTAGGCCGCCAAAAACCACCCGGTCCAGTTTCTCAACTTCATAACCAAGGCTTTTAAATAAGCGCTGCACTACGTGCTGCTTCACACTGTTGGTTTCTAAACCAACTTCATTTTTTGGCCTGTTATCTATATAGCTAATCTCCTGCACCTTCACTTTTCCATCTTCCAGCGTTACACCTTCTCTTATTTTATCAAGATCATCGGGAGCTACAGGTTTGGTCAATTCCACGTGATAAATCTGTCTTATTCCATTCTTAGGTTTACCTAATTGTTTTTCCAGGGTACCATCGTTGGTAAATAATAATAGCCCTGATGCCTGCCTGTCCAGTTTCCCTACAGGAACCACTTTTGCTTTTGTGGCATTAGAAATAAGGTCCAGAACAGTTTTTGAACCTTTATCGGGATTTCCAGTGGTATAAAAACCTCTTGGTTTGTTAAGTAATATATATTCTGGTTTTTCAGGATTTAAACGGCGGCCGTCAAATTTCACATCATCAGTAAGTTTAACCTTATAACCCATTTCAGTAACCGGCTTACCATTAACGGTAACATTCCCTGCCGCTATATAAATATCAGCATCTCTTCGCGAACATACTCCCGAGTTGGATACATATTTATTTAAACGTATTCCATCATCTTTTTTTGAAGCCGGTTTTGAATCTGATGAAGATTTGGACTGAGCAGTTTTCTTAGGACCGGTAGTAGGTTTTGAAGGAGCTTTCTCCTCTGACCGTGAACTATATTTTGAAGCAGCGCCTTTACCCCCAGGTGCATTTCCTCTTGCGTGGGATTTCTTTCTCTCCCCGCCACCTTGCCTTCCCGATGATGGACCTGATGATGATTTATCGTTTCTGCTCATAATTTTATATTTTTTGCAAAGATACTTTATATAAGTAACTCTGTGAATTTATAGAAAAAAGATTTAGGTGCGTGAAAGGGGGTAATCTCAGCTACTTAAATTTAAGAAATTTCTAGAATACGCGGTTTAAAACTTCAGAAGGATCAATAAGTAAAATACTAAAAACCCCTGCTACAATTATTAATTTCAGAATATTATGCAGCAACAGGTATTGCCATTTCGCTGAGCTGAAGAAGAGGAACAACAGGAATAAAAGCAGCAGAAGAAAAGAGACGTAGAAATAATAATCCATTAAACCTGTGTTGAACTTAACAATGAGAAGGTAAATGGGAATTATTGCAATTATGCTTAAAATAGTAAGGAAAAATTTGCTCCACTTTTCCCCATAAACCACGGGAATGGTTTTATAATTTAAAATAAGGTCCCCTTTTAAATTTTCGAGATCTTTTACCAGCTCCCGCATCACGATCATTATATATAAAAAGGTGGCGTGTATAAAAATCACCGTCTCAAAATTGCGGTAGTAGATAAAGACCACGAAAAATGGAATGATGGCAAGAATACTAGCCACCAGGTTTCCCAGGAAAAGAATTTTCTTGACCCTGTAGGAGTAGATCCAGATCATAAAGATGTAGATCGAGAAAAAAACTACAGCTCTAAAGGACACATAGCTGGCAAAGAAGATCGCTGCAAAATTGAGAATAAAATAAACAGAAAGTTTTGTTCGCTGACTAATAAACCTGTCGAGCATTGTTTTTCTGGGCCTGTTAATCAGGTCTTTTTCGCTGTCATAAAAATTGTTGACAATGTAGCCGGAAGCTATTACCGTCGCCGATGAAAGAATAAGGAAAAAAAGATTGGGGTCAAAGATAACTTCCCTTAGGGGCAGTTCTGGAGCAAGAATAAAGGCAGAAGTAAGGTATTGCGCAATTACCAGAATAAGAATATTATAACCGCGCACAACCGAAAACAAACTCAGCAATTTAAGCAACAAACGTTTGTTTTTAGCAGCCGCCATGTATTTTCAGGAAATTCTAAAAGTTATAGACGATCTCCAGGTTGTAATCTTTTAGGGCTTTTCTGGCTTTATCTATGTCTTCGGTGAAACCTAAAATGTAACCGCCTCCACCAGATCCACACAGTTTTAAGTAATAGTCATTGGTCTCGATCCCATTTCTCCAAAGATTGTGGAATTGTGCAGGGATCATAGGTTTAAAGTTATCCAGTACAACGTGTGATAATTTTTTAATATTTCCAAAAAGGGATTTTACA
>CAZXEY010000010.1:0-40087 GCA_964639695.1 uncultured Antarcticibacterium sp. | reverse complement strand
CGGACTTATAGATCTTATAGATGAAGATAAAATTCCCGAAGCCATTCAAATGACACTAGACGCCGGTACCTGGAATGTTCCCACTTTAAGCCTTATTGAGCTGCTGGCTAGTGAGAAACCCGGAGAGGAAATAATAAAGCAGCCGGAAATGAAATACATGCCTAAAAAGGTGTTGGAAGGATGGGTAAAGTTTAAAAATGATTATAAAAAACGCCCAGACTTTCAACCTGAAGCCACTGAAGCTTTAGTAGATTTTCGAAGGGATCTTACCAAAAGATTACATGATTCTGGAGCACCTTTAGCCCTTGGATCGGACGCGCCACAATTCTTTCACGTTCCGGGATTTTCAATACATCACGAATTAAAATCTATGGTAGACGCCGGTCTTACTCCATATGAAGCTCTTGTTACCGGCACCAAGAATCCGGGGCGCTATTTTGAAACTCCCGAAGATTTTGGAACAGTAGAACCGGGTCGCAGGGCCGATCTAATACTTCTGAATGAGAATCCTCTTGAAGATGTTGCTAATGTTCAGAAACGTGCCGGTGTAATGGTTCGCGGTACCTGGTGGCCGGAAGAAGTAATTCAGAAGAAATTACAGGAAATAGCTGCTAGAAATAGGTAGTTTTATTTTAAAAAATGTAAGTAAAACCTTTTGAATCAGCTTATTATTATAATTTCCATTACCGGATAAATTTTTTTATTTACTTTAGAATCACCTGATTTTAAAAGCTTTTCAATGAAAAAAATCCGATTTAAGATTGGCGGTAAAATTAATTGGGGGGACCATTTGGTAAACCTTCTTGTTGTAGTAATTGGTGTTACCATTGCCTTTCAGCTAAGTGAATATAATGAAGGAATTAAGAATAAAAAGTTAAAAGGAGAATTCTACAAAAGTTTCGTATCAGATCTTGAAAAGGATATTGAACTTATGGATACTCTTATTAAAGCTAACGATATTGCTATTAAGTACAATTACAACATGATTCGGGCAATCAGGACGCAAGACCTGGAGAATGACAGCCTGTTTATGTGGATAAATACTCTTCGTTATATGTTGCCCTTTAAACCGCAATCCACGACCTATGAAAGTCTAAAAGCTTCAGGAAATATTGAGGTTATTGATTTTTCTACAAGAAATAAAATTATTGACCTTTATGAACAATTCTATGACGGAGGGATGTTATTTGACGACTATCATTCAGGAATTATAGAAGGTTATACCCTACCCTATATCATCAATGAATTAAAAATGTTTGAAAATGGTAAACTGGATCCGGCTTTTCTTAAAGATAACAGGTTTCAGAATATGATGTATTCCCAGGTTTACATTGCTCAAAGAAAAAATAATTTTTACCGCGAAATGAGAATTGAGGCACAAAACTTAAAAGATCAATTGGCTTTGGCTCCTTAATAGTATCCAGTGATTTACAGGGAAAAGAAACCTTCAGAGGTTCTTCAACATATCGTCAGCAAGTACTGGAATTTTCAGGTGACGGGAGATGGTAACAAAAATCTACCTATCAATCACGAAACACTTCCGGAAAGTACCCTTTCCATAGTCTTGATTCAAAATCCTTATTTTGAAGGAGTAAGAATTTTAGGACCACATTCAGTTAAATTCAAACAACAGGTGTTTTTGGGCAGTCGATTTCTTGGCATAGCCTTACATCCCTGGCTTATTTTTACTCCAAAGATTGCTGATAAAAAGGAGTTGCTCAATAAAACTGCAAGTGCTTCTAATGAAATAATTGAAAATTTAAATTATTTACTTAGCAAGGAATTTTCATTAACCATTGAATTTCTTCCCATACTTGAAGAAGCTCTGCTTACTTTGTTTAGCAGATATAAATTGGAGGAAAATAAAATGATAAAATACATATGCCTTCAACTGGATAAAGAAAGAAGAATTAAAGATATTACAGAAGAATTACCTTTTTCCATACGTGTGATTCAGAAAAAATTTCTAGAAGTTACAGGTTTAACGATGAAGCAATATTCATACAATAACAGGCAGAGAAGGATCTGGGAACAATTTCTAGAGGGGAGCAAATCGGAACATGAGATTATTTTGGACCATCAATATTATGACCAGGCACATTTTATTAATGAATTTAAAAGAAAAATGCAGCGCTCTCATGCTGACTTTAAAAATTATCTCCAACAAATAAATATATCACTTTCAAATTGACGCATTTTTACAATCAATAATTAATCACCTCCTTTAGTTTTACCAAATCATTTAAAACATCGTGATGAGAAAAACTTTAATTATTGCTTTACTGTTGCTCGCAGGTTCATTTAAAGCCATATCCCAGGAATCTATACCTTATTTTAAACAAAAAATGGAAGCTCTTGAATTTATGCAGGGAGAATGGACAGGTGAAGGATGGATTATGGGAAAGGACCGGCAGCGACATAATTTCCTGCAAAAGGAAACCATAATTGGTAAAGTGAACGGTAGTACTTTGGTAGTTGATGGAAGAGGATTGCGTTTAGATTCTTCAAATAAACCTACAGAAGAAGTAGTACACTCTGCCTACGGGGTAATTTATTTTGATCCTGAAAAGAATAATTATACTATGCTGTCATTTTCTGAAATAAATGGAAAATTGGAAGCAACGATGATTTTAACTGGGGAACAAAAGCTGGAATGGTCCTTTATAGATTCCAAAAGCGGAGGCACCATTAGATTTACTGAAGATTTTTCTTCACCTGGACAATGGAAAGAAACGGGTGAAATTACTATGAACGGAAAAGACTGGTATAAATTTATGGAAATGACTCTCACCAAAAACTAGTAGGGATTTATGCTGAAATTTACCATAAAAACTCTTCTCACAAACATTACTTTTTTGATTTTGAGTTTGCAATACAAACCTTAATGCCAGTTTCTTCCAGTTGATGTTTTAAAGCTTCGGGTATTCCTTCATCTGTAACTACAATATCTACCTCCTCCATATCGCAGATCTTGCCAAAGCCCTTTTTCCCAAACTTGCTTGAATCTGTAAGAACAATGGTTTTTTGAGCAGATTTAATCATTCTGGCATTTAAATGAGCCTCCATCATATTAGATGTGGTTAAACCAAATTCGGGGCTTATTCCATCTACTCCCAGAAAAAGTTTATTGCAGGCAAAATCTTTAAGCATATCTTCAGCATTATGTCCTACTACCGAGGAACTGCTTTTTCTCACCACCCCACCCAGCTGAATAATCTCTATATTAGGATGATCCAATAGTACGATACTCACATTCATCGCTGCTGTAATAACAGTCAGCCTTATATTCTTAGGCAAAGCCTTAGCCAAAGCCAGCATAGTAGTACCCGATCCAATAATTATAGCATCGCCTTCATTTATCATTTCGGTGGCCATTGATGCAATCTCTGCCTTTTCCTCGACCTGCATCAGGGTCTTTTCATCTACAGGAAGATCAGTAACAAAAGGGGAAACAGGGGTTGCGCTTCCATGCGAACGAAAAAGAAGCCCTTTCTCTTCCAGCAGTTTAAGATCTTTTCTTACCGTTACGGTTGTTACATCCATCTCCCTGCTAAGATCGGCAACACTAACAAATCCTTCCTTCTTGAGTTTATTTAAAATAATCTGATGCCTTTCTGCAATTGTCATAAATACCTTTTATAATTAAGTTCTCCTTTTCTTTTTACTTCTTTTCTAAAGTAAAATTAGTAAAAAAGAAAAGATAAGGAAAATAATAGATAAAAAAGCAGTAAAAATTTGCTTTTACTTTCCTTTTGTTTATTTTTACACTGTAAATCAATTAAAATTAGAAATAAAAAGAAATAAATGAAAAGGACCAAGTGCTTAGAAGAGTTAAATAAGCAAAAAGAATGGGACCTGGTTGTTATTGGAGGTGGCGCCTCGGGATTAGGAGTAGCTCTTGATGCTATATCAAGAGGACTATCGGTTGTTCTTTTGGAAAAAGCCGATTTTGCCAAAGGTACCTCCAGCCGCAGCACTAAACTTCTACATGGGGGCGTGAGATATCTTGCACAGGGAGACATAGCCCTGGTATATGAAGCTTTAAAGGAGCGGGGGTTAATGATGAAAAATGCTCCCCATGTTTCAGGAAAGCAATCCTTTATTATCCCTATTTATTCCCTTTGGGACAAATTAAAATATGGAACCGGATTAAAAATTTACGACCTAATGGCAGGCCGCCTGCGCATAGGAAAATCCCGATGGATATCTAAAGAAGAAGTTGCCGCTAAAATTCCGGCTATTAAGCTAAATGGTTTAAAAGGTGGGGTTGTTTACTACGACGGGCAATTTGATGATGCGCGTTTTGCACTTAATTTAGCTCAAACCTGTACCGATCTTGGTGGTTGCATACTTAATTATATGGGTGTAACAGGACTTAGAAAAAATGAAAAGGGGATTTTGAACGGGGTAACAGTAAAAGATCAGCTGGATGGAAAGATCTATGACATTAAAACAAAAGCTGTTGTTAATGCTACCGGTGTTTTTGCCGATGAAATCCTTAAGATGGATAATCCTGAAGCTTCTAAATCCATTCGGCCAAGCCAGGGAGCTCATCTTGTATTAGATCTTTCTTTTCTTGGTGGAAATGATGCCTTAATGATTCCTGAAACTTCAGACGGGAGAGTACTCTTTGGAATTCCGTGGCACGGAAAGTTGCTGGTAGGAACTACAGATACTCTTCGGAAGAACCCAAAAATGGAACCTCTTGCCCTTTCCGAAGAAATTGACTTTATACTTTCTACCTGTGCCGGCTATCTCACGAAACCTCCCACAAGAGAGGATGTACTTGCAGTATTTGCAGGATTACGACCTCTCGCTGCACCAAAAGAAAAAGGTGCGGCTACAAAAGAAATTTCCAGAAGCCATAAAATTTCAATTGCAGAGAGTAATTTGATCACGATCATTGGCGGGAAATGGACCACCTTTAGAAGAATGGGACAGGATACCATAGATGCATTGAAAACCCTGAACCTTGTAAAACTTACCAAAAGCACTTCGCAAAATATTAAACTGCACGGTTTTCCTAACGGCAGGTCAAGGGCGGGACATTTGGCAATCTACGGAAATGATGCTCAAAGTATTCAGGATTTAATTGATAAGGATCCTTCTATGGGTTTAAAATTACATCCCGATTATCCACATACGAAAGCAGAAGTTGTTTGGATGGTAAATCATGAAATGGCAATGAAAGTAGAAGACGTACTGGCAAGAAGGATGCGAATCCTGTTCCTGGATGCTAAAGCTGCAATACAAATGAGCCCTGTGGTAGCAAAGATCATGCGAACCGAGCTTCATACCGGGGAGGAGTGGGAAAGCAATGAAAACAGCGAATTCCAAAAAATGGCAGAAAATTATCTAATAACCGCGTAAATTAAAATCATGGGTAATGTGAAACAATATATTCTAGCCCTGGACCAGGGAACAACAAGCTCAAGAGCTATCCTATTTGATAAAGAAGGAAAAATAGTAACTAAAGCACAGCGGGATTTTACACAACATTTTCCAAAACCGGGTTGGGTGGAACATGATCCCGTGGAAATTTGGACCACCCAGGCATCTGTAGCCACTGAAGCCATTACTAAAGCGAACATTACTGCGGAACAAATTGCAAGTATTGGAATTACGAATCAAAGAGAAACAACTATAATTTGGGATCGAAAAACCGGAGATCCCGTATACAACGCAATTGTATGGCAGGATAGGAGGACCACTTCTTACTGTAACGAACTTAAAGCAAATGGAAAAGAAGAATTCGTAACTGAAAGAACAGGCCTTATTATCGATTCCTACTTTTCGGCAACCAAAATCAAATGGATCCTGGACAATGTTGAAGGTGCAAGGGAACGTGCAGAAATCGGGGAACTCTGTTTTGGGACCGTAGATAGCTGGCTCATCTGGAAACTTTCTAATTCTGATGAACATTTAACAGATATTACGAACGCGAGCAGGACCATGCTTTATAATATTCATACCCAACAGTGGGATGAGGAACTGCTTGACTTATTTAATATTCCTGCTTCTCTCCTGCCTGAAGTAAAGTCCAGCAGCGAGATCTTTTGTAAGACTTCTGGTAAAATTTTCGCTACCAGAATTCCTGTAGCAGGAGTCGCCGGAGATCAACAGGCTGCACTTTTCGGGCAGTTATGTACAGAAAAAGGAATGGCCAAAACCACTTATGGCACAGGTTGTTTTCTCGTTATGAATACCGGAAACAAACCTGTTCAATCTAAAAACCGATTACTAACAACTATTGCATGGAAGGTTAATGGCAAAGTAAATTATGCTCTTGAAGGAGCTGTATTTATTGGAGGTGCTGCTATACAGTGGCTTCGGGATGGACTTAAAATGATCGATAATGCAGAGTTAAGTGAAGGCCTGGCCAGGAAAATTGAAGATAACGAAGGGGTCTATTTTGTTCCCGCGCTTACAGGCCTTGGAGCACCACATTGGGATCAAGACGCACGCGGAGCTTTTTTTGGAATTACCAGGGGAACTTCTAAAGCACATTTTTGTAGGGCGGCCCTGGAGTCTGTTGCTTACCAGGTCCACGATGTTTTAAAAGCCATGGAAAAGGATTCCGGGGTAAAAACAAAACATTTAAAGGTGGACGGTGGAGCTACCGCAAATGATTTTTTGATGCAATTTCAAACAGATATTTTAAATTGCATTGTACAAAGGCCTAAAATGCTGGAAACAACAGCTCTGGGTGCTGCTTACCTTGCAGGTCTTGCTGTTGGATACTGGAAAGACATTGATGAATTGAAAAATCTTTGGGAAGAAGATCAAACCTTTGAACCTAATATGAAACCCGAAGTGGTCGACAAGAATCTTTACTACTGGGAAAAAGCGGTTAGCAGAACAAAAAACTGGATTGAATCTTAAACTCCTATTTATGGATCCCTTATTAGCAGAATTTGTTGGAACATTTATTTTAATTCTTTTAGGCGTAGGTGTGGTGGCCAATGTAATTCTTAACGGCACCAAGGGCAACGGTGGCGGGTGGATTGTGATCACCACAGCCTGGGCACTGGCCGTTTTTATAGCCGTAGCAGTTGCAGGTCCTTTTAGCGGGGCACATATAAATCCTGCCGTAAGTGTAGGCCTGGCCATAGCAGGACAATTTGAATGGGCAATGGTATTACCCTATTGCGCTATGCAGGTTCTCGGAGGGATTGCCGGCGCTGCCGTTGTATGGCTAATGCACAAGGATCACTTTGATATTAGTGAAGATAAGAGCACTAAGCTGGGGGTTTTTGCAACAGCCCCGGCCATTAGAAATTATCCGGTGAACCTTTTAAGCGAGGCTGTGGGAACTTTTATTCTAATTTTTGTGATCCTCTTCTTTACTCCTGCAGCTTTAGGAGATGAAAATGCAACCCCCGTAGGATTAGGTTCCCTGGGGGCAATACCTGTTGCTTTTTTAGTATGGGGAATTGGGCTATCACTAGGTGGCACTACAGGGTATGCCATAAATCCTGCAAGGGATCTTGGGCCCAGACTGGCTCACTGGATCTTACCCATAAGCGGAAAAGGAAGTAGTGACTGGAGTTATAGCTGGGTTCCAGTAATAGGCCCCTTATTGGGTGCTGCAGTCGCAGCCCTTGTTTTTCTTATGCTGAAAGTTTAGAAAATTTACTTCCTTACCGGGATTATCTTCAAAAAAATTAAAAACAGCATTAATCCTTTACAGTTAAAGTTCCCTTTAAAATAGAACTCGCAAGGTATGCCTGCTAAGGTTTAAATTTGCCTGGGACCGGATTAATTTTTAAATAACAGGTGGTAAACCTGAAGGTACTCTGCAAACATAAATAAGCTGTACAGGTAAAACAATTTTCAACCACAGCAAATTTTTGGAAATTAAGGTGGAGCTGTGTTTTGCCAAACAATCCAAAACCTGTAGCGGAGATGGGGTTTAAATTTGTCTCCAGATCCCCGGAACACCACCCTCTTTTCCAAGGACAGGATCATTATCAGGTATTGGTACTGCAGCTATATTTTCATCGGCAGCCGGTCGCTCTCCTTCCTTTCCTGTATTTATATCATAATCGCTCCCACCAGGATAGGCTCCAACAATCTTAAAATCTTCACTCTCATTATTTTTATGACCTACACCGGCAGGAATTACAATTACATCCCCGGCAAAAACCATCAGCTTCTCTCCTTTTTCTCCGCCTAAATGCAATAACGCCTTTCCACTGTATACTCCAAGTACTTCGTGGGTAATACTGTGGTAATGGTGATAATCATAAACTCCATTCCGCCAGGAATTGGTCCAGTTGTTTTCTTCAAATTTTTGCTCCAACCATTCAGCTCCAGACTTATTGCGTTGTTTAAAAACATTTCTGTAGATCAACAACGGATATTTGCTGTTGGGTATTTTTCCGTCATCCTCAAAAAAATAGTTCTCCGGCTCCATAATCAGTGAATTAAATTCTAATGAAAATAAACATTTCGGAATAAAACATCAACTGAATGATTTGAAAAAGATCATAACATTTTATACTATATTTGAGAAAACCACTACAAAATGAAAATTCAATTAGCCATCATCCTGTTATTTTCCATTTTCACTCTTCAAGCCCAAAAACTTACGAAGGCAGAAAAAAAAGTAGTTGATTATCTGAAAAATCACGAAAAAGAGCAAATCGATTTCCTTGAAAAATCTGTCAACATCAACAGCGGAACTTTGAATTTAAAAGGAGTAAGGGAAGTAGGTATGATGTATAAGGCAGAGCTGGATGCTATGGGTTTTAATACCCGCTGGATCACAATGCCCGATAGTTTGAACCGTGCAGGACATCTTTTTGCCGAAATGAATGGAGGTAAAGGGAAAACTGTATTACTGATAGGGCACCTGGATTCCGTTTTCGAGGAAGATCACGAATTCCAGAAGTTTAAAAGGAATGGGGATGTTGCTGAAGGTCCTGCGGCAAATGATATGAAGGGAGGAAATGCTGTTATAATTTATGCTCTCAAAGCTTTACACGCTGCAGGAGAATTAAAAAATAAAAATATTATTGTTGCTTTTACAGGAGACGAAGAAAAGCCGGGGGCACCTCTAAGTATTAGCAGGCACGACCTGGTGGAAGCTGGTAAAAAAGCAGATATAGCTTTAGGTTTTGAAACTGCATCGGGAATGGATTACGCTACAGTAGCCCGAAGAGGATCCAGTGGATGGAAACTGGAGGTAAACGGAAAACAGGCTCACTCATCGGGAATATTTAGTGAAAATACAGGGGCGGGGGCTATTTTTGAGGCTGCAAGAATTCTTAATTCATTTTATACCGATGTTAAAGGTGAGGAGCTACTCACATTTAATCCGGGAGTTATATTAGGAGGAACTCAAGTTGATTATGATCCGGGCCAGGCAAAAGGAACAGCCTATGGTAAAACCAATGTTGTTGCCAATAAGGTAGTGGTTGATGGTGGCTTAAGGTTTATTTCGGAAGAACAAAAAGAAAAAACCCGGGAAAAGATGCGGGAGATCGTTAAAAATAGCCTCCCTCAAACATCAGCAACTATTACATTTTCAGATTCCTATCCGGCAATGAAGCCTACTGAAGGAAATATGGCTGTTTTAAAAACCCTTGACCAAGTAAGCCGGGATTTAGGATATGGAGAGGTTAAAGCCTATGATCCCGGTAGAAGAGGAGCTGCAGATATCTCCTTTATCGCGCAGTATGTAGATGGCCTGGATGGACTTGGAGTTATGGGCGGTGGAGCTCATTCTCCTTCAGAAACAGTGAATCTAAAAACGTTTGTTCCGTTAACTGAAAGAGCTGCGTTATTAATTAATCGGTTAGCTAAGTAATTCCTTTAAATCTAAATCTCTTGAAAAGAATTAGGGAATAAATCTTTAAATTATAGAATAACTGGGACGAATACTTCATCGGTAGTTTTGGCTAATTTAATTATTTACTTAAATACTACTATTTCGATGCAAAGCCTTATCTGCAATGCTTTATTTTGTTAAAGAAAGTTTTATAATATCCTTCAGATTCTGTTAACTTTTGTTTAACTAATAATTATTTCTTCTGGTATAATTTTATGGAATAATACGACAGGTTTTTCCCCTCCCCTGAAGCTTTGAAATCACAGAATAATTTTAAGATTTTTTATACCGGAAAATTTAAGAATCAGCTGATTTAAAAGTTGATTTTATTTTACAAGGTTGAACTCTCCCTAAAATTATTTTCGATCTATAACCCCTTAGTTTAACCATAACGGAAAGACCATGAAAAAGCAGGTAAAAAATCAACGAAAACTTCTTGGAGAAGATAATTTCGAATTACGAATTCTTCATCTAAGAAGCAAAGGCCAAATAGATTATGGCTTTTGGGACATTCAGAAAAAGCAAAGTCAGCGAATGACTCAGATTATTTCTAGGAGCTAAATTGCTGTAAGAATATTAAGCTTTATCCAAGGGTTTTCTGCTTTACTGGGAAAACCCTTTTTATATTCTTAAGTTTTTAGGGATTATATATGTTACTTTTATAAAAATATAACCTTATTTTAATAACCTCCTCCGATAGATAATTTGCAGTCTTTTTATAGTAGTAATGACTAATTTTCTAAGGTTATATTGACCTCATTTTCAAATTATTAATAACCTATCTTTTTAGAAGCTTTCCATATTATTAAATTAATTGGTACAGTGTTTGCAATTGTTAATAAAATAAATAGATATGAAAAATTTAACAATAATATTATCGAGTATTGCCATTATTGCACTGTCATCTCTTTCTTTCGCACAAGAAAACAAGGTTAAGGAGCGCAAAAATGAAATAAAAGAGCGAAAAAGAGAAATGAAAGCTGAAAAACATCTTTCTAAACTAGAACTAAGAGAATATAAGGAAAGAGAAAAAGAACAGCGAAAACTATACAAAGAAAGAGCTAAAGCTGAAGCTGAATGGCATAGGGAAAGAGCAAAAGATCTTGCAGAACTTGAAAGAGCAGCAAGAAAGGATAAAGCCGAAGCCTACAGGGAAATGGCCAAAGCTGAAGCCGAATTTTACAGGGAAAGAGCAAAAGATGCAGCAGAACGCGAAAGAGAGTTGAGAAAAGATGAGGCTGAATACGCCAGAAAACTGGCTAAAGAAGAAGCCGAATGGTATCGCGAAAGAGCCAAAGAAGCAGCTGAGCGTGAAAGAGAGTTAATGAAGAATGATGCAGAATGGTCTAAGGAAAGAGCTATGGCAGAGGCTGAGCGGCATCGTAAGAGAGCTAAAGATGCAGAAATGCGTGAAAATAAGCTGTGGAAAAATGACAAAGGACCAACCGTTAATAAAGGTCCAAAAGGTGATAAAGGACCAAAAGGTAATAAAGGAAAAAAATAATTTAAGTATTCATACCAAATTTAAAAAGAGGCAATAGCCTCTTTTTTTTTCACTTACAGGAGTGCATTTTATTTATTAAAGATCACCCGAATTCGCAGGAACTAATATAAATTGAGTAAGGAAGGGCTTCTCGCAGAAATTATTTCCTGCTTCGGGATCTATAGGTAGGGTAAATTTTTACAACTAAAGAAGCTAAATAATCATCTGCTTCTATAACAGCTAAGTCGAAATATCATAAAGTAACTTTCAGCAATTCAAAATTTTTTTCCATTTATTTTTTTAATGGTTGATAGCTAATTTCCTTAAAAAGAATAACATCGTCACCTCCATGATTCTGCAAACCTATATAGCCTGAATTTGGCCTTGGACCTCGATCTGGTTCATAGCTCTTCTTCTTCTCCGGCACCGGGTCACCTTCAGTGAAATCGGTTACCAGTTCGCCATTAACGTGTACTAAAGTTCGGTTTCCATCAAGGGTTATAATCATGGTATTCCACTCCCCTGCTTTACCCGGACTTGCTTTTGCTTTAGTAAAGGAATAAAGAACTCCTGTTCTATGAAAATCATCTTCCGAATCATCAATTTGAACTTCAAACCCTTTGTTCACCGGCATCCAGGCCTCGGTGGGAGCCTCAGGAATCCTTATAAAAACTCCGGCGTTATTTTTTTCTGCGCCTTTGTACACTACTTTGATCCTGGAATTTCCAAATTTTTTTCCGGTGTAATAAAGTAACCCCATTCCACCTTTTGTCTTTAACAGGTTGTTTTCTACGACAAAAGAACCATCTCCAACATGTTCCCACCCCTCCATATTATCACCATTAAACAATGGCTTCCATTCCTGGGCAGAAAGATAAACTGGTGATATCAAAACTAAATAAAAAAATAATGTTTTCATTGTTGCTATTTTTTATCAATTTAAGAAAAAAAGAGAATTATTATGTACAATCGTTAACTGAGATTTTTTTGATTACGAATAGCAGGAGATTAATAAATAAGGAGTCATGGAGCAGAATCACGGAAAAAACAAATGGACAGCCCCCACTGTCCATTTGATAATATTCTAAAATCTACCCCAACGAATTTAGAATCGTAACCTCGAACGTTATTCATTTTCGAAGTTGATCAAAGATAGAAATGATTGTCTTAAATAAAAGTTAGTAGCAGGTTAAACTGCTGTTAATACCCCATCTTTATTTAAAAATGAATATTAACCCTTTCAATATCAATGCTTTGCAGTAACTTCAACTGCATCCATCGGTTCTTCAAAAGCGATAAACAATATACAGGGCCCTGTTTTGCAAGTTGCACTATGTGGTTTGTTAGGGGGGCCATAAGCATAGGAACCCACACTCATTGTTTTTACATTCTCTCCTTCATAAAGCACTTCCAATTCTCCCGATATTAGCAACATTCGTTCAGCGGAAGTATGAGTATGTAAAGGAATCTCAGAGTCTTCTGGCAATCGTAGCAAAACATCGGAATTTCTTTGGGTTGGATCCCCATGCAGTACTCCAATATTACAGCCCTGTGGCATAAAATCAGGACATGGTATCCAATTAATACTGCTATCATTATAGGAAGTAACAACAGAATTTGCATTATTATTTTGAGCCAGTAATCCATCAGAAAAAGAAACGATCATCAGCAAAAGCAAACTAGAGGCACTTAAATAAGATTTTAGAACTTTCATGATTTATATTTTAATTAATAAAAAGAGATATTTCAAATTAAGTCAATGAAATAAGGTACATCATTTCTACATTCTATTAAATAGGTTGAAACCCTTAAATCTTGCCAACTTTGAATTGCTAATAATTACTGAAGTAAAAGTCGGCCGGGTATTAATTTCCAAACTGATTTTATACCTTTATTTCCTAGGCCATAATTATGACTGTTAAAAAAGTATTTTCGCTTTCCCAGCTCACCCTTTCTGTACAAAAGATGGTAAATACCCATTGCAGTAAGGATGTATGGATCAAGGCAGAAATAGTGAAATTAAATTACTACCCTAAATCTGGTCACTGTTATCCCACCCTGGTGGAAAAATCGGGAGGCAAAGTAATTGCAGAAATGCGTGGTAACATTTGGGGCGATAGGTTTCAGGAAATAAACAAGAAATTCAAAGAGGTTCTTAAAGAAGAGCTTAAAGACGAAATTACAGTAGTGATAAGAGGTTCAGTCTCTTTTAATCCCGTGCATGGACTGGCGTTTAATATTGTGGATATTGATCCTGAATATACCCTGGGAGAGTTGGCACGGGAAAAAGCGGAAACAATATTTAAATTAAAAGAGGAAGAAATTTTTGACAATAACAAAAACACCATTCTTCCTAAGCTACCTAAAACTATTGCTGTAATATCTGTCGAAACAAGTAAGGGGTATCTTGACTTTTTGAGTGTTATTGAAAATAACACATGGGGTTATAAATTTCATCACCTTCTTTTTCCGGCTATTTTACAGGGTGAAAGGGCTGTAAGCACTATTAATCAACAACTGGAAAGGATCAGGGAATTTTCGTATGTCTTTGATGCTGTTGCCATTATTCGAGGTGGTGGAGGGGAAATAGGATTAAGCTGCTTTGACAATTATCATCTCGCCAAAAAAATAGCTACATTTCCCATTCCGGTATTGACAGGAATAGGTCATTCTACAAACATAACAGTTAGTGAACTTGTTAGCTATCAAAGCTTTATCACCCCAACCAAAATTGGGGAATTTTTACTGCAAAAATTTCAGGAATTTGCTCTTCCACTTAAATTAAATGCTGGAAAAATTACCAATGAAACTACCTGGCTTTTTAAGAACCACAAAAATGCTTTGCAGGAAACTTCACGCCTTTTTAACTCAATTTCGCAGCGCTCGTTAGAAAAGAATAAATACCTGCTGGAGGAAATTTTTAATAAATTAAGTATTGGAAGTAAAGAGATAGTAAAAACCGGTAAAGAACAAATTAAGGGATCTGCAGGAAAAATCAACTCATTTGTTTCGTATTCTTTGAATGATTATATACGGGAAGTAGCGTATTTACAGCTCCAAATTGAAAGTCTTTCTCAATCCTTATTGGAAAAAGAGGTATATAAAGTTCAAATTTCAAAAGAAAAAGTTCGTCTTCTTTCCCCTGAAAACATTTTAAAAAGAGGATATAGTATAACAAGGCAAAATGGAAAAACGATTAGAGATTTGAATCAACTCGATAATGAAACCCTAATTGAAACTCAACTCTTCAACGGATTCATTTTAAGCCAAATCATTAACAAAAAAAAATCATGACAAAACCGGAAGAAACAGGATATACGGAGGCCTTTAGCGAATTACAGGAAATTGTATTGGAAATGGAAAATTCTAAAGTCACCGTAGATGACCTGGATATTAAAATAAAAAGAGCCGCAGAGCTGCTTAAGATCTGTAAAAATAAATTATACAAAACAGAAAAAAACGTTCAGGAAATCCTTGAAGAAATCAGGAAATATTCGGTTGAATAGCTGGCAATTAATAGTATTAACTTTTTTTAATTTTTGTTCAATTAAAAATTTATTTTTCTTTGATAAACAAAAAGTCTTTGAGTTTAAAAATATTTGGTTAGTTGGAGGTTATATTATTAGCGGGAGTATGTTTGGCACTAATTGCTTTTTGTGTCATTTTAATTTTTGACTCTTATCTATCGAACGAGGAGAATTACTATAAGAGAAATCCAATCCTCACTAAAATTCTGAAGTTTTTTAAAAAAAACAACTATTAATTAAATTTCTAGGCTTTTTCCTCTCCCCTTCCATTAATCTCCATATGTTAAGATTTACACTGAATTAATTTTAGTATTTTAGTATTTTAAAAATTGATAATACATCTTTACTCCCTAACCAAATTTTTCATTTTAAATGAAATTAAACGAAGATCAAAACAACATTAAAGATCTTTTAATCATTACTAATTTAAAGGAGCTGGAAATAGAATACATCAGTAAAATGGTTGAGTTTTATTGTGGTATAACTTCTGAGGAAGTGTATACTAATTCTCAAAAATTTTATCAGGACTTTTTTCATCCTGAAGATCTGGACGTTTTTATCCAACACCTTGAATCTTTTAAAAATTTTAGTGGGAACGAAGAAAAAGCGATTACTCTAAAAGTTAAACAAAAAGAGGAACATTATCTACCGTTTCTCTTAAAGAGCAGACCTTATAAAAATCCTAATATTAAAAAGAACCTGATATTAAGCACGGCAAATATATTAGAGGAATCATTTGTTCAGGCTAGTAGAAAAAATACTTCCAATAAGGTTTCAAAAGGTGAATATAAACACATAATTGATTCCATAGATGAAGCATTTTGTGTAGTAGAAATGATATTCGACAAGGAGGTAAACCCTGTAGACTATTTATTTACCCAAACTAATCCTTCTTTTGAGAAACAAGTACAGCTTAAAAACGTAGTGGGGAAAACTATGAGAGAACTAGTTCCAGACCATGAAGAATATTGGTTTGAAACTTATGGTAAAGTTGCAAAAACAGGGGAACCTATAAGATTTGAATATTGCACGAAAAAGTTAAATAATGATTGGCTGGATTTATATGCATTTAAATTAGGCAATGAATTTAGCCGACGGGTAGCTGTTCTTTTTAGAAATATAACTGCACGTAAAAAAGCTGAGGAAGAGCTTCTTAAATCCAAAAGAAATCTTGAAAAACAAACTCTGCAAAAGCAAAAAGAATTAAAGGAGAATCAGGAGCTTTTGCAATCTGTATTTGAAAATACCAACCTGGCCATTGCTATTTTAAGGCCTGAATACAATGAAGAAAATAAAATTATAGATTTCACCTTTGCCAAGGTAAATAAGCTACTTCAAAAAATGTATTTACAGGAGGATGTAATAGGGTCCTCTTATTTAAAAATTTCAAAATATGGAGTTAAATTAGGACATTTTGAAATTTTTAAACAGGTAATCTATTCTAAAAAACCTTTCGATAAAGATTTTTATTTTGGTGAAGATGAGTATGATAATTGGTTCAGGCTCACTGCCCGCGCCCAAAATGATCTTTTAATTTTAACCATAGAAGATACTACCCAAAAGAATAAAGAACAGATACAGCTGCAGGAAACGGTTCGCTTCAATGAGCAGCTGCTTCACACATCGCCAGATACTATTATGATTATAAATCTTAATAGCTTAAGCGTTAGGTATATCAACAAAGACATCTTTAAAGAAGGAGGAATTACCCGGGAACGAGTTAAAGGCACATCCCTACCAGACGTTTTACCCTTTGTACATCCAAAGGACAGGGAAAGAATTATGGAAATGCATTATAAGCTGCTGAAATCTTCTGATAATGACATTGTGAATATTGAGATCAGGCTTAAGTTAAATGGAACTTCCTGGGAATGGTTTAATGTGCGGGGAAAAATATTCCGAAGAAAAAGTGCTGACTGGGTAGAGGAATATGTATTACTGGTTCGCAACATTCAGGAGCAAAAGGTAACGGAAAAAGCTCTACTAAAAGCCGAGAATCTTTCCATACAGGGAGAAGTAGCAAGAACTTTTGCCCACGAACTGCGCAATCCCCTTGCCAGTATTAGGATGGCTACCGAAATTATAAGTAAAAAAATTAATGATTCCCAAAAAGAAGAGTTTGAAAAATATTTTCAGATTTTAACCGGAAGTACTAAAACTCTTGATAATCTTGTCACTAATCTTTTAAATTCTTCCAATTATACTCCTGCAGTATTGGCTAAAAATGATCTTGCGATAATAGTGAATGAGGTTATTGAAAAAGCTTCGGACAGAATATATCTTTCTGGTATCAATGTCATAAAAAAATACGATAAAAACTATACCATACTTGCAGATAAAGATAAGTTGAAGATAGCCATCCTCAACATCATCGTAAACGCCAGTGAGGCAGTAGTGCCCGATGAAGGTTTAATAGAAATTCAAATTGAAGAAGAAGAAAATGATTTTGTCCTGAGTATTAAAGACAATGGCCATGGCCTTGAAAAAGAACAGAAGGATAAATTATTTGATCCCTTTTATACCAACAAGGAAAATGGTGTTGGCGTGGGCTTGAGTTCGGTAAAGAACATTTTAGAAGATCACGATGCTCAAATCAGGGTTTTTAGCGAAGCCGGAAAAGGAACCGAATTTAAGATCTACTTTCAAAATGCAAATCTCGAATAAACAATAAGGTTTTTGTCTTACCTAAATAATAATCATCCACTTTTATATTAAATTCATGACCAGTAAAGGGCTACCATTTTTCCTACTCTTATTTAGCAGCACAATTTCATTTTCACAATCCACTCCTCCAGGTAGCGAAATTATAAAAAGGATGCATACGCAATGGAAAGGAAAATGGGGTAAGAATATGCGATTTGATCAAAGTGTTTATCACTATGAAAATGACAGTGTTATAAAGGAAGAAGTGTGGCAGGAAATCCTTAGCTCCCCAAAAAATCTTCAAATAAGGTTTAACGGCTTTGAATCTGGTAACGGAATATTATTTAAAAATGATTCTGTTTTTCATTTTGCTGAAGGAAATTTAGTAAAAGAAGAGGCACGCGTTCATCATTTATTACTTCTGGGATTTGACGTATATTTTTTATCCCCTGAGGAAACAGAAAAGAAATTAACCGAACTCGGTTTTGACCTTAAAAAATCCTACACCAGGAAATCAAAACGAGGAAATGTAATTGTTGTGGGAACAGACAATCCCGGGGATTTAACTTCCTCCCAGTTCTGGATTAATGCACGTAAACTATACCTGGAGAAGGCGCTGCTCAACCGAAATGGTAATATTTCGGAAGTAGAAATGAAAAATTATCAGGTTATAGCCACTTTTCCTGTTGCCACCGAAATTGATTTTAAACAAAACGGAAATTTATTTATGCGGGAGAAGTATTATAATGTCTCCTTCCCCAAAGAGGTTGATTCTAAAATTTTCGACCCTGGAAATTTTCAGGATGTGAGGTGGTAAAATTTAAAATCATTTCCCTTCCTCTACTAATTCTGTTTCCTGCTGATGTTTAAAGAACATTCTTGAAATAGGAACAAACATAATACCTGCAAACATTAACAGAAGGAAGGAAATTTTCAGATTAAAAAGATGGGCGAGATATCCAATAAGCGGTGGGCCTAAAAGCATTCCTACAATTCCATAGGTTACAATAATTGAAATAGCCATACCCGGGGAATATTTTTTTGAGGTACCGGCTAAAGTATAAGTCATAGGAATTATCGCAGCTACTCCTACTCCCACTAAACTAAATCCTATCAAAGCAGGCCAGAAATAGGGAAAGATCGTCATTAAAGAAATGCCTGCCGTTATTAATGAAGAGCTGACTACAAAGAGATTTTTCATTCCGAATTTATCGATCATCTTATCGGTAAAGAATCTTGAAATGGCCATAAAAATCATGAAAATGAGATATCCCAGGGTAAAGAGATCCTCTTTCACCACTTCTTTGAAATAAACTCCACTCCAGTCAAACATCCCACCTTCACAAACAGCGGCAAAAAATACCATAATTCCCAGATATACAATGAATTTATCTGGTTTTCCAAACCTGAATTTATTTCCCTGAACTACCCGGTCTTTGGTTAGCAAAAACCTGTAGACCAGCAGCCCACCAAGTAATCCAAAAACAGCAACTGTAATTAAATGATACTCAATGCTAATATCATAGCGAATCAATAATGTAGAATAGAGCACGCCGGCTAAACCACCTGTACTCCATACTCCATGAAAAGAGCCGACAATTTTTTTCGTAAAGGATTTTTGCAAACTAAGTGCCTGGGTATTCATCGCAATATTTAAGATCCTCATACAAAAGGAAAATAAACAAATAGCCATAATAAGAAGAGCCAAATTATTGGCAATACCAATAAATGACAGGGAAATTGCAAAAAATACAAATGAAAAAATTAACGGTAACCTGCTGTCAAACCTTGATACAAGCCATCCGGAAATTGGTAATCCTATTAAAGAACTAACCGGCATAGCTAATAGCAAGTTTCCAAGCTCTGCCTCGTTAAGATCATAAAAGGTTTTTAAAGTAGGAATTCTTGAGGCCCAGCTGGCAAAAGCAAAGCCCGACATAAAAAAATAGAAACTTAGGGAGATTCGCTGTTTGGTTGTATCTGCCACTTCTGTAGGTTAAAACGTTCTGCAAATATCTATTGATATAATTTATGTTTTAAATTTTTTGAAAAAAAAAATTCTCAATTTATGCCTCGCCTTGAAAAGGAAATTCTCCATTCATTTCCCAAATTTTCCCATTATGTTTAAAAAGGATCAAACTTTTCACCTCCCAATTCGCGGTAAAATTGCGATTTGACAAATTGGCCCAGGCAATTTTGAAAATTTTATCCTTAAGATCGCGGGTGGCAATAGTCACGTGGGGATGAAATCTATCATCAACTTCCTTTTCTTTTAAAATTTCACACTGCACCAACAAATTCTTCAGGCTTTCCTGAAACTCTGAAATTGGTTTCTTATTAGCTACATCAATAAAAAGTACTCTGGGTGGAAAAGAACCAAAATTCTGAAGTTCTATAATAAATTGTTCCTGATCCTTAACAAATTCTTCAAGCATTAAATGTATTTGTATTTCCCGGTCATCCTTTAATTTAAATGGAGGCTGTAGTGTAACATGCGCAGGAAGCTTCAAGGCATGAAAGGAAGCGTATTTGGTTGCCATCTCTTCTTTAATGTTTTCTATTCTCTCCTGCAATTCAGAATTTGGCAATAAGGCTATGAAATATAAGCTCATGATTTCCTGCTTCATACTACCTGTAAATTTAGGGGTTCTACTTAATATTCATTCATGGGAGCCATATTTTTTGAAGCCATATAGACATCTTTTAATCTAAAAATAATTTTCGTTATTTTCAGTTAAAATATATGCCATGTGTTACAGAACGCAAATCAACGCTAAACTAAAAGATATAGAAAAAGCTTTTGATGCAAAATTTACCGAACCTGAATCCTTTTCCCCATTAAAGGAAATCAATGCCTTCGATTACCTGAAAACACCGGTTATAATAAATGATAACCGGGAGGAGATCCAACAATTTCATTGGGGACTGATTCCCTTTTGGGCAAAAGATGACAAGATTAAAAAAATGACCCTCAACTCTAAAATAGAAACAGCTTCAGAAAAACCTGCTTTTAAAAATTCGGTTTCCAATCGTTGTTTAATTATTGCAACAGGTTATTTTGAATGGCAGTGGCTGGATGAAAAAGGAAAAATGAAGCAGAAATATTTTATACATTCAAAGGATCAGGAAATTTTTGCTTTTGCAGGAATATATTCTACGTGGAAGGATCCTCAACAAAATTCATTTATTAACTCCTACTCTATTCTAACGACAGAAGCAAATGAATTAATGAGTGAAATTCATAACAATAAGCAACGGATGCCGGTGGTACTAAAAAAGGGTGACCGGGAACGGTGGCTGGATGGGGATGAACTTCTAAAATTTGCTTTTCCCTATGAGGAGGAATTGGTTGCAAATCCTGTTTAATGGTTTAAACATTTAAACTGCAGCAGGTTTGAGAATATTAGCGTTGAATACATTGCTAATTTTACTTCATTTTTAGAGAGGGAGCAAAATAAATGAAACCCTAATAATGTTTGTTAGGTAGAAAGCAGATTTAACTGCTACAAAATAAAAAAATACTTCTAAAAAATAAAAAGCAGCTCCACGAGCTGCTTTACATTTTTTTAAAGTTTTTATTACTCTACAATAAATTCTCCTCTCATCAAAGAGTAATGCCCGGGGAAACTGCAAATAAATGTATAAGTTCCCGGCTCGGGAGCCTGAAATTCTATGGTATCTGATTCTCCACCACCAAGCATTGCTGTATGAACAATCACCTTATCGGTATCTGTTGGAATATATTCATTAGCTTCTGCTTTTGCAGCTGCCTGTCCAAATTGCGAAACGTCTGTTCCTTGTTTTAGAAGTACCCAATTATGCCCCATCACATTTTCTTCCATAGTACCCACGTGCTGCAGGGTTAACCGAACCGTTTGACCGGCCTTCACCCTTATCTCCTTCTTGTTGAACTGCATTTGGTCATTAGCTTCAATAGTAATCTCTGCAACATTTCCATCTGCTGCAACCGAATCGGTTGTTTCGGTTGAATTATTTGTACTATAGTCACCTATCGTAATTGCATCTTCTTCTTTTTCTTCTTTTTTATCACTACCGCAACTAACTAGTACCAGGGAAATAAGAATTACGAAAATTTGTTTTAGATCTTTCATTAATTATTAATTTTAATCATTATTGAGTATTTGCACAAATGCCTATCAAAGATAACAAATACCGCCCGGATTACCTTTTACAATTTAATATTTTAAGTGATTTTCTATACCCGGAGGTAAATTTATTTTTCTAAAAAAAATCAAAGACTTTTCTTTTCATACTTATGCAGGAACAGCATTTTAAAATATACAAACCCTATGGCTATTTGAGTCAATTTGTAAATAATCAAACCACCCGAAAAAATAAAAAACTACTGGGGGAACTGGGAAATTTTCCTAAGGGTACTATGGCAATAGGAAGGTTGGATGAAGATTCTGAAGGGTTGCTGCTTTTAACTACCTGTGGAAAAACCAGTGAAACAGTGAGAGGAAAAGATATTGAAAAAGAGTACTGGGTCCAGGTAGATGGCATTATTACAGAAGATGCTTTAACAGAATTAACTCTTGGAATAGAAATAGGAACAAACAAAAACAGCTATAACACCCTGCCCTGCAAAGTCTATAAATTTTCTACTCCGCCCATCCTTCCTGAAAGATCTAAAAAGGTAAGAGATGAACGGCACGGCCCTACAAGCTGGATCTCCATTACTTTAACTGAAGGGAAATTCAGGCAGGTAAAAAAAATGACAGCCGCTGCAGGTTTTCCAACTTTAAGATTGGTAAGGGTTCGGGTTGGAAATGAATTTCTGGATGATATGCAACCGGGTAATGTAATTAAAGTACAGCAATTTAAACTTATCTGATCTTTTCCTGAAGGCGTACTTCCCGAAAAACTTTTCCGAAGAAATTAAAAGTTTCTTTTGCTTTTTCCACAGCAAGAGTCTCTTCTTCTGCAGAAAATTCGGTATTTCTCAGTTCCTTTAAAAATCGGTTCCAGCCATTCACATTTTGCCGGTCTCCGTTAAAAAATTGTTGCTCCTTTATTCCGGAAAGATTTCCACAATTTTTTAGTTCTTTCGAGATCATCATTCCTCCCAGGGCCGAGCCTTCAACTACATAAGCTGCTCCATAAGCATCTGCTCTGCTATTAATTTTAAACTCTTCAGCAAGGGAAGGCTCAATAGTAGTATCTATATTAAAATTTTTAAGGTCCTGTTCCAGGTGATTACTTTTCACCTGTTTAAAATCGGGCAGGAAACCGGCAATTTCAGCTTCCGTTATTTTATAGGCAACGTAATTTTGAAGAAGAAGTAATTTGTATTCCTCAAGCTCTATTTTATGGGACATAATTAACCTGGCCAGATTTTCCTTCTCAATTTCCCTGTGCAATTCCTCTGTTGCGGTTCTTAATTTATTGATCATCGTCCTGCTCCAATTGAATTTGTTCAATATTCCTTCTTATCTGGTTAAGATTTTCCTGTTGTTCGGCATTATCAGCCTTGATCTTGTCCAGGTACTGGTAAATTTGATTAACAGCAATTTTATTTCTTCGTACTTTTTCTCTTATTTCCTCCCTAACATCCATATTAAAAACCACCTGTTTCAAAAGAGGCTTCAGTTTCTCATGCAAAACCTTCATATGTTTTTTAAGGATAAAACCCGATGCTCCGGAGAGTATGGTATTTGCAGCCAATTCTTCATTTTCTATTGCTCCCGTTAAAAATATAAAAGGAATGGAATCGTCTACAGATTTAGTAAGTTCAAGAATTTCCAAACCGTTACAGGTTGGCAGGTTATAATCTGAAATAACAACATCGGGAATAAATGTATGAAGGGCAGTATTACAATCGTCAAGGTTATCCACCACTTTAATTACCGGGTCCTCAACAATTTTTTGAATGTGTCGCCTTATAAGCTCCACATCTGTACCTAAATCTTCTACAAGTAATATCCTTAATGGGGTCGTTATCATAAATTCTCTTTTATCTCAATGGGAATTTAATATAAAATAGAAAACAGATCCTTCTCCCGGAGTAGAATCCACCCATATTTTTCCGTTATGCTTCAAAATAACCTTTTTCGCTATAGCAAGACCAATTCCCGTTCCAGGATATTCCTCCTTAACCAATCGGGTAAAAGAATTAAAAATTTTCTCTTTAAGGTCAGGGTTAAAACCAATGCCATTATCTTTTACAAGATACACCGCGTTGTCATTATCCAAATAAAAACCAATTTCCACCCTGGGTTTAGAAACTTTGTCTGAATATTTTAATGCATTTTCAATAAGGTTACTTAACAATTGAAAGATCAGGTTTTTATCCCCGGTTATTTCCGGAATATTATCATCGACAATAATTTCTGCGGAAGGATAATGATAGGCCACGTTTAAATAATCCTTTATCTCCTGAAGCATTTCCGGAACAGGTATATTTACAATTTTTAAACCTGTCCTTCCCAATTTTGCAAGATTTAAAAGATCATTAATGAAATGTTCCATTTTATCTGCTGAAGAAATAATGGTCTTAAGCACTTTTTTTCCGTATTCATCAAGGTCCTTAAGATAATCCTCTTCCAGAATGCGGGCATACCCTTCAATTCCCCGTAATGGGGCTCTTAAATCGTGCGATACATTATAATTAAAAATCTCCAGTTCTTCATTTAGTAAAGAGAGGTTTTTGTTTAATTCTAAAATTTCCTCTTTTTGTCTTTGAACAATTGCATAGGTTATACTCTCCTCAAGTGATAAGGCAGCCTCTACCTCATATTTTTCCCAGGAAAGAGAAACCCCTGATAATTTTTGAGACCATTTCTCAAAAGATTTTCGGGGTGTTAAATGGATTATCCCATCTTTAATAATCGCATTTTTTTCAGGATTTCCTCCCCAACTAACTGTTTGTATTACTTCCTGCCTAAACCAAATAACCATGTCCTCATTTTGGTCTCCAAGTTTTACAGCCAGTACACCCGAGGCTTTTTCCTTATAGCTGCAGGCATTTGAAAATAATTTACAGAGATTTTTTGTGTAAAAAAGTTTATCTTTTTTTAAAGTAAGGAAATTTTGTATGAGGTCAAGAACTTCCTCTTTGGATGGAGTTATTCCTGATAATTCCAGATTTTTATCTTGGAAGACCGCTCCCCCATCACATTTTAAAAGATCGGTGAATTTAGTATTTCCATTTAAAGCCTGTGAAACGGGTAATTTTTGCATTTGATTTACAAGCTCTTTTCTTATTTCTTCAGATTTCCCTGTGTTTTCAAGAAAAATATTTGCGTTTAACAAGGCTAACCGGTTAGTAATTACCTGCGTCAAAAATTTCACCAGCTGCCGTTGGTGATAATCTATGAATTTGGAGGAATAATGATGGCAGGCCAAAAGCCCCCACAATTCCCCATTCAATACAATAGCAGCTGTTAAGGAAGCACCCACTTTCATATTGATTAAATATTGAATATGAATAGGTGAAACCCCTCTTAATTCTGATCCTGAAAGATCCAGCGGTTTTGAATTATCTGAAGATTCCGAAGGAAGAATAGCTGCCGGTGTATGATGAACATCACTAATCATTCTTACCCCCTGCTTTAAAAACAACTCCCGTGAGGGTTTGGGAATATCGGTTGCCGGATAATGTAATCCCAGCCAACTTTCAAGTGCTCTTTCCTTTTCTTCAGCAACTACTTCTCCATTCCATTCTTCATCAAACCGGTAGAGCATTACCCTGTCATAGGTAAAAACCTTCTTAACTATCTTAACCGTTCGGTTCGCTATTTCTTCAATTGAAGGGGCAGAACTTAGATCATTCAGGATATTCGTTAACTGTTCCCGCAGGTCTTTTGAATTGGCAGATTTTGCAACAGGTTCTATATCTACAATATATTCATCACCGGAAACGTGAGCAATTTTTAGATATCTCCTGTTTTCAAATACAGTATCAGATAAAGCAATTTTTTCCTTTTCTCCCAAAGATTTAATAGCATCTATGTCCTCTTCAGAGAATAAAGTGGATAAAGGCCTTTTAAGAAGATCTTTAGCAGAAATTCCTAATAAATGTTCCGAATTTTCACTACACCGGGTGATTTGGAAATCCGCCCGGGAACAGCCTATAATTACCCCGTGTGGTTGAGCTTTACCAATAATATGTATAGGTTCCCTGTCGCAGTTGGTAATATCTACCTTCTCCGGATAGGAACCGGTAACGGTGATCATCTTTAGTCTATCTTGAGTTTAAAATAAAAAGTACTTCCCACTCCCTCCTGCGAATCTACCCAGATAGTTCCTTCGTGCAACAGCACAATTTTTTCGGCATGAGCCAATCCTACTCCCGTACCTTCGTACTTTTCCTTTGTAGGTACTCTGTTGAAAATGGTGAAAATATTCTTTTGATCCTGTTCACTTATTCCTATTCCATTATCCATAATTGAAAATACCCAGAAGTCTTTTTCAGGATAAGCTGATATTCTTATTTCTGGATCTCTTTCTTTAGAAGCATACTTCAGGGCATTGCTAAGTAAATTCTGAAATAACAGCCTCAGCTCCACTTCATAAGCTTTAATTTTAGGTAAGGCTCCAACGTGAACCCTGGCATTCGTATCGCGAATTCTTTTACCCAAATCATATTTTACCACCTCAACAAGCTCCTTGGTATTCACAATTGTTTTTTCAGTATTGCGGCCAATTTTTGAATGCTCCAGAAGTGCTTTTATCTGGTTAGATAACCTGTCTGACGCCTCATCTATATAAGAAATGTATTCCTTTCCTTTGGCGTCCAGCCTTTCAGAATATATTTTACCAAGGATATCGCTTCCAAATTTAATAGTAGCCAGAGGTTCCTGTAGATCATGAGAACAAATTGAAACGAATTGCTCCAGGTCTTTATTGGCCCTTTCCAAAGCAATTTTTTTCTTGTGTAATCTAATTTGCGCTTCCTTAAGATCTGATATATCAACGCAGGTTAACCTATTAGTAATCACTTTACCATCTTCATCCTGTTCTACCGTTGAATTTAAAATAATTGGTAATCTCTCTCCTGTTTTTGTAATCATTTCCTGCTCAACATTATTGAGCTCACCCTTTTCCTGAAACACTTTGTTAAGCTTTACAGCTTTTAATTGGGCTTCATCTTCATAAAGTTCAAAGACAGGTTTTCCAATTAATTCATCTTTGGAGCTGTAACCCAATTTTTCAATTGCTTTCTTATTACATTCTACAATTAATGAAGTATTAGGATCCACACTTATATGCATTACAGGATCTTCTTCATAAAAATTTTTAAAGCGTTTTTCACTTGCCTTCAATTTTTCCTGAGCCTTTTGAAGGGTTTCTACATCTACAAAAGTGATAACAACCCCTTCAATCTTTTGGCCAGAATTAATAAAAGGAGAGATTCTTTGGAGATAGTGCCTTCCTTCCTTCGAGACAATATGACGTTCAATCTTTTTTCCTGTTTCGATGACTTTTTTGCACCTGTCCACCAAACCTTTTCTTCCACGTTGAGTTCCAAAATTCGTAGTAAAATTATCTATAGGACGGCCCACGTCTGTGCTAATAAGACTGAAATGCTTTTTTATTGCAGGTGTAAATTTTCTGATTCTTAGTGAACTATCTATAAAAATGGTACCTATATCAATACTTTCCAGCAGGTTATTCATATCTGCATTAAGAGCTGCAAGATCATCCATCTTCTGGATGTTCTCTGCATTTACGGTATTAATTTCCTCATTTACACTTTGCAGCTCTTCATTGGTACTTTGCAGCTCTTCATTAGAAGCAAGCAGTTCTTCATTGGCTGCCTGTAATTCTTCATTACTGGTCTCTATTTCTTCAAGTGATGTTTGTAGCTCCTCTTTGGTTTTTTTTAGTTCTTCTTCGAGTTCTGCAATATATTCTTTCGTACGGCTTGTAAGAGTTACTCTTTCTACCTCTTTAACTTCTTTAAGATTTAATTCCTTCTCTACAAACGTGATTACAAAGTTCACTTCGTTATCCAGATTGTACTGTTTAATTGGTTTAACAATTAAATCCAAAGCCTTAGTTTTCCCATGATGTTCAAAAACAGCATCTTTATAAATAGTTCTTGAATTTTCTTTTTCTGCTTTTCTAATAGAGGATTGTACAATATGCTTAAGGTCTGTCCCCAACATATCTGAAAGATTTATTGAAAACCCACTGGTAGGGAGATTTGCATACTTTCGAAACTCTCCTATTGCCTGTAAAATATTTAACTCTGAATCTACAAATACACAAGCACCTCCAAATTGTTCAAGAATGGTTTCATTTAACTCATTAATAAACTTTTGTTTAGTAGTACTCGAAGGAGGACCGATCTCCCGGTGTGCTTTTCCTGGTTTATTTTCCAGTAATCTGCTGGATGAAGAATGAAGAGTTTCAGTTTTTAAACGTTTACGGGGATAAGCATTTCTATAAATCTTCCATTTCCGGTTTACGTCTTCAAAAAATTCGCTGTGCGTTTGGATACTTTCGCTGGTTCCTAGCACAAGATACCCCCCTTCTTTGAGTCCATAATGCAGTACATTAAGTGCTTTCTTTTGAATAGAAGGCTGAAAATAAATTAATAAATTTCTGCAAAGCACCATATCCATATTGCTAAATGGAGGATTTTTTATCACGTTGTGCTTTGAAAAAATAACCATTCTCCTAATTGCCTCAACTATTTGATACCCTTTGCTTTTATTAATAAAATACTTCTGTAAAAGATGAGGCGCAACATCGGCCACTATACTTTCTGAATATATTCCTAATCCTCCTATTTCCAGATGTTTTTCAGATATATCTGTAGCAAAGATCTTCACCTCCAGTTTTTTTCCCTGTCGTTCTAATTCTTCGTTGATGTACATGGCCAGGGAATAGGCTTCTTCTCCTGTACTACAACCTACATCCCAAATTTTTAATATTTCTCCTTCTTTCTTTTCACTAATCATTTGGGGAATTACATCATCCTGCAAAATATCCCATACCCGGGAATCCCTGTAGAATTTTGTTACCCCAATTAAGAACTCGCGGTAAAGGATTGGAACTTCCTCGGGAGAGGATTCCAGCAGATAAAAATATTCGAGCAAGGATTTACATTTGCAAACACTAACCCTTCTGGCAACCCTTCGGGCTAATGTGGAATGTTTGTACTCTCTAAAATCCAATCCTGTTTTTTCATTAACCAGGTGAAGGATCTTAGAAAGAGTTTGCTCATCATATTCAATATCATCTTCTTTAAAATGAAGAACTACCGGTGCATCAATAAAATTCTTAAGTTCCATCCCCATTTCTTCCACTTTAAGGATATAATCCACTAGGCCGGTATGAATCGCACTTTGAGGCATTCCGTCAAATTTCGCCTGATCGGGATCCTGCACCATAACCATTCCATCGTGTTCCTTTATTGCGCGTATGCCACGTGTCCCATCACTACCTGTTCCGGTTAAAATAACCGCAATAGCTCTTTCCTTTTCATATTCCGCAAAAGATTTCAAAAACATATCTATTGGAAGATTGAGTTTTTGATCTTTGGGTTTATCTAAAAGATGAAGCATTCCATTTTCAATAACAAGATTATTTACAGGTGGAATTAGATAGATCCTGCCGGGAAGAATGTCAGAATTATCGGTGATCTGCTCTATTTTTAAATGAGTAGACTTAGCCAGTAATTCACCCATCATACTTTTATAATCTGGAGAAAGATGTTGAATAACAATGTAGGAGTTATTATCTTCTTTAGATATGTTTTGAAAAAAAGCTTTTAAAGCTTCCAAACCGCCTGCACTTGCGCCTACAGCTATAATTCGGGAAGATTTTGGGTCAGATTTCGTTTGTTTGGAACTCTTGAGGGTATTATGGTTCGTCATCTTCAAAAAGGAAGCAAATTAAAATTATTCGTAAAAATAAGAAATTTATAATGTGTGCAGTCCCCGGTATTAAGTGAAATTTAACACTTTTCTAACTTGTTTTACCTCTTTTGCTTCCATATATAGGTATTCATATTTGTAAATTTATTTTTTTTATTAACGTTAATAAAACATGAGAAAATGAAATTGAATAAAATGAAATCTGTTATCAAACGCTTCGTTTTTATAGGAGCATTGGTAGTAGCCACAATTTCTCAAGCACAGGAAAACAATAAAAATCAAATCATGCATGATTACGTATTACTTCAGGAGTACCAGGGTCCATACGGAGGTGTGCCCGCTTTCGATGAAATGAATCTTACTAAATTACAACCCGCTATAGAACAAGGAATAGATCTTCATTTAAAGGAAATAGACCAAATAGCAAATAATCCTTCCCCTCCTACTTTTGAAAACACTATTCTTGAATTAGAAAGAGCAGGAAAACCATTAAACCGGGCCTTTACTTATTATGGAATCTGGGGTAGCAACATATCCTCACCCGAATTCAGAAAAATTCAGGCAGACCTGGCGCCAAAAATTTCAGAGTACTCTTCTAAGATCCTTCAGAATGAAAAATTGTTTGAAAGGATTAAAACCGTTTATCAAAATTCTCAAAAAAATCCTTTACCAGACGATCAACAACGGTTAGTGCTACTAACTTATGAAAATTTCGCACTTGATGGTGCCGAACTGGATGAAAAAGCTAAACAGCGATATGCAGAAATAAACAAAGAGCTCTCACAGCTTTATACTCAGTTTTCGAACAATGTATTAGCCGATGAAGAAAATTATGTAGTGTACCTGGAAAAAGATCAATTAGCAGGATTACCTGATTCTTTTATAAAAGCAGCAGCAAAAGCTGCCGAAGACCGCGGTCAGGAAGGGAAGTATGCCATCGTTAACACCCGATCCTTTATGGACCCGTTCCTCACTTTTTCTCAAGAAAGAGAACTGAGAAAAAAGGTTTGGGAAAATTACTATTCCCGTGGAGATAACAATGATGAATACGACAACAACAAGCTCATTGCACAAATCCTGAAACTTCGGGATGAACGGGTGGAATTGATGGGTTATGATAATTATGCGGAATGGAGGTTACAAAACAGGATGGCGAAAAATCCTGAAAACGCCATGAGCCTCATGAACCAGGTTTGGGAAGCTTCTCTTGCGCGGGTGGAAGAAGAAGTACAGGATATGCAGGAACTTGCCAAGGCAGAAGGCATGGACATTAAAATTGAACCCTGGGATTACAGGTTTTATGCAGAGAAAGTGAGAAAGGAGAAATATGATCTTAACAGCAACGAAGTTAAGCAGTATTTACAGCTCGATAATTTAACGCAGGCTTTATTCTTTACTGCCGGGGAATTGTTCAATTACAAATTTACTCCGGTACAGGAAGGTTCTGTTCCTGTTTTTCACGAAGATGTAAAGGTTTGGGAAGTTACAGATAAGGATAGTGGAGAACATATTGGACTATGGTATCTGGATCCTTATGCTAGAACAGGAAAAAGATCTGGTGCGTGGGCTACCACTTATAGAAGCCATACAACGTTTGATGGTAAAGAGACGGTTTTAGCCTCCAATAATTCCAATTTCGTTAAGCCTGCTCCCGGAGAACCTGCCCTGATATCCTGGGAGGATGCGAAAACTTTCTTCCACGAATTTGGCCACGCACTGCACTTTCTTTCCTCCAACGTAAAATATCCTACGCTTAATGGAGGGGTTAGGGATTATACCGAATTTCAATCTCAGTTGCTGGAACGATGGTTATCTACAGATAAAGTTACAGATCAATTCCTGTTACATCATGAAACAGGAGAACCTATTCCCGATGAGCTTGTAGAGAAAATAAATAAAGCAAGCACTTTTAACCAGGGTTTTGCTACTACAGAGTTTCTAGCCTCGGCACTAATGGATATGAAGTACCACACCACAGATCCCGAAAATATTGATCCTAAAACTTTTGAGAAAAGGACATTACAGGAACTTAACATGCCCGAAGAAATAGTAATGCGACACAGGTCACCTCATTTTGGCCACGTATTTTCCGGGGAGGGCTATGCTACCGGGTATTATGGTTATTTATGGGCAGATGTGCTAACATCTGATGCTGCGGAAGCTTTTGCTGAATCTCCCGGTGGATTTTATGATCCAATTGTAGCTAAGAAACTTGTGAAATATCTTTTCGCTCCAAGAAATGCGATAGATCCTGCAGAAGCTTACAGGTTATTTAGAGGCCGGGATGCGACAATAGATGCATTAATGAGAGACAGGGGTTTTCCTGTTCCGGAAAAATCTGATAATTAAGAAAAAAGCTTTTAACTTTTCCTTAGGGGTTGTACAACAAAAGTGGTACAACCCCTTTGTTTTTAAGAAAGTTTTCTCTTTAGGTTTCGCTTAAATTTAACAAACTTCCTTTGGTAAGTGGCTATCTTTGAGGAAAACGTGTTCCCTTGAAAAGATTTTTACGAAAATTTTTAAAAATAATTCTTTGGATCCTCGGTATACTTGTAGGAATAATTTTGCTGCTGCTATTGTTGATCCAAATTCCGGCGGTGCAGGACTTTGGTCGGGAGAAAGCTGTATCATTTCTGGAGGAAAAATTTCAAACTCCGGTAAAAATTGGTAAACTGGATATTGATTTTCCAAAAAAGATCGTGCTGGAGGATTTCTATTTTGAGGATGAGCAGCAGGATACGCTTGCAGCGGGTGAGCGGCTAGCCGTAAACATTAACTTCTACAAACTGGTTAGCAATACTTTCGATATTAGTTCAATTGAACTTGAAGGAGCCGTAATTAAAATTGACCGCAACCAGGACTCGATCTTTAATTTCGATTATATGGCTGAAGCTTTTGCTACAAATCAGCCTAAAGATACCACAGCCACTGCGATGGAAATATCTCTTGGTGATATTACTCTAGACAGGGTTCGGTTTGAAATGGAAGATGCAGTTACTAAAATTGATGTAGATCTAAGAGTAAATCATCTGGACACTTATGTAGAGACCTTTGATCTCGAGCAAATGGATTTTGGAGTACCTAATATTAATATAGATGGCCTCACTCTTAATCTGGACCAGGGACTGCTGGAAAACGAGAATTCAACAGCCGCTAATGAAGACAATTCTTCAGCTGAAGAAACAGCTCCTCTCAATATAAATTTAGGAGATATTAATCTCACCAATATAAGGATCAACTTTAATAGTGAAGAAGCTAACATTAATAGCGCCTTCAGCTTAAAGGAATTAAAAGCAGAAATTGATGATTTTAAATTTCCACAGGAATTCGTAGCAATTTCCAACATCCAGGTTACGGGGTTGGAAGGTAGAGTAATACTACCTAAAACTTCTGAAGAAAACGTTACTGTTATTGATTCCTCTACTACGGCGGCTGCATCTGGCAATAACTGGAAGGTAAAGGTTAATAATGCCGATTTTAATAATTTAGCCTTTGTTTTTAAAGATGAAAATACCCCTCGTGTAGAACAGGGAATTGATTATGGAGATCTCGATATCAATGATCTCGATCTTGAGGCAGATGATTTTTATTACAGCCTGGATTCCATTTCAGGAAATATTAATTCCTCTTCCATGAGAGAAAAAAGTGGTTTGGTTATAGAGTCGCTAAGGACAAATTTCCTTTATTCAGATAATGGTGCCTATTTAAAAGAACTTTATTTAGAAACACCTCATACCGTTATTCAGGAAAAAATTCTTCTTGGTTACGAATCCCTTGAGACCCTTCAGAATAATTTAGGAGAAGTAGAAATTGAAGCAAATCTTACCAATAGCAAAATAGGATTCCAGGACATATTGCTTCTTGCACCCGATCTTAGAGATATTGAACCTTTTAAGGGTAATCCAAATACCACCATTTTTGTAGATGGAAAAGTTTCCGGCCAGATCAACAATTTGAAAATTACCGATTTTAGAGCTAGTGGATTTGGAAGTACTGCCGTTGCCGTGACAGGAACGATTACTGGACTTCCCGATGCTGAAACTGCACGATATAACCTTGACCTAAATACATTTAGAACTACTGCAAGAGATTTGGGCCAGATACTACCCAAAGGAACTATTCCTGATAGTATCAATATTCCTGAACGTTTCAACGCCACCGGAAGTTTTACAGGGACTGCAGAAAATTTTAAGACCCGCATAGACCTGGAAAGTACTGCCGGAAGTGCAAATATTGTTGCGGAAGTTGACATGCGGCAGGAAAATGCCGAAACATATATGGCTGATATTCAATTTAACAACTTCGAATTGGGGAAGCTGATTCAGAATGATTCTCTTGGAGCCCTTACCTTAAATGTAGAAGTAAAAGGAGTTGGTTTTGATCCTGAAACCGCAGATGCCATCGCCAGTGGGACTATAGAAAAAGCTGTTTACAACAGCTATGCCTATGAAGATTTAAAGTTTGAAGGCAAAATGGAAGATGGAGTTTTTCGGTTAGACGCTCTTATGGAAGATCCAAATATTAATTTTGAATTAACTGCTTCGGGAAGTTTCCAGGGCGAATATCCATCCATTGAACTAGTTGCCGATATTAAAAATATTGCACTTGACTCTTTAAATTTATATGCTTCTCCCCTTCGGTTTGAAGGTACAGTAAAAGCCGATTTAGAAACAGCCGATCCTGATCATCTTAATGGCGAAGTTTTAATTACAGATCTAATTGCTGAAAATGGGAAACAGAGATTCCCGCTGGATTCTATTTATTTGAAATCTACAGCGACTGCAACCGCAGATAGTCTTTTGTTGTACTCCCAATTTGTAAAAGCGAAAATGGCAGGTGACTACCAACTGACAAAAATTGGAACTGCTTTAACAAAAACAATTTCAAATTATTACGACTTGAATGCTGTGCCAGATACCACCACTGTCCCTCCCCAAAATTTTAAATTTGAAGTAATTGTAAATAACGATCCTATTTTAACTCAATTAATGCCAGATATAAAATTGGATTATCCCATACAAGTAGTGGGAAGATATGACAGCCAACCAGATAGTTTAACCGTTAACGGAAAAATTCCGGGAATGCGATATTTGGATTATAAGATTACCAATGCAGCCTTTAATATTGAAACTGAAGATGATGCACTCACCTACGAAATCATTCTCGATGATGTGCAAAGTCCTCAAATTCAACTATTCCATACCGAAATTTCCGGTGCTATTGCAAATAATGAAATATTATATGTATTGGAAATTGATGATTCCACTGGTGATTTACAGTACAGGATAGCAGGAATGCTTGAAGCCATGGGCGACAGTCAAAGAATATCACTGGAAATTGAAAATCTTATTCTCAACTATGACAAGTGGCAAATTCCTGAAAACAACAGTATTACTATAGCTCCTACAGGTGTGATGGCGACTAATTTTGAAATTAGTAATAATGACCAGGCGATAAGGATCAATTCACAAACCCAGGATCCTTCTGCTCCCATGGAAGTAGTTTTTGACGATTTTAAATTACAGACCATAAGTGCAATGATTTCCAAGGACACATTACTTGCCGGAGGAACTTTAAATGGAGATGTTATTTTGAATAATCTCACAGAAAATCCGCAGTTTGAAGCAGACCTTAGACTTGCAAATTTTACTTTTAAAAGAGATACTGTAGGGGATTTGCAAATCAATGTAAACAACCTGGCAGCAAACCTTTTACAAACTGAAGTGATAATTACCGGAAATGGAAATAATGCAGAAATAGCCGGTACTTATAATACAGAAACAAATGCCTTAAATTTTGATGTAGACCTGCAGCGACTTGGGATAGAAAGTATTCAGGGTTTCTCTTTTGGAAGTATTGCTGATGGGGAAGGATATTTATCGGGTGATCTCTCCATTGATGGAACTGTTGATAATCCCGATATAACCGGACTCATAGATTTTAATGAAGTAGCATTCCGGGTGACGCAGTTAGATGCTTACTTTAAAGATATGAATGAAAGTATCTATTTTACTCCGGAAGGAATACGAATGGATAACTTTTCCATTTCTGATGTTAACAATAATGAATTGATCATTAACGGGACCTTAAATACTAGAGATTATACAGATTATGCTTTTAATCTTACCGTTAAAGCTGAAAATTTTAAGGCTATAAGTTCTACGGCTGAAGATAATGACTTCTATTATGGAGATCTTATAATAGATACCAATTTAAGAATTGGCGGTACTCTTAATAATCCTGCGGTAAATGGAAGCCTTAATATACAGGATGGAACAGACCTTACTTTAGTCCTGCCTCAGGAAGATCCAACCATTGCAGATCGGGAAGGGGTTGTAGAGTTTGTTGATGAAACCAGCCAGAGAATGGCCGAAATGGAGGAAATTGAGGAAACGGTCAATACAACTGTCATGCAGGGAATGGATATTTCCCTGAACATTGACATTAATGAAGAAGCAGAATTTACTATGATCATTGATCAGGGTAATGGAGATTTTATAAGCCTTAAAGGAGAAGCACAATTAACCGCAGGTATAGATCCTTCTGGAAAAATAAACTTAACAGGAAGGTATGAATTTACAGAAGGTGCTTATGTAATGTCTTTCAATTTTATAAAAAGAAGATTTGAAATTACTTCAGGCAGCTATATTCAATGGACTGGAGAACCTACCAGTGCGAATATCAACCTTACAGCTATTTATGAAGCAGAAACTGCACCAATAGACCTTTTAGGAAATCAATTGGCCAATTTAACCCAGGGAGCCCGAAATACTTATAAAGAAGAAATTCCTTTTGAAGTTGTCTTATTAATGACAGGAGAACTTCTGGAACCGGAACTGGCTTTTGATATTAGGTTACCTGAAGGTAGTTACGGTGTTTCCTCTGAAATTTTAAATAATTCGAGAGCTAAATTAGCACAGTTACGCCAACAACCATCGGAGCTTAACAAGCAGGTATTTGCCTTATTACTGCTTAACAGATTTATTGGGGAAAATCCTTTCGCCAGCGAAGCGGGAGGCACCAGTGCAGAATCCCTTGCTAGGCAAAGTGTAAGTAAAATCCTGTCTGAACAATTAAACAATCTTGCGGGAGATCTTATCTCGGGAGTAGAATTAAATTTCGACCTGGAATCTACAGAAGATTACTCCACAGGGCAACTTGAGCAGAAAACCGATCTTAATGTAGGATTGTCAAAACGTTTATTAAATGACAGGTTAAATGTGACCATTGGAAGCAGTTTTGGAATTGAAGGATCACAACAGGCAAACCAACAAGCTAATAATATTGCCGGGGATGTTGAGGTGGAATATGCACTCTCCAAAGATGGTAGATATACCCTTAGAGCCTATAGAAAAAATGAATATGAAGTTGCGCTTCAGGGACAAATTATTGAAACGGGAGTTGCTTTTGTAATAACGCTCGACTACGATTATTTTATGGAAATCTTTGGCAGAGATCCAAAGGAATAGTTTCAACATACATACTATGAATAAAAAATATTTTATAATCTGTTTTCTTATTTGCTTAATTTTTAGCGGTTGCAGTAATTTAAAATATCTGGAAGAAGGTCAGTTATTATATGTAGGAGGAGATGTAGAGGTAACCGGAGGAGGTGATAATACTACAAAAAGCAAGAGAAAATTACTGGAATCAAATATGGAGTCCATGCTTCGGCCTAATCCTAATACATCCTTTTTAGGCTTAAGACCTCAGCTTTGGTTCTATAATATTGCAGGGGGTGAGGACGCAAGTGGAGGGATAAGTAAATGGATTAAAAATACCTTAGGTGAACCACCCGTTCTCTTCAGCCAGGTAAATATGGAATACAATGCAGAACTCATACAGGGATATGCCGAGAACCGGGGATATTTCAATGCCGATGCAGTCTATGACTCGGTAACTAAAAATAAAAAGGTAAAAGCTATTTATAAAGTTGAACTTGGAAACCAATATATAATTGAAGCTCTCTCTTTTCCTACAGATTCTCTGCCAATAACAGCAGCAATAAAAGAAGACACAGATCAATCTTTACTGGATGTTGGAGAAGCCTATAATCTTGAGACAATTAAAGAAGAAAGGATTAGAATTGATGCCAATTTAAAAGAAAAGGGGTATTATTTTTTCCACCCCGATTATATAATTGCCAAAGTAGATAGTACAGAAGGATAAAATAAATTATATATGAAACTTGTTTTAAAATATGAAACTCCTCCAAGAGCCAAACAGCAATATACCATAGACAATGTATATATCTATCCCAATTACTCTCTTACGGGAGATACCATTCCCGTTACTTCACCTGAGGCAGAGAGCTACGAAAATTTTACAATTATTGATCCCGAAAATAAATTTGATCCTATACTTTTTAAGCGGTCATTGCTTTTTGAAGAAGGAGAATTATATAACAGGACAGATCATAATAAATCAATTAACCGACTGGTCAATCTGGGAATTTTCCGCTTTGTAAAAAATAATTTCAAGATTTCCGATTCTTCTGCCAACACGCTTGATGCTTATTATTATCTCACCCCAATGCCAAAAAAGTCATTGCGGCTTGAGTTGCTGGCAAAGACAAATTCTGCTAATTATGCAGGAACCGAATTAAATCTTAGCTGGAGCAACAGGAATACGTTTGGGGCAGCAGAACTTTTGCGCGTCCAGGTATCTGGAGGATATGAAGTCCAGGTCGCCGGGCAAAACCAGGGTTACAATATTTTCCAATTGGGAGCCGAAGCTTCTTTAACCTGGCCTTGGCTGGTTACCCCATTTAAGGTAAGATCGTCCAGTGCTTTTGTTCCAAAAACCCGTGCTACTTTAGGGTATGAATATCAGGCCCGAACACAGTTGTACGGACTTAATTCTTTTCGTACTTCCTTTACTTATTTATGGAAAGAAAACATTAGGAAAGAACATCGCTTAAGCGTAATGGACATAAATTATGTTAACCCTTTTAATGTTTCAGACATGTACAGGGAGCAAATTGCTCAAAATCCCAATCTTGCCAGAATTATTGAAAAACAATTAATATTTGGGCCTACCTATACATATACCTTTACGAATACCATGCAAACGGCAAGAAAGCATACTTTTTACTATCAGGGAGGGGTTGATCTTGCTGGAAATATAGCCGGATTACTTACGGGGGGAGATATAGAATCGGGTGACCCGGCAGAAATATTTGGGGTTGCCTTTAGCCAATATGTAAAGATTGAAAATGATTTTAGGCATTATATGAGGTTATCCCCCGGAATGGATCTTGCCAGCAGGATCATTGTTGGAGCAGGATTACCTTACGGAAACTCCCGCGAGATGCCGTTTGTGAAACAATTTTTTGTGGGAGGAACCAATAGTGTTCGTGCCTTTAGAGCCCGATCTGTGGGGCCGGGATCTTATTTTAGAGAAACAGAACCTAGTTCCTTTCTCGCAGACCAATCGGGGGATCTAAAGCTTGAATTAAATACAGAACTTCGAGCAGATCTTTTTAGCATTGTGGAAGGTGCTGTTTTTGTAGATGCAGGAAATGTATGGCTGATAAACGATGATACCAACCGACCTGGAGCAGAGTTTTCTAAAGATTTTTATAAAGAACTCGCCGTTGGAACCGGGGTAGGTTTAAGGTTTGACCTTTCATTCCTCATTTTAAGAGCAGATCTTGCTTTTCCTATTAGACTGCCTTACCTCCCAGAGGGAGAAAGATGGGTATTTGGAGATATTGATTTTGGTAACAGCCAGTGGCGAAAAGAGAATCTTATTTTCAACCTTGCAATTGGTTACCCTTTCTAGATTTTTTAAAATAAAAATGGGGCTGTAAAACAGCCCCATTAAAATACCCGAGGGAAACATCCTGATAAAACAGGATATCCATTTATATTTTTATTCTACTATTGTAGCTTCGCTAGTAGTATCTACTACTTCTTCAGTTGGAGTTTCTTCAATAACTTCAACTTCTTCTTCAGTTTCAATTACTTCAACTGGAGTCTCTTCAGTAGTTTCTTCTACTGCAGTTTCTTTACAAGAAGTGAAACCAAATACTAACGCGATAGCTGCAAGAGTTAAAAATGATTTTTTCATTTTAAAAAAAATTTGTTTGATTTATGCAGCAAATGTATATGATTTTATATCACAAAATACATCAACCAAAAAATATTTTTTTGCCCCCTCGAAAGCCCTTGTTTTACTCATTTTTTTCATTACTACTCCTTCTCAATCGGTATTTTTTTAGCTGAATTTGTTCCGGAATCGGCAGGATTTGTCTCTCTACCTTTCAAATATTTGTCTAAAAACTGCAAAGTTCGCTCATACGCTTCTATTTGATTCTCCTTTTTAATAAATCCATGTCCTTCATCTTCAAATAGGACATATTCCACAGGAACTCCATTTTTACGAACCCCCTCCACTATTTCATCAGATTCCACTTTTAAAACCCGGGGGTCCTGAGAACCCTGAAGAACAAGTAATGGTTTGGTTACATTTTCTGTATGAAATAATGGAGATATGCTTTTTAATCTCACACTATCCTGAGTATTTGGATCTCCCATTTCTTTATACAAGGATTCTTTAAAAGATTCCCACCAAGGTGGAATACTTTTTAAAGTACGCATCCAGTTAGTTACCCCGAATAAATTTACACCTACGTCAAACTCTTCCGGGGCAAAAGCTAAAGCCGCCATTGTCATAAACCCACCATAAGATCCACCCATAATTCCAATTTTCTCCCCGTTAATTTCCGGTTGCTTTGCAAGCCAGTTCTTACCCT
>CAZXEY010000009.1:14111-40168 GCA_964639695.1 uncultured Antarcticibacterium sp. | reverse complement strand
TTCCATGTTTTGGGGTGCATAAGTATAGAAGCATCTATACCTACAATATTATCATGCAGGTTCACCATGCTCTTCCACCAGTATTCTCTAATGTTCTTTTTTAATTCAACGCCATTTTGCCCGTAATCATATACAGCACTTAACCCGTCATAAATTTCACTGGAAGCGAAAATATATCCGTATTCTTTGGCGTGGGAAATAATGTTTTTGAAAAGATCTTCTTGTTTTACCATATCGCAAAAATAAAAAAACCGCCTAGATTAAACTCAAGGCGGTTCCTGCTTTTTTCAAATTAAATTATCGCAAATTAAAAGAAGATGTTCCAATCAATTGCGGCCCCACATATACGTATACTTTATAAGTACCTTCCATGAGCATATTCTTATCTGTATTGGCAAGAATGCATACATCCAGTTCCTCATTTTCATAAAATACTTTAGAAGATGCACTATAAACCATAGTTCCTCCTTCGTGCTGTACTACAATCTTGTCTCCTACAAGTTCATTTTCTGGATTGTAAACCTGAACATACATTGTTTTTTCTCCCGGTTCAGAAAGTGGATTCTCTGTAATTGTAAAGCAGGTTCTAATTTGATCGATCCTTCGGGTTCGGTCATTTTCTACCAACCTTCCGCTGTTCCTAACAATAACTCCTTCTCCTCTTAAAGAAGAAATCTTTAACTGGGCAGCTCTGCTAACCTTGGTAGAAAGAGACTGGTTGGTTTGCTGTAAGGAATCAGAAACTCTTGTTCTTTCAGCTAAAACAGTATTGGTGCTATCAATAGTGGAAGAAAGCATCCTGTTCCTGTTGCTCAAACTATCCACTACTTTAAACAATCTGTCCTTCTCACTTCGTAATGCTCCAATTTCCCTGCGATATCGTGATATTAAGACAAGGTTTGCTTCGGCATCTTTTACTGAATCAAGAAGAACTGAAATTCGCTGACGGGCATCTATAAGATCCTGATCCATTACTTCGTTATTAGCTATAGCTTCATCGTACTTAATGATCAAATCATTAAGTTCATCTTCTATAACTGCTTTCTCATTCTGCAGTATTTCTGTATTCTCTTTTTCTTCATTGTAAAATTTAACCGTATAAATTGCAAGGGCGATTAGAGCCACAGCGAGCACTCCGGTTAAAATCTTTAATGCAGTATTACTTTTCTGTTCGGTCATGATTTTTGTTAATTTAGATGGTAAATTTAGTAGTTAATTAAGAGAACTTCAATTCATTAACAAATGTTTCACCATTTAATCAATTTGTTTTATCCCAGAGTTTGCCATCTCTGTGAAGAACCTCTCCTAAATGGTGAAACGGTAATTTGCGTTAAATGCCGTCATGAATTGCCTGTAACCAATTTCTCCCACTACAACGACAATCCCGTGAAAAAAGTATTTTATGGAAGAGTTGCCGTGGAAAACGCAACTTCTTTGTTACTTTTTCAGAAAAAAGGAAATGTCCAGAAGCTTATTCATCAATTAAAGTATAAAGGACAACAGGAAATAGGAGTTTTCCTGGGAAAATGGACTGGAGAAGAATTGATAGCTTGTAAGCTGTTCGATAAGGTAGAGGTAGTTATTCCGGTTCCATTACATCGAAAAAAATTAAAGATCAGGGGATATAACCAGGTAGCAGGGTTTGGAAAAGAAATTGCGTTGGCTCTTGACATTCCCTACATTGATGATGTTTTAATCAAAAGGTCATCTTCTACAACCCAAACTTTGAAAGAACGTCTTTCCCGGTGGGGAAATATTGAGGAGACTTTTGTTCTAATTAATCCTGATAAGATAAAAGGGAAACATATTCTGTTAGTGGACGATCTTATTACAACAGGAGCTACTTTAGAAGCTTGCGCGCATAAGCTTGAGCAAGCCGGGGATATAAAAATAAGTGTAGCTACAATGGCTATAACAGCTTAGCTTAAATAAAAAATATTGTTTATTTGCCATATATAAGAAGGTGATATGAAAAAGGGTTTTGTTTTAATATTTCTGTTTATACTCCTGATAAGTTCTGTACGATGTGCAAAAAGAGGAACTCCAACTGGCGGGGATATTGATACAATTCCCCCTCGATTTATAAGAGCTTCTCCTGAAAATTTCACAACAAATTTTGATGCAGAGGAAATCAGGATCTATTTTGATGAATATATAAAACTTAATAAAGCTCAGGAGCAGATCATAATATCGCCTCCTATGTCTCCCCTGCCGGAAATCACGCCTCTTGGCTCTCCGCAAAAATATATTAAAATTAAAATCACAGATACCCTGCAGGAGAATACTACTTATGCAATAAATTTTGGTCAAAGTATCGTAGATAACAATGAAGGCAACCCGCTACCCTTCTTTAAATATGTTTTTTCTACCGGGGATTATATAGATTCCTTATCAGTTTCAGGAGTAATTACAGATGCACTTTTAAAAAAACCGGAATCCTTCGTTTCGGTTATGCTGTACGAAATGGATGAGGATTATACCGATTCTATAATTTATAAGAAGCCTCCCAGATATATAACCAATACTCTTGATAGCCTCAGGACTTTTGAATTAACAAATTTAAAAGAAGGGAAATATCGTTTAGTGGCAGTGAAAGATTTAAACAATAACTATATGTATAATCCAGGTAAAGAAAAAATTGGGTTTATAGATATGCCTGTTACTATCCCTACAGACACTTCCTACAATATTGTGATGTTCAGGGAAAATCTTGCCTTTCAACCTGCACGGCCAAAACAGGTTGCTGCCCGTAAGCTACTAATTGGATATACTGGAACACCTGAGCTGGACAGTTTGAAATTTATTCCTGTAACTCCTGTGCCTGAGGATTTTGAATACCGAATTACAAAAGTGCCCGAAAAAGACAGCATCCATCTTTGGTTTAAACCTGAACTTAAATTGGATACTCTTCAACTTGAAATGGTTTCTGGAAACAAGAGAGATACTCTTCTCACCAGGATGACTTCAATGCCTAAAGATTCTCTTCAAATAACTTTAGCTCCCTCAGGAAACCTGGAATTTAATAAAAATGTTTTAATAAATTCTACCACTCCCATTGCCTCAGTTAATGAAGAACTCATTTCTATTATTAATAAAGATTCCATCAGTACTGATTTTAAAACTCAATTGAAACCAATTGAAAATACAGTTCAGCTTTCCTTCACGAAAAATGAAAATCAATCTTACAGGATTACCTTATTACCGGGTGCTATAACAGATTTTTATAATAACTCCAATGATACAATCACAAAATCCTTATCCACCAGGTCATTTGCAGATTATGGAAATGTGAATGTTACTTTGCAAAACCCAAAGAGTTTGCCGGTAATCGTGCAACTAACTGATGATAAAGGAATTGTAAAAGCTGAACAATTTTCGGATACTAAAACCGACTTTAGTTTCGATTACCTCAATCCCGGTACCTACCTGATTAGGGTGATCTATGACACCAACGGCAACCAGAAATGGGATACAGGGGATTATCTTCAAAAGATTAAACCCGAAGAAATAGTTTATTTCCCTGAACCTATTGATGTAAGGCCGAACTGGGATATCAATCAAATATTCAACTTATAACGAAGGAGTCTCTGTCCTGTAAAAATTTCAGTTTTTGGCGGGTCTCCTCTAGATGGGATTTATCCAGTGTAACAATCTTTAAAAACTCTTCTTCTTTATTAGTGTTGAAGAGTTCTTTGCCCAGGCAATCGTACACTCCGGAATGTCCATTATACTTATAATCATTCCCATCTGCCCCGGTCCTGTTCACCCCAATACAATAGGACATATTTTCAATTGCCCGTGCCTGCAGTAAAATATCCCAGGCATGGATCCTCGTTTCGGGCCAGTTCGCCACGTAAATTAAGAGATCATAATCTTCAGTATTTCGGGCCCAGACAGGGAATCTTAGATCGTAACAGATCAACGGACAAATTCTCCAGCCTTTGTATTCTACAATAAGCCGTTTTGTCCCTGCAGTGTAGGTTTGATCTTCCTTTGCAAGAGTAAAAGTGTGCCTTTTATCATAGGTTTGGAAGCTCCCATCGGGATGAATAAAATATAAGCGGTTGTAATAATTATTTTCATCTTCAACTATAACGCTTCCGGTAATTGCAGTGTCACGATTTTTGGCAATATTCTGCATCCACTTAAAGGTTGGTCCCTGAGGAGGTTCGGCAAGATTTTCGGCATTCATCGAGAACCCGGTACTAAACATTTCGGGTAAAACAATTAGATGAGTGTCCTCCGGAATCTGTTTAATTCTTTCAGAAAAGATCCTTCTGTTTTCTTCTGCATTTTCCCAGGCTAGATCTACCTGGATAACGGCTACATTTAATTTTTTTGTCATACGTAAAGTTATGAAATTTTAAAATTTGGCTGCTAAATAGTTGTTAAATGGTTGGATTGGAGAAGTAATATAAATAGCTTTAAATTTAAATTGAACATGATGAGACCAAGAAGACTTTTTCAAGATGATTCCTTTATTTCTAACACGTCCCGTGGATTGTTATCGGGATTTATAGCAGGATTGGCGGGTACAGCAGTAAAAAGCCTGGTAGAAGAATTTCTTCCGGTAAGAAAAATAGAGCAAAAATCTGCACAAATAAAAATATTGGATGAACTGGCCACAAAAATGACAGGAACTCCTATGAATATTGAAAATACAGCCCTGGCAAAACAGCTGGTTAATTTTCCGGTAGGTGCCAGTGTAGGTGCAGCTTATGGTTACGGGAAGAAAAACAAAGAAGTTTTAAATATTAGCGACGGGGTAATCTTAGGGGCAACAACATGGTTCTCTACCCACGAAACCTCCTTCCCACTAATGGGATTAAAACCCAGTCCTAATGAAATTCCTTTAAAATTACAGGCTAATGAATTGTTTGCTCATGTCGTCTTTGGTGTTACAACTGAAGTTGTGAGACATATGATAAACAAACGCCTCTCCAGTTAATTACTACCGGATATTATTAAGAATTTCTGCTGCTTTTTCCAAAGTTGCGTCATTTTTGGCAAAACAGAATCTGAGTTGCTTTTGGTCTTTTTGATCAATATTAAAAACTGAAACGGGTATGGTAGCTAGTTTATGTTGTTTAATAAGCTTCTCTGCAAAAGCAACATCACTTTCCGATGTAATTTCTGAATAGTCCAGCAATTGAAAATAAGTTCCGGCAGAAGCTGATCCTTTAAATTTACTATTCTTAACAAGGCCAAGGAACTTGTCGCGTTTATCCTGGTAGAATTTATTCAGGTGTAAGTAATGGTCTTCGTCCTTTAGATATTCGGCATAAGCTTTTTGCATAGGATGATTAATGCAAAATACCGCCACCTGGTGGATCTTCCTTATTTCTTTCATCAACTCCTTAGGCGCAACGCAATAGCCGGTTTTCCACCCCGTGTTGTGAAATGTTTTTCCAAAAGATGCACATATTATTGCTCTTTCTGAAAGATGGGGAAATAGTGCAGCACTTTGATGCTTTTTCCCATCAAATATTAGATGCTCATAAACCTCGTCACTTAGCAGAATGATATTTGTACCCTTTAGCAAACTTTCCAGTTTTAGCATATCCTCCTTGTTAATTACTGTACCGGTTGGATTATGAGGAGTGTTAATTATAACCATCCTGGTTTTGGCAGTTATTTTTTCTTTTACTTTTTCCCAGTTTATTTTATAGTCAGTTCCTTCCAATTGTACTAATACCGGTTTTCCACCATTAAGTTTTATAGCAGGCTCATAACTATCATAAGCAGGTTTTAAGACTATTACCTCATCCCCCTTTTTTATAAAAGCCGATATCGCTGAAAAAAGAGCTTGTGTAGCACCATTGGTTACCGTTATTTCTGTTTCAGGATCATAGAACCTGCCGTATAAGTTTTTGATTTTTTGCGAGATCTGCTCCCGAAGCTCCACAACTCCCGCCATGGGTGCATATTGGTTATACCCTGCCTTCATAGCTTCTGTTACAAGTTCTTTCAGCTTATCATCTGTATGGAAATTAGGGAAACCCTGGGAAAGATCTATGGCATCATTCTCTCTTGCCATGCGGCTCATTATAGAAAAGATACTGTCTTTCTCATTTGGTAGCTTTGAGGTAAAATCTTTAATTCCTGCCATTTTTTTAAAATAAGATGCAAAAAAAATCCCGGACTTAAAAGGCCGGGATTCTAAATTTATATTAAACCATGGTTCTAGATAACACTGGCTTTTAAATATTCCCTGTTCATCCTCGCAATGTTCTCAAGGGAAATTCCTTTTGGACATTCTATTTCACACGCACCTGTATTGGTACAGTTACCAAATCCTTCTTTATCCATTTGTTCCACCATTGCGAGTACCCGTTTTGTTGCCTCTACCTTACCCTGGGGAAGTAAAGCGAACTGGCTAACTTTAGCCGCTGTAAATAGCATAGCGCTTGCATTTTTACAGGCTGCTACACAGGCTCCACATTGTATGCACGTTGCAGCATAAAAAGCAGCATCAGCGTTTTCCTTTTCAATAGGAATAGCATTTGCATCTACCGTATTTCCTGAAGTATTTACTGAAATATAACCTCCTGCCTGCTGGATCCTGTCCAGGGAATCACGGTTAATTACAAGATCCTTAATTACAGGAAATGCTTTAGCTCTAAAAGGCTCTATTGTAATGGTATCACCATCTTTAAATTTTCGCATATGAAGCTGGCAGGTGGCAACCCCACGGTCTGGCCCGTGTGGTTCCCCATTGATCTGGAGACAACAAGAGCCGCAAATTCCCTCACGACAATCGTGATCGAACTCTATGGTTTCCTCGCCTTTTGCAACAAGATCTTCGTTAAGTACGTCCAGCATTTCCAGGAAAGATTGATCGGGATCAATATCAGCTACTTTATAAGTAACCATTTTTCCTTTATCTGCAGCGCTCTTTTGGCGCCATATTTTTAGTGTAAGATTCATAAGCGTTATGTGTTAAATGTAAAGGGTTCAAAGTTCTGAGGCTTAATATTTAAAACCACTATCTTTTTCCTTCTTTTGCTTTTTTTAGATAATTTATGTATCCATTTAATATTGCTTTGGTTGTTTCAAATCTTATTCTGAATTCCTCCAAAGCCTTATCGCTAATATAATTTTCATCTTTTGCAGTTAAAACCTGGTTTAAAGCTTCACAAAGCGATCCACGTGCAATTCTGCAAGCCTGTATATTTTTTTTGATAATTATATCTACCAAATCCTTCAGCAATATTGTCACCTACAGATCTTGAAGAACGTCTCAGTTGACTAGTTAAAACAAATTTTTCATCATTTGGGAGTTTGGAAATTATTTCATCTGAAACAAACAATCTTAAATCCCTTGAGGCTTTCCAACATTCCAAATCTTTAAAGGAATTTATACTACCCACAACCTCAACCCTTAACCTAATAACTCTTCACTCTTAACTCTATTTATAGCTTCTTGTTTTAACTTCGATATAATCGTATTCCAGTTGCTCTTTGTGCAAAATAGCATCAGATGGTTCTCCTGTATATTCCCAGGCAGCTACATACATAAAGTTTTCATCATCTCTCACTGCCTCTCCTTCTTCAGTTTGATATTCTTCCCTAAAGTGACCTCCACAAGATTCGTTTCTATGCAAAGCATCTTTAGCAAATAACTCTCCAAGTTCAAGGAAATCGGCTACTCTTCCTGCCTTTTCTAATTCAGAATTTTTAGTATTAATACCTCCCGGTACTCGAACCTCTCTCCAGAATTCTTCTCTTAGAGCTTTAATTTCGCTAATTGCCTCTCTTAAACCTTCAGCATTTCTGGACATTCCTGCTTTATCCCACATAATCTTCCCTAATCGCTTATGGAAATGATCTACAGATTTGGTTCCGTTGTTATTGGTAAACCTCTCCAGTTTTTCACGAACCTCTTTTTCAGCTTTATCAAATTCGGGTGAATCTGTAGAAATTCTACCGGTCCTGATATCCTTAGATAAATAATCTCCAATAGTATAAGGTAAAACAAAATAACCATCGGCTAATCCCTGCATCAAGGCAGATGCTCCAAGCCTGTTGGCCCCGTGATCTGAAAAGTTTGCTTCCCCGGCTGCAAAACATCCAGGGATTGTAGTTTGAAGGTTATAATCTACCCAAATACCACCCATCGTATAATGTACTGCAGGATAGATCATCATTGGGGTCTCATACGGATTTTGATCTACGATCTTCTCATACATCTGGAACAGGTTACCGTATTTTGCTTCAACAACGGCCTTTCCTAATTCCATTATTTTTGCATCGGAAGGATTTTCAATATGCTGGGTATTTGCCTCCTCCTGGCCATAGCGCATAAATGCTGCGCTAAAATCAAGATATACAGCTTCCCCTGTCTTATTCACTCCATAACCGGCATCGCAACGTTCTTTAGCAGCCCTTGATGCCACATCCCTTGGCACCAGGTTACCGAATGCAGGATATCTTCTTTCCAGATAATAATCCCTGTCCTCCTCCTTAAGTTGTGTTGGCTTTAATTTACCGGCTCTAATTGCCTCTGCATCCTCTAATTTCCTCGGAACCCAAATTCTACCATCGTTCCTTAAAGACTCCGACATCAAGGTCAACTTAGACTGATGTTCTCCAGAAACCGGAATACAGGTAGGGTGAATTTGCGTAAAGCAAGGATTTGCAAAAAAAGCTCCTTTTTTGTGAACTTTCCAGGCTGCAGTAACATTACTTCCCATTGCATTGGTTGAAAGAAAGAAAACGTTTCCATATCCACCAGATGCTATAACTACTGCATGAGCAGAATGTCTTTCTATTTCTCCTGTAATAAGGTTCCTGGCGATAATTCCACGGGCTTTGCCATCAATTATTACCAAATCAAGCATTTCGTGACGGTTAAAGGATTCAATCTTTCCGCGGTTTATTTGCCTGTTCATTGCAGAATAGCAACCCAACAACAGCTGCTGTCCTGTTTGACCTTTTGCATAGAAAGTACGGGAAACCAATACCCCTCCAAAAGAGCGGTTATCAAGTTGACCTCCATATTCACGGGCAAAAGGAACTCCCTGAGCCACACATTGGTCAATAATATTTGCTGAAACCTCGGCAAGCCTGTACACGTTAGCTTCGCGGGAGCGGTAATCCCCTCCTTTTATAGTATCGTAAAATAAGCGATAATCGGAATCTCCGTCTCCCTGGTAATTCTTGGAAGCATTAATTCCTCCCTGTGCGGCAATTGAATGTGCGCGTCTTGGTGAATCCTGGTAACAAAATGTTTTTACATTATAGCCCAGTTCGGCTAAAGTTGCAGCAGCACTGCCCCCTGCCAGGCCGGTTCCAACAAGAATAACATCAATATTTCTTTTATTGGCAGGGTTAACGAGATTGATCTCATTTTTATGTTTGGTCCATTTTTCTGCCAATGGGCCTTTAGGTACTTTTGAATCTAGTATTCCCATAGCTTATATTTTTTCTAAAACAAAATGAATGTAAATTGGAATGATCGCAAAAGCCAGTGGAACTAAAATTGCAAAAGCATAGCCAAACTTTCTGATAAATCCGTTGTATTGCGGGTGGTTCACTCCTAAGGACTGGAATCCGCTGGCAAATCCATGCTTAAGGTGAAAAGCAATTGCAAGCATTGAAAGAACGTAAATAATTACGAAAATTAATCCGTAATCCTCATCCTGGAAAGTAGCAATTGTTAGAGTGTAAAGATCCTTAACTACTGCTCCACTCGCGGTTGTATAAATAGTTTCATCCAGTCCTCCAAATTTCATCTCTGCCCAGAATGCATTCATATGCAAAACAATGAAAACAAAAATTACAGTCCCCAATAATCCCATATTCCTGGAAGACCAGGTTGAATTGGTGGAAGGACGGTAATCTACATATCCCTGGGGACGGGCTTTTCTATTGTTAATAGTTAAGATAACACCATCAATAGCGTGAAAGAGTATACTGAAATAAGTGATATAGGATAAAGCCATGATCGCCGGATTGGTAGTCATAAATAATCCGTATTCATTGAATTGATCCCTTGCGGCCTCACTTACCGGCAGCAACAATTGTAAATTCCCAAAAAGATGACCAACTAAAAATGTGCAAAGAAAGAGGCCTGTGAAAGACATCCAATATTTTTTCGCCACAGATGACTTTAATAGCGCAGATTTTGCCATAGAATATTATTGTTAAGTAAAGTGGGACAAAAATACACCACCTTAGAGTTATTAACAAACTTTAAGCTTATTTAAACATCAATTTAGAACTAATTTAAAATAGTTTATAATTTGTTGAAGCTGAAGATAAAATATTGGCTGCAAACCTTGAAATAATTAAGCCGCAACCAGCAAATAATTCAATAAGGAATTGAAAGTTTAGGAAAACATTTAGTGGCAAAAAAAGCAGTTCTTCTTAACTTGGTATTAAACAAAATTACCAAAACAGAATATGGCATTTATAGATTATTACAAAGTTCTGGAACTTGATAAATCGGCTTCCCAGGCAGATATAAAAAAAGCATACCGAAAGCTGGCAAGAAAATACCATCCCGACCTTAATCCCAATGATAAAAATGCCCAACTTAAATTTCAGCAGATAAACGAAGCTCATGAGGTTCTAATTGATCCCGAAAAAAGAAAGAAGTACGACCAGTACGGTAAGGACTGGCAGCATGCCGATCAATTTGAACAAGCAAGAAGCCAGCAATCTTCCCGGGGAGGCGGCGGTTTTACAGGTGGTGGCTTTGGCGGCTTTGGAGGAGGTCAGGAATCCTACTCAGGAAATTTTGATGATGATACTTTTTCCGATTTCTTTGAGCAAATGTTTGGCGGGGCTGCAAGATCACAAGGAGCAGGTCGCTCGCCACATTATAAAGGCCAGGATTTTAATGCAGAACTACAGTTAAACCTAAAGGATGTTTACACGAGCCAAAAACAAACATTAAAAGTTAATGGAAAGAATATAAGGCTTACAATTCCTGCGGGAGTTGAGAACGGCCAAACGATAAAAATTAAAGGACACGGAGGGCCCGGAATTGAGGGAGGCCCAAATGGAGACCTTTACATCACCTTCAATATTATCAATAAAACCCCTTTTAAAAGAGAAAAGGAAAATCTTTATAAAAAAGTAGATGTAGATTTCTATACTGCGTTGCTCGGCGGCGAAATTATGGTGGAAACATTTACCGGGAAAGTTAAATTAACGGTAAAACCGGAAACTCAGCCGGGAACCCAGGTAAAGCTGAAAGGCAAAGGTTTTCCAAAGTATAAAAAAGAGGATCAATATGGAGATCTATACATCACTTACCAAATAAAAATGCCCACGAACCTTACTTCAAGAGAGAAGGAACTTTTTGAACAACTACAAAAACTACGCTCATGAACCTGAAAGACCTAATAGCGACAGACGAGATTTGTACAAAATATAGAGTAGAACGAACTTTTATCCAATCCCTTAACGAGAGCGGACTTTTAGAAGTTATAAAAATTGAACATACAGAATATTTGCATTGCGACAAAATTGGAGAATTTGAAAAAATGCACCGCTTGCATCGTGACCTTAATATTAATCTTGAAGGAATTGAAGCTATACAGCATTTATTAAAACAGATAAAACAACTTCAAAAAGATAACAGGAAATTAAGGAACAGGCTCAGCATTTTTGAAAAATAAAAATTCCGTAGAATCAAAGGAAGTACTTTAGATTCTGCGGAATTATATTAGATCCTAAGCTCTTCTATTTTATCTCAAGAACAGTTTTTGATTCTTTTCCGTTAACCATTATCACTACATCATATTTCCCTTTGGGCAAATAAAACTTTCCGCTGTCTGCCCTTTTAGGAGCATCTTTTTTAATGCTATTCACTGCATTTTCAGAAGCACTTAAATCATATGGGTAGGTATTTACTCCTTTTATCACAGGGGTATTCATCCTTTGTATTTCTGTACCTTCTTCAGATTTTACCGAGATGACAGCAGTACCGTCTGCAGGAGCATAAAAATTGATATCTACAGATGGCTCATAAGCATCCCCCCAATTACTGAATTTTCTACCCCAGTTATTAGAATGTCTTAAGGAAGAAATATCTGCAATAACGACCTCGTTTAGGTTTTCCTTCTTCATCTTCTGAAGCAAAGAAATATCTCCAACATAAATAGATCTACCATGGGTTCCCAGGACAAGATCTTTTTCTCTTTGCTGGACTACAAGATCGTGAACTGCAACATTTGGAAGGCCTTCAGCAAAAACTTCCCAGCTTACACCGCGATTTAAAGATGCATAAGCACCATTATCTGTTCCTAAATAAAGTATATTTTCATTTTCAGGATCCTCTTTAATAACATTTACAGGAGATGCAGGAAGATTCGCAGAAATATCTTTCCAGGTAGTCCCATAATCATCACTCATATAAACATAGGGTTTAAAATCATCCCAACGATACCCGTTTAAGGCAGCATAAACTCTTTCCTTTTTATGAGCTGAGGCAATCACCCTGCTAACCCAAAGATCCTTCGGGAGGTTTTTTGAAATATTAACCCAGTCTCCACCACCGTTTTTAGTAACGTGAATAAGCCCATCATCACTACCGGTATAAATCAATCCAAACTGGGATGGAGATTCGCTGATGCTTGTTAAAGTTCCATAAGCCACATCCCCAACTTTTCCACCTTTAGTAAGATCCCCTGAAATTGCTGTCCAGTCATCCCCTTTGTTCATACTCCTCATCAATTTATTCCCTCCTAAATAAAGGATATCCTGATTGTGCCTGCTAAGGTGTATTGGAGTTTGCCAGTTAAACCTGTAAGGCCGCTCCCCAAGTTCGTGTTTTGGCTGGATGTAAGTAGATTTATCCTCACCCCTGTCGAGCCTGTAATAATTTCCAAACTGGAATCCTGTATATACAATATCACTGTTTCGGTTATCAATTTCAACCTGCATCCCGTCACCACCCATTATACTTTTGTAAGGATAGTCACCACTTTGTTCCCAGCCCCTACCCGGCCTGTAAGTGTGAGGGCCTACCCAAACCCCGTTATCCTGCAATCCCCCATAAACATTATATGGAGTTTCATTGTCTACGTTTACAGCATAAAACTGTCCAACCGCGGGTGAATTTTGAAGCACCCAGGATTCTCCATCATCGTAGCTTATGTTAATACCACCATCATTACCATTTATTAAGTGGCCCGATCTTTCAGGGTTTATCCATAGGGCGTGGTGATCAGCATGAACATTATCCGCATTAATGGAAACAAAAGTTTTACCTCCATCATTGGATTTTAAAATTGGAACTCCATAGATGTAGATCTTCTCTTTATTGGAAGGATCTACGTGAACTTTTCCGAAGTAATACCCATACGAATAGTAAAGCCCATCCAGGTCATCCTTATGGGTTTTTTGCCAGGTAACACCTCCATCTGTACTTTTATAAACTTCTGCTCCAATTACAGGAGTATTGAACATAATTGTACTTGCATCTTCTAAATAATTTGCCAGATCCTGCGGTTTCACAGTACCACTACGCACCATATTCTTAACATTTTCTGACCGGTATTTTTCCTGGAATCCATTACTTCTAAGAAACTGTTGCAATTTATCATTATCAAGATTCAACAACTGCTCTACGGTCATTTTTTTGAAATCATCCGGTTTAAGATCATCACTAGCCTCTGAAGTTTTTGATTCTGCTTTTCTATTTTGATTATCTACTATAGCATACACAAGATCCTTATCAAAAACTGCAAGTCCAATTCTACCTACACCTTCACCAGTTGGAAATCCGCTGTTTCCAACAGATAATTTTTTCCAGGTACTTCCTGCATCGGTACTTTTGTAAATTCCGCTGCCAGTGCCACTCTCTACAAAATCCCAGGCTTTCCGATCCTTATCCCAGGAAGAAGCATACATAGTTTTGAAATCATTTGGATCCTCTACCAATTCTATGATACCAGACTGGTCATTAACGAACAAGGTTTTATTCCAGGTCTTTCCGCCATCTGTAGTTTTGAAAATCCCCCTTTCATTGTTTTTAGAATATAAATGCCCCACTGCCCCCACAACAATTTCTTCTGGGTTTTCAGGATTTATAAGGATACTGCTAATATGGTGCGAATCCCTTAAACCCATATTGGCCCAGGTCTTGCCATTATCTGTAGATTTCAGCAAACCTACTCCGGCATAAGAGGACCGGGAAGCATTTACTTCACCCGTTCCTACCCAAATCGTATTATTTTTCCAATCTACTGCAAGGCTTCCTACATTTTGTGTACTAGAATTATCAAGAACAGGAGTAAACGTGATCCCGTTGTTCTTTGTATGCCATACTCCGCCGGTAGCGTATCCTGCATAAAATTCGGTTGGGTCATTTGGGTTAACTGCAAAAGCAGTAATACGACCGCTCATAACCGTAGGGCCAACGTTTTTAAATGGTAATTTTCTTAAGATCGATTTTTGCGCCTGCTCTTCTTTTTGCTGAACGCCTTTCATAAGGTCATTAGCTGTGGTTGCAGGAGGTTGTTGAGCAAAAGAAATTAGAGATAAGAAAAAAACGGAAAAGAGATATGTCTTATTCATGTAGAGGTTTTAATAAAGCTGAAATTTAAGTAAAGAAAGCTAATTCAACAAAAATTAATAATCCTGCATCCTTTCTTTGGCAATATTTCTTTTTAAATTTGAAAAAATCAGAAATACCCATTATGAAATACGATCCTATCAATAAAAAGTTATTTATAAAAAACCGCAAAAACTTCATGAGTAAAATGAAGCCAAAAAGCCTAGCGGTTTTTAATTCCAACGACATATATCCTGTAAGTGCAGATAGTACAATGCCTTTCCAGCAGGCTCGTGATATTTTCTATTTGAGCGGCGTAGATCAGGAAGCCAGCATTTTAATTCTTTTTCCCGATGCTCCCCTTGAAAAGCATCGTGAGATCCTTTTCTTAACTGAAACCAATGAACATATAGCGGTTTGGGAAGGTGCAAAACTGGATAAGGAACAGGCATATGAAACCAGCGGGATAAAAACTGTTTACTGGCTAAAGGATTTCGAGAAAATCTTCTTTGAAGTGATGACTCAGAGTGAGCGGGTTTACTACAATACCAATGAGCATTACAGGGCAAATATTGAAACCCAAACCCGGGAAGCACGTTTTATTGAATGGTGTAAGAAAAAATATCCTGCCCACCTGGTGGCAAAAAGTAATCCTATCCTGCAAAGGTTAAGGTCTGTAAAAGATCCAATAGAGCTGGATCTTATGCAGAAGGCCTGCGATATTACTGAAAAAGCTTTTCGAAGAACTCTTAGGTTTGTAAAACCGGGAGTGTGGGAATACGAAATCGAAGCAGAGTATTTGCACGAGATGGTAAGAAATCGCTCTAGAGGATTTGCATATACACCCATTATTGCCAGCGGAAATAATGCGAATGTGCTCCATTATATCGAGAACAACCGGCAATGTAAAGATGGAGATCTAATCCTTTTGGATACAGGAGCAGAATATGCCAATTATTCCAGTGATCTCTCCAGGACTATTCCTGTTTCAGGTAAGTTTAATCCGCGACAACGGGAAGTTTATAATGCGGTGAATCGTGTTAAAAATGAGGCAACAAAAATGTTGGTTCCGGGAACTCTATGGGCGGAATATCATGTGGAAGTTGGAAAATTAATGACTTCGGAATTACTTGGTTTGGGATTATTGGATAAAGCTGATGTTCAGAATGAAGATCCCGATTGGCCGGCTTATAAAAAATATTTTATGCACGGTACTTCCCATCATATAGGACTTGATACTCATGACTACGGAATTTTAACTGAGCCCATGCAGGCTAATCAGGTGTTTACTGTGGAGCCGGGAATATATATTCCTGCGGAAGGTTTTGGGATCCGTTTGGAAGATGATGTGGTGATACAGGAGAAGGGAGAACCTTTTAACCTAATGAGAAATATTCCGATTGAAGCTGAAGAAATTGAAGAAATTATGAACTCTTAGAAACCAGAATAAATATTATAATCCCACACTACTTCAGGTTTTGTGGGATTTTTTTATTGCCGGTTCTTTTCTGAAGTCCTGTTACTAATAACAGCCGAAATCATAAAGGTTATTAGCGCCGGCAGCACCCAGCCGAGATTGTATTTCGAAAAAGGTATCCATTTCTGAATTCCTTCTATAGGTTCTGGTGGAAGGTTGTGCATTAAAGCGTCTGGCAGGCTAAATAGTATAACTGCAATGACTGTTGCTCTCATAATAGAAGAAGTCCTGAACCTTTCGGGCAGCACGTTCAGCAGGATCAAAACAATCGTTAAAGGATAGATTAAAAGTAAGACCGGGAGAGCGATTTCTATAATTGCATTTACAGAAAGTGCTCCCATTACAATCCCAAAAATACAGGCTGCAAGAACTGTTATTTCGTAAACAAATTTCCGTGGAATCCTTTCTGCCAGGAAATCGGCTGTTCCTGTTATTATTCCGGCGGCGGTTGTAAAACAAGCTAAAGCAACCAGAACTGCAAGAGATACCTGTGCCAGTTCGCCAAGGTTCAGGTAACTAATTCCTGCCAGTAATTCGGTACGGGTAACGGTTTGTGGTAATTCTGTGTTTACAATAGCACCATTATAGATAAGACCGGCATAAACGATCAACAAACCAATCCCGGCTATTACTGCTGCCGAGGAGGTAATTTGCCGTATCTCCTTTTTGTTGGTCCTGCCATTATTTTTTATTGAAACTATGATCACGCCTCCAACTACAAGCGCAGCAATGGCGTCGAAAGTTTGATATCCTTCAAAAAATCCTGTAAGGACCGGATTCAAAGTTACTGAAACTCCTAAAGGTTCGTAGGTAGAAAATATTCCCGAAAAAATAATGGCCAGCAGGAGCACCAGAATTGCAGGAGTGAGAAATTTACCTACGTTATTTATAACTGTGCTTCTCTTAATTACAAAAAGAAATACAAGGCTAAAATAAATTATACTGGTAGCTAAAGAACTTAGATTAAAAAAAGGCTGCACGGCGATTTCGTGAACTACAGCAGCGGTCCTGGGAGCAGGAAGGGCAACACTTATCAAATAGATTAAAAGACAGAATATTAGACTGAAGACGGGAGAAACCTTATCTGCAAAACTAAAAATACTGCCTTGTAAACGTGCGTGGGCAAGAATACCGAGTAAAGGGAGCCCTATGGCAGAAATTATAAATCCAAAAGCGACGAGGTACCACTGTGAACCCGCGAAAAAACCCAAAAATGGGGGAAGAATTAAATTACCGGCACCGAAAAAAAGAGCAAAAAGGGCAAATCCTGTAACAAGGACTTCTTTATTAAATTTCATTTCAGGATTTTAAAAATAATAGTGACTTTTGAATATGACTTTCAACTATAAGAATACGAAGATAAATTATACCAGTAAAGGTATAGGAAATCCTATTGTTTTTTTACACGGATTCCTGGAGAGCAGTAAAATCTGGGAACCTTTTATTCCGGCACTGGCAGAAAAAAGGCAGGTGGTAACTTTGGATCTTCCCGGCCACGGCTTATCTCATGTAATAGATGAAATTCATACTATGGAGCTAATGGCAAATGTGGTTTATGAACTTCTGCAGCATTTGGAAATTTCAATAGCTACTTTTGTAGGCCATTCAATGGGAGGCTATGTAACTCTTGCATTTTGCGAACTACATCCTGAAATGATTCAAACTCTCGTGCTGATGAATTCCACTCCGGAAGAAGATTCCGAAGAGCGAAAACAAAACCGTGAAAGGGCTATAGAAATTGTGGAACGTAATAAGAATACTTATATAAGTATGGCCATTTCAAATTTACTTTCTCCTGAGAACAATGAAATGTTTAGTCAGGAAGTTGAAAAACTAAAGGCCGATGCAAAAACTTTTCCTAAAGAAGGAATTACTGCAGCACTAAAAGGTATGAAATTACGTACAAACCAAATTAATACTCTAAAGGACTTTAACAGAAAAAAATACATCATTTTAGGAGAAAATGATCCTGTTATGGAATATAAATCAGTTAAAAATTTGGCTTTTCAATGTAATTGCGAGCTAATTTCAAACAAAAATGGACATTTATCTTATTTAGAAAATTCTTCAGACATCCAAAATTTTTTACATTTCATCGAATAATTAAGACTTTTTATCGATCATTTAACTTTTTTTTATACATTTCAATTTCAGAAATAAATTAAAAGAACCTAAATGAAACGAGCGACCCTTATTTTCTCTGCTTTCGCAAAGGTAATTTGCAACTTCTCAGGCCATAAACTTCACGTTTCCAAAAACGTCACCAATCACATTCATGAGTATAAATGTGAGCGTTGTGGAACAGAAATGACAGATACCGCCCACGGTTTTCTGGCAAGATTAACTCCAAGGTTAAAAGAAACCAACGATTACATTTCAGACATTTACACCAGAAGAAGAAGGCGTCTCACACGTTATGCAAATGCATCATAACGAAGGATTATCCAACTAAAATCAAATTCTAATCTTCCTCCCGCTCTAACGCATTCCAGCCTCTAGCTTTTAATGGAATCTTTGTGTTACCGCGTGTAATTAAATGCAGCCCTTCTTTCTCCTCGGTCATATGGCCAATTATCGTTAAGTGAGGATTTCCCTTTATCTTATCATAATCTTCCTGCGCAACCGTAAAAAGAAGTTCATAATCTTCCCCCCCGCTTAAAGCAATCGTGGTGCTGTCCAGGTTAAATTCTTCACACGCAGTTATAACAGCAGGATCCAGAGGTATTTTTTCTTCAAATAAATTTACCCCAACGTTGGAATGCCTGCATATATGAAGAGTTTCTGAAGATAGCCCATCACTTATATCAATCATAGAAGTAGGCCGTACCCCAAGTTTCTTCAGTAATGGCGGAATGTCTTTACGGGCTTCTGGCTTTAATTGCCTTTCAATCAAATAAGTATAGGCATCAAGATCTGGCTGAGAATTTGGATTGACCTTAAAAACCTCTTTTTCCCTCTCCAGGATCTGCAGCCCCATATAAGCCGCACCAAGATCTCCTGTTACCACCAAAAGATCATTGGGCCGTGCACCTTTTCTATAAACTATATCTTCTTTAGGACCATAGCCCAAAGCAGTTACGCTAATTAACAATCCTTTTGTGGAGGAGGTAGTATCCCCGCCAATCACGTCAATATTATAGATCTTTGCTGCCAGTTCAATCCCGGAATATAATTCCTCAAGAGCTTCCACGGGAAACCTGTTTGAAACAGCAATAGACACAGTTATTTGTGAAGCGGTGGCATTCATCGCATAAACATCAGACAAATTCACCATGACCGCTTTATATCCAAGGTGTTTAAGGGGCATATAAGAGAGATCAAAATGCACTCCTTCCACTAAAAGATCTGTGGTTACTACCGTTTGCTGATCTTTAAAATCTATTACCGCAGCGTCATCCCCAATTCCCTTAATTGTGGAAGGCAACTTTACATTAAGATTCTTTGTTAACAGGTCAATTAAACCAAATTCCCCTAATTCTGAAAGGTTTGTCCTGCTATGGTGACTATCTTCTAACATTGTCTGAAATTAATTTACAAAATAAAAGAATATTCTCTGAACATCAGGAATTATTAGCAGTTTTATATGTTTCACTCAAGTTCTCCCACCATAAAATTTGAGTTGTGGGGGAAGAATTTTGGAGAAATAATTTAATTATAAATACTTATGATCCTATTCCGAAAACATATGTCATTCCTATGGAATACCGCTGGTTTTGTAGTATATTTGTGGCCAATTTAGAATTAATCTTTTTAACAATGATAAAGGTAAGCGAAGACGCAAAAAAAAGAATTGCATTGCTTATGTCCGATGAGGGCTACAATGCTATGACAGACTTTGTTCGCGTAGGGGTTAAGAGTGGAGGTTGCTCCGGTTTATCATACGAGTTGAAGTTTGATAAATCTCAGGAAGAAAATGATAAGTTATTCGAGGACAACGAAATAAAAATAGTAGTCGATAAAAAAAGCGTATTGTATTTGGCAGGAACTATCCTGGAATATTCGGGAGGTTTAAATGGTAAAGGATTTGTGTTTAATAACCCAAATGCGCAACGCACCTGTGGTTGTGGTGAAAGTTTTTCGCTCTAAACCTGGTTCAAAATTTAAAGTTTAAAATTTAAAGTTGGTGATGGGGACTATCAAAAAATTCGAGGATTTAGAAATCTGGAATAAGTCCCGGGAAATATGTCAGGATATTTATAATATTCGGGAAAGAACAAATTTAAAAAATGATTTTAAACTTTATAACCAGATCAATGGTTCTTCGGGCTCAGTAATGGACAACATTGCCGAAGGTTTTGAAAGAAATGGAAACAAGGAATTTAATCAGTTTCTTTCTATTGCAAAAGGTTCATGCGGAGAAACAAGATCACAGCTTTACAAAGTCTTTGACCGGGGCTATATTGAAAAGGAAGAATTTGAAGTAGAAATTAAAAAGTTAACGTCACTAAGTAAACAAATAAGTGCATTTATGAACTATTTGAAAACTAGCGACTTTAGAGGGACAAAGTTTGTAAGTGACCCAAATAAATTGGATAACTAAACTTTGAACTTTAAACATTGAACGTGAATTATGGCATATACTGAAGACGATTTAAAGAAAGAGCTCGAAACCAAAGAGTATGAGTATGGATTTTATACCGATATAGAATCTGATACTTTTCCTGTTGGTTTAAACGAAGATATTGTTAGGGCTATTTCAAAGAAAAAGGAGGAGCCAGATTGGATGACTCAATGGCGCCTGGACGCCTACAGAGAGTGGTGTTCTATGATTGAACCCGAATGGGCAAATGTGAAATATAAAAAACCAGATTTTCAAAATATTTCTTATTACTCTGCTCCTAATAAAAAACCGAAATACGACAGCCTTGATGAGGTGGATCCTGATCTTAGAGCAACTTTTGAAAAACTGGGAATTTCCATAGATGAACAAAAGAAATTAGCCGGAGTTGCTGTGGATATTGTAATGGATTCAGTTTCTGTAGCTACCACTTTTAAAAAGACTCTTGCTGAAAAAGGAATAATTTTTTGTTCCATTTCTGAAGCTATTCGGGAATATCCCGATTTGGTGAAGAAGTATATAGGATCTGTGGTTCCTCAAAAAGATAATTTTTATGCAGCCTTAAATTCGGCAGTATTTAGCGACGGATCCTTTTGCTACATACCCAAAGGGGTGCGGTGCCCTATGGAACTTTCTACCTATTTCCGAATTAATCAGGCGGGAACAGGTCAGTTCGAAAGAACGCTTGTAATAGCCGATGAAGGAAGTTATGTAAGTTATCTTGAAGGATGTACTGCTCCATCGCGGGATGAAAATCAATTACACGCTGCGGTAGTAGAACTAATTGCCCTGGACAATGCAGAAATTAAGTATTCTACTGTACAAAATTGGTTCCCTGGAAATAAAGAAGGAAAAGGGGGAGTTTATAATTTCGTTACAAAAAGGGGAATCTGCGAGAAAAACGCAAAAATTTCCTGGACCCAGGTGGAAACAGGATCTGCTATTACCTGGAAATATCCTTCCTGTATTTTAAAAGGAGATAATTCCATAGGAGAATTTTATTCCATTGCTGTAACTAATAATTTCCAGCAGGCAGACACCGGAACCAAAATGATCCACCTAGGAAAGAATACAAAAAGCACGATCATTTCTAAAGGAATCTCGGCTGGTAGATCACAAAATTCATACAGAGGTTTAGTGCAAATTAACAGCAGGGCCAGTAATGCCCGTAATTTTTCGCAATGTGATTCTCTTTTAATGGGAAATAAGTGTGGAGCGCATACTTTTCCATATATAGAAGTAAAAAATAAAACTGCACAGGTAGAACACGAAGCAACGACGAGTAAAATTGGTGAAGACCAGATCTTTTACTGTAATCAACGTGGAATAGATACTGAAAAGGCAATTGCTTTAATTGTTAATGGATTTAGCAAAGAAGTTTTAAATAAGCTTCCTATGGAATTTGCGGTGGAAGCTCAAAAGCTTCTGGAAATTTCGTTGGAAGGATCTGTGGGATAATGATAACTGAAAAAGAAGTTGCAATGAAAAATTTTCTTTTTATCCTGTTGTTGTTTTCATTTTTAGTGGCTTGTGATGATGAAACTGAAAATACTCCTAAACCTGAAATTGAGGCAACAGTAGTAGATAGCATCCAAAATTATATAGGAAACTTTATAACAGTTGGGAATGCTGCAGTTTTAAAAGGAGACCAATTTATATTTCAGGTTAAAATGGATTCAACTGCAACCGGTTTAAAAGCGGGTATTGAAAATTATGTTTTGCAAAACCCTAATGTTATTCCTGTAGAAGTTACAGGAAAAGTAGTGGAAAATCCCGGTGTTGACGGGTATTCTCAACTTATAGAATTAAGGGAAGTAGTAAAAATTTTCGCAGAGCGAAAAGAAGAAATAGTAAAAACAGAGAATTAAATTTTCCGGATTCGGAACAGAATATAAACAACATGCTTAAAATAAAGAATTTACACGCCAGTATAGAAGATAAGGAAATTCTGAAGGGAATTAACCTGGAAATAAATCCAGGAGAAGTTCACGCAATTATGGGTCCTAACGGTTCAGGAAAAAGTACTCTTTCTTCAGTAATTGCAGGGAAAGAAGAATTTGAAAAGACTGCAGGTGAAATTATTTTTGAAGGTGAAGACTTAACTGAATTGGATCCCGAAGAAAGAGCTCATAAAGGGATATTCCTGTCATTTCAATATCCTGTTGAAATTCCGGGAGTCTCAGTTACCAATTTCATGAAAGTCTCTATCAATGCCCACAGGAAAGCCCAGGGCCTTGAAGATATGCCTGCCAATGAAATGCTGAAGCTTATCCGTGAGAAATCGGAAATGCTGGAGATTGATCGTAAATTCTTATCCCGTTCCCTAAATCAGGGATTTTCGGGTGGTGAGAAAAAGAGAAATGAAATTTTTCAAATGGCAATGCTAAACCCAAAGCTGGCAATCCTGGATGAAACAGATTCAGGTTTGGATATCGATGCTTTAAAAGTGGTTGCAAACGGGGTAAATAAATTGAGGAGCGATAAAAACGCTGTTTTGGTTATTACTCACTACCAAAGATTACTGGATTATATAATACCAGATTTTGTTCACGTAATGGTAGATGGACAAATTGTAAAGTCGGGCACAAAAGAGCTTGCTTACGAACTTGAGGAAAGAGGTTACGACTGGGTAAGACAGGAGAAGACAGTTTAAGAACAATACATTAATGTTCATTACTGAAACTTCAGTATAAAAAAGGAATTAGAATGGAATTAAAAGATAAACTTATATCCTCATTTATGGCTTTTGAAGAAGCCTGCGATGTGGATTCAGATATACACAACATCAGGACCCAGGCAATAAAGGATTTTGAAGTAATGGGATTTCCTTCCAAAAAGGAAGAGGCGTGGAAATATACTTCCCTTAATTCTGTATTAAAATACGACTACAGCGTTTTTCCAAAAAAGGAGGATGCTATTGAGTATCGGGATATTAAAAAATATCTTATCCACGATATTGATACTTACAATCTTATTTTTATAGATGGAATTTTTTCCTCCCACTTATCACAAACAACTCATGATAAAATAGATGTTTGCTTAATGTCTTCGGCTATGAATAAGCCTAAGTACAAGCCAATTATCGAAAATTATTTTAATAAGATTGTTACGAAAGAAAACGGCTTTACTCCGTTAAATACCGCATTTTCTAAAGAAGGAGCTTTTATTCATATCCACAGGAATATTGCTGCAGACAAACCGATACAGATCGTTAATTTTTCCACAGGTAACGAATCTGCTTTACTGGTTCAGCCAAGGAATTTAATAGTAGTAGAAGAGAATGCACAGGTCCAGATCATTGAGCGGCATCAAAGTCTTACAGATCATCCTGTATTCACCAATACTGTAACCGAGATATACGCAGCTAAAAGAGCTATAATTGATTACTATAAGATCCAAAATGACAGAGGATCTGCTTCTTTAATTGACAATACTTTTATTGAACAACAGGAAGAAACTTTCTGTTCAATGCATACTTTTTCCTTTGGAGGAAAACTTACCCGTAATAATTTAAATTTTTACCAAAAAGGAGAACATTCAGATTCTACGTTAAAGGGAATCACTATTATTGAAGATAAGCAGCACGTTGATCACAATACCCTTGTCCACCATATAAGTCCTAATTGTGAGAGCCATCAGGATTACAAAGGAATATTTGCAGATAATTCAACCGGTGTTTTTAATGGAAAAGTTGTTGTTGAAAAAGAAGCACAAAAAATTAATGCCTTTCAGTCTAATAATAATATTTTACTGGATGATCGTGCAACAATAAACTCAAAACCTCAGCTGGAGATATTTGCCGATGATGTTAAATGTAGTCATGGTTGTACAATAGGACAGTTAGATGAGGAAAGTTTATTCTATCTCCGCTCACGTGGAATTCCTTTAAAGGAGGCAAAAGCTTTACTTATGTATGCCTTTGCCAATAACGTACTGGAAAGCGTAAAAATTCCGGAAATCAAAAAAAGAATTACCCGCCAGATAGCATTAAAACTTGGAGTGAATTTAGGTTTCGACCTTTAGGAACTTTAGGCTAAAAGGCACAATGAAAAAAGGTATATGACAGTTGCAGCCGAAAAAATTCCAATTGATGTAGAAAAAATAAGAAAGGATTTTCCTATTCTTAAAAGGCAGGTGAATGGTAAACCACTGGTTTATTTTGATAACGCAGCAACTTCCCAAACGCCGCAACAGGTTATAGATGCTATAGTAGATTACTATTCTAACTACAACTCAAACATACACCGGGGTGTTCATACTTTATCTCAGGAAGCGACAGATAAGTATGAAGCTGCAAGGAAAAAGGTGCAGGAGCATTTTAATGCAAAACATTCTTATGAGATTATCCTAACCTCGGGAACCACGCACGGAATAAACCTTGTGGCCAGCGGCTTCGCCTCTTTACTTGAAAAGGGAGATGAGATTCTTGTTTCGGCTCTGGAACATCATTCCAATATTGTTCCCTGGCAAATGCTTACGGAAAAAACAGGATCCATTTTAAAAGTAATTCCCATGGATCAAAATGGGGAACTGGTGATGGATGAGTATATAAAGCTTCTCTCTCCAAAAACTAAAGTTGTTTTTGTTAATCACGTTTCTAACGCACTTGGGACGGTAAATCCTATAAAACAAATCATTGATCGCGCTCACGAATTTGGAGCTGCAGTTTTAATTGACGGAGCCCAGGCCACTCCTCATATTAAAGCCGATGTGCAGAAACTGGATGTAGATTTTTATGTTGCATCTGCCCATAAAATGTGCGGACCTACAGGAGTTGGTGTTCTTTACGGAAAAGAGGAATGGCTTAAAAAATTACCGCCGTACCAGGGAGGTGGAGAAATGATAGCGACTGTAAGTTTTGAAAAAACTACTTATGCAGATCTTCCCCATAAATTTGAAGCGGGAACTCCAAACATAGCCGGAGGTATTGCTTTTGGTGCCGCTCTGGATTATATGAATGAAATTGGTTTTGTAAATATTGCCAGATATGAACATCAGTTATTGGAATATGCAACGGCAAAATTGATGGAAATTGAAGGGGTTAAAGTATACGGTGTTTCAAAAGAAAAAACAGCGGTAATTTCCTTTAATATTGAAGGAATTCACCCATATGATATCGGTACAATAGTAGATAAATTGGGTATTGCTGTTAGAACAGGACATCATTGTGCACAACCCATTATGGATTATTTTAAAATTCCCGGGACGGTGAGGGCATCTTTTTCCTTTTACAATACTTTTGAAGAAATAGATGTATTTATAGAAGCTGTTAAACGTGCAAAAGCGATGCTTGTATAAAGAATGAACTAAAATTTTTTTTCCGACGAAGAAATAAAAAAGAAGAAGTGAGTAATATAAAAGAAATACAGGAAGAAATAGTTGATGAATTTTCAATGTTCGACGATTGGATGCAGAGGTATGAATATATGATCGAACTGGGGAAATCCCTTCCTCTTATTGACGAAAAATATAAAGTTGAAGAAAATTTAATTAAAGGTTGTCAAAGCAAAGTTTGG
>CAZXEY010000009.1:0-14101 GCA_964639695.1 uncultured Antarcticibacterium sp. | reverse complement strand
GCAGATAGTGATGCGATAATAACCAAAGGTATCGTCGCAATATTAATTAGGGCATTTTCTAATCAACATCCCGCAGATATTCTGGAAGCCGACACGAAATTTATTGATGAAATTGGATTAAAAGAACATCTTTCCCCAACCAGGGCTAATGGTTTGGTTAGTATGATAAAGCAACTTAAAATGTACGCTATAGCGTACCAAACACAACTGGAATAATGGAACAAGAAATAGATACACAGGAACTGGGAGAAAAAATTGTCCGGGTTTTAAAGACCATTTACGATCCTGAAATTCCTGTAGATATATACGAACTGGGATTAATTTACGACGTTATGGTAAATACAGATTATGATGTAAAGATCCTTATGACCCTTACCACACCAAATTGTCCAGTAGCAGAAAGTTTACCCCTGGAAGTCGAGGAAAAAGTGAAATCTCTTGAAACTGTAAATGATTGCGAGGTAGAAATTACTTTTGATCCACCCTGGACACAGGATCTTATGAGCGAGGAAGCGAAGCTGGAATTAGGAATGCTGTAAAAGGTATAGCTTAAAAATAATTTTATGGCCACAGAAATAGTAAACAGGGTAGCGAATAGTAAACTTGTAACCTTCGATCTTGAAGATTTTTATCCAAAAGGGGAAAGAGTTCTTTTCGACATTAAAGACTGGCTTCTTGAGGGACTGGTTTTAAGGGAAACTATTTTTAGAGAAAAAGCACTGGAGCACGATTGGAGTCAATACAAAGGAAAATATGTCGCATTGTATTGCTCAACAGATGCTATTATTCCCGCGTGGGCTTACATGCTGCTCTCCACCCATCTTTTACCTCATACTGCCAAAGTAATTACAGGAGGTCTTGAAGAACTGGAAACTATTCTTTATACCGAATTAATCCAAAATCTAGACGTAACAGATCTTACAGATAAACCGGTAATTATCAAGGGATGTTCTCATAAACCCGTTCCAAAAAACGCTTATTTACTGCTAATACAAAAGCTTTTGCCTGTGGTAAAAAGCTTAATGTATGGAGAGGCTTGCTCTTCTGTTCCACTATATAAGAAACCAAAATCGTAAGGATGAAGAAATTATTACTAGTTTTTACCATAATCACATTAACAGGGAACATTTTTTCACAGGAAAATAAAAACCAGGTGCCGCCTAATGGCTGGACTTCTAAAGGAAGAATCCAGTTACTTTTTAACCAGTCTGCTTTTAACAAAGAATGGATTGGAGGAGGAACTTCCAGTATAGCAGGAAATTTAACTCTTGATTACGAAGAGAATTACAGAAAAGATAATTTTAGCTGGACAAATAGAATTCTTGCCAATTATGGACTCACTAAAGTAAGAGATGACGAATTTGTAAGAAAAACCAGTGACAGGCTGGAATTGAACACCCTTGCAGGTTTACAAATAGAAAATTCCTACTGGTACTATTCCTTCTTCGGTAATTTTATGACCCAATTTGATAAAGGATATAATTTCATTACAAATCCTGAAACAAGGGAGATTACAAGGGTAGAAACTACAAGGTTTTTATCCCCGGCTTATTTACAGGCAGGTCCAGGGTTTATGTGGAAGAAAAATGAAGATTTTGTGATTAATATTGCACCTGCTACTGCCAGATTTATATTCGTGGATAAAAGATTTACTTCAGGGCCCAATTACCTGGATGGCCAATATTTTGGGATTGATGCGGGAGAATCCAGCCGTTTCGAATTTGGAGCATCCTTAAGTGGATTTCTTCAGGTAAAGCTTTTTGAAAATGTAACAATGGAAAATAACCTGAACTTATATTCAAATTATTTAGAAAACCCGGGAAATATAGATATTGATTATCTGCTGAATCTGGATATGGCCATCAATAAATATTTATCTGCCGCCGTTCTTTTCCAGGCCATCTATGATGATAACGCAGTAGCTGCTTTTCAAATAAGAGAAGTTTTGGGAGTAGGTGTTAACTATAATTTTTAAGCAGCATTTCCACCGTTTTTAAAGAAATTCCGGAGCTACTAGCTTCGGAATTTTCTTTTTTATACATTTCAAGTTAAATTTTTGTTGAAAAAAAGCTACTAAAATCACAATAGCCATCTATTGTGTAACTTTACGTTTATGATAGAGAAAACAGATTTAACTTATGAAAAAGCGGTTCTCATTGGTATCGTCACCCGGGAACAAGATGAGGATAAATTAAAGGAATATTTAGACGAGTTGGAATTTCTTACCTACACTGCCGGAGGAGAAGTTGTAAAACGTTTTACGCAAAAAATGGACAAGCCAGATCCTAAAACTTTTATAGGATCGGGAAAAATCAATGATGTAAAGACCTTTATTGATCAAAATGATGTGGGGACGGCTATATTCGATGATGAGCTATCTCCTGCTCAACAAAAAAATATTGAACGGGTTCTACAGTGCAAAGTCCTGGACCGGACAAACCTGATCCTGGATATTTTTGCGCAGAGGGCACAAACCAGTTATGCTAGAACCCAGGTTGAACTGGCGCAATATCAATATTTACTTCCGCGATTAGCGGGGATGTGGACTCACCTTGAAAGACAACGGGGTGGTATTGGTATGCGTGGACCGGGGGAAACAGAAATAGAAACTGACCGTCGTATTGTACGGGATAAAATAGCGCTGCTAAAGAAAAAGATTGAAACCATTGATAAGCAAATGGAGGTACAGCGTGGAAATCGCGGCCAACTGGTAAGGGTTGCACTGGTGGGATATACCAATGTTGGAAAATCTACTATTATGAACGTGGTGAGTAAAAGTGATGTCTTTGCTGAAAATAAACTGTTTGCAACGCTAGATACTACGGTAAGAAAAGTGGTAATTCGCAACCTTCCGCTCTTGTTGACAGATACGGTAGGTTTCATTAGAAAACTCCCTACCCAGTTAATTGAATCTTTTAAATCTACGTTAGATGAAGTTCGGGAAGCCGATCTTTTACTGCATATTGTGGATATTTCGCATCCCAATTTTGAAGAGCATATAGAATCTGTTAACCAAACGCTTGCAGATATAAAAAGCGCAGATAAGCCAACGTTGATGGTCTTTAATAAGATCGATGCATTTTCTGAAGAAAAGATCCAGGAAGATGATCTGGTTACAGAAAAGACAAAAGCTCATTATAGCCTGGAGGACTGGAGGCAAACCTGGATGAACAGGCTGGGCAATGATGTTATTTTTATTTCAGCTTTAAGCAAAGAGAATATTGAGGATTTTAGAAAGAAAGTATATGAAGCGGTGCGGGATATTCACGTTATGAGATTCCCGTATAATAATTTTCTTTATCCTGAATACGATGCGCATGGAGAAGAAGAATAATCGCTTCTGCGGAAATATTTAAAATATTAATTTAATTCTTTAGCTATGAAAAATTTAATTCTTTTACCGGTTTTACTTTTCTGCGGAATAATGTATGCCCAGGACCTTGAAGGTTCCTGGAGATTAATAGAAAGAAATGGAAATCCATTAAATGATATGGAAATGGTGCAAATTTTTCAGGATGGGTATTACGCAATGGGAGCTAAGCTAAAGGAGGGAAATAAATTTCACAGTGCCCGCGGTGGCGAATATAAAGTCACCGGGGATAAATACACGGTGATCCAGGATTTTAATACAGAAAATCCTGAGCTAATAGGAAAGGAAATCAATTATACGCTCAAGCAGGAAGAAGATAAACTCATTATTTCAGATCCTGTAAATAAGCTGGTGTGGCAAAGGATTTCTAACAAGGACAATGATCTTACCCGCAACTGGGTAATCACCGGCAGGGAAAGAAATGGCGAGATAAATACAATGACACCCGGGGACAGGAGAACCGTAAAGATCTTAAGCGGGGACAGGTTCCAGTGGATCGCATTTAATTCTGCCACAGGAGAATTTAGTGGTACCGGCGGAGGAACTTACACTGCCAGGGATGGAAAATATACCGAGAATATAGATTTCTTTTCCAGGGATGACAGCCGGGTAGGCGCCAGCCTTGATTTTGAATATGAGGTAAAGGATGGACAATGGCATCACAAAGGTAAAAGCTCGAAGGGAGATCCTATTTACGAGATCTGGTCCCCTTATGAAGAAGCTTATAAGAAGTAATTAATTTCTTTGTAATACGGCCTCAAACGGAATATAATATTCCCCTTTAGGTGGTGTTTTCAGGCTAAAAAGAATCGTATCATCTACAGGAAGATACTGCAATTGCACCTGGCCTGTGGCAAAGCTAAAGCCGCTTCTAATACTACCTGCAAAAATATTTTCTGTTTTTCGAATAAGAACTACTGTAAAATCTTCAACCATATCAAAACAATCGATCCTTTCTCCCTGTACATAAACGCTGCAGTGGCTTCCCCTAAAATTATTATCAGAGATCTTAATAAGGTCTATGGTAAACATATCGTTCCCATTATCTGAATACCAGCTCCAGGAACCGGAAATATCCTGCGCTCCCACTTTTATGGAAACAAGTAATGTGAACAAAATAAGGACTTGTAATCGTTTTTTCATAAAAAGGATGATATGTTACCGGCAGGGATAGTACAGGTATTATTGTGCAAAAGTAATCTATAATTCCTTAAAGATTTATTAAATCCCGGTAACTCTTACGTTATCGATATCGTAAGTAGTTGTTTTATCGGGAGCTGCACCTAAATACCTAAAAGCCACATGAATTTCTCCTTCAAAACAGGATATATCTATAGTCGATCTTACAAAATTAGCCCCTGCCTGGTTACTGGGACCAATGGGAATGCGGGCCTCCAGTAATTTCCATTCTGTGGTTAACGGATTTCCGGTAAATGCTGATGTTATTAAAACTTCCAGAATTGTTGAATTATCAAATGAGGCGCGAATATCAAAAGTAAGAACCTCTTCTTCTATAGAATTTAAATTAATACCCGGGGTAATTAACCACGCCTGCAAGGGAGACTCCTGAGTGTTATATGCCGAAATTCTCACGTGCCTGTTACCGCCCAAAGTTCCGGGTTCAAAAACTTTACTTCCCCCGCTAACATTTACATTAGTCCATCCCCTTGTTCCTAACATTCGCACGGTAGTGATTGTTTCGAAGCTTTCCTGAAACACCGTTTCTATACCTACCCCTTGATTACCTCCACAGGAGAAAAAAACTGGATCACATCGTTCACCTCCATTAAAATTTAAACCTTCCGGAGTATTAACAATAATAATAAAATGATCATCTGTAAAATTTCGGCTTAAAACTCCTTCAATACTTCCTGAGAATTTGGGAAGGATTAAAGAGCGAAAATCTGCAAAAGTACTGGTGCTGAGAATCGTTGTAGCACCGGTTTCGCAGCTTTCTATTTGCCTTTCCCCATCAAAACGGTCTATTGGTTCTGAGGCATAAGTAAATCTATGTTCCTCTCTAACTAAATTACGATTAAACTGAACCCCGGAAAGTTTTATATAGGTATTTTTCAAATTTTCTGAAAATGCTGAAATATCCATCTCTAGTGGAATAATTTCTGCAGTCTCTGAAGTTCTTATTATATGGTTATCGATAATAGATCGTGGCATCGACACGATATCACCCCGATTTTGAATCCCAAGCTGTAAAAGTCCATTTTTGAATCCCAGGCTCAACCCATCCAGCTTTATATGAACTTTCCTGCCAAAATTGAATGAATTGAACAGAGAAGGATCATCAATAAGAATTTGAATGCCGGCAGTAGGGTTTTCCGGTTTATCCTGTACCACAAGTTTTTTATAGAAATTCCCTCCCTCATCACTCGATATAACATACCCGGTAAAGTAACTTTGGGTTTCATTAAAAGTAAAAATTTCACCGGTAGTTCTATCAAATTGTCCTTTAACACCAGAGATGGAGGTGGTATTACCTTCTATCACCACTTCAGGAAAATCTGCTTTTGGAGTCTCGAAATCATCGGTATTAACACAGGAGCTAATTGAAGTTAAAAGTATCATCAGGATCCCGAATATTGGCCATTTTCTTTTCATAATCTCTCAATTAAAACCTCACATAAAAATTTGCATAATAGGTTGCTCCGTAACCATACCAGTACCTGTTGCCAAAAACCGGCTGATCCCTTTCTTTATCCTGTTTTAAAGTTCTGTAATTGGCATTTCTAGATTGTTCAAATCCCCCTGTTTTATACAACACATCCAAAATGTTATTAAGGCTCACAAAAAATCCCAGATAATAATCATTGATTCTCCAGGATTTTCCACCTATAGCATTGACTAGGACGTAGCTGTCAAATTGCTCCTGCCTGAGTAGCTCCCGTGCGACACTTTCATCATAATTCAACAATGGTAAACCATCGGAATCCAACAAGAAATTTTCTGTTCTTGTTAATGGGCTTATATCGAGAAAAGCGTGTGAGAAGAAATTTACAGTAGCTCCAAACCACCAGTAATCTGGATCCCGATATTCAAATCCTATTTGCATTGCACGCTGGGGACCACCGGGAATTCTATAGTTTTTGATGAAAGATTTTCCATAGTTCACCGGCTCTTCAAAATCATCTGAAGTTAAATAAAGATCTGGATTATTAGTGTAGATAAATTGTCCTAATCCGGCTGCCGCTTTCAGCTTTATTGTGGAAGTAACCTGGGCATCCAATCCAATCTCTAACCCCAGGTGATTTTTATTTATTCCGGTTAAAATTTCCTGAACAAAAGCTGTTGTGCTGTTTCTTCCCAAACCGCTCAATCCATCAGCATAATAAAAAGAGATCTCTGTGGCATCCTCAAAGTTTATATAATATCCGGTGATCCTTGTTTTGAACCTTGTGGTGCGGTAGATATAACTGAGATCATAAGATGAAATAAACTCACTTTGAAGGCCTGTGACGACATCATTATTCTGCCGGGAATTTGAAAAGGAATTGCGCAAGGATGGCGCCTTGGAATATAGGGCAGTGTTAATATCAAAAATATGCCTGCCTGTTATTCTCCAGTTTGCACCTCCTTTTACTCCATAATTCAGGAAATTTAATTCTTCGCTTTTTCCGAGAGAAGTATTCGGAAAACTTCCATTCTTATAAAAACCTTCCCGTGAATAAGAGGAGGTAGATCCAAAAACAGCCAGGTAAAGATCTAAACTTTTGGACCTAAATTGAACCTGAGAATAAATTTTAAATACATCAGCAAAAAGATTGAAATTGTATTTAAATCTTTCTCCTTCTCCCACTATCCTGTTCCTGTTTAGTAAATCACTTTGTGCAAGATCGCCTGGAGGATTTTCTTCATCATTTTCAGCAAAGAAATCTACATCCAAAAAGCCGGTGCCTCCTAAAAGGTCATTGACGTAAGCGTAATTTTCGCTGATCAATTTGGAGTAACTCATTTTACTAATGATCTTGAAACTTCCACCCAGTATTCTGGTGTAAATCACATTAGCATTTAATTGGTTATCCCTGTTGACATCTTCGGCAATAATATAGGTAGAATTACCTCCGTTCTCGGTGGAAAGTCGATTAGCCTCATATAAATTTCCCCAATTTATTTGCCCATTTTCCTGAAATTGTTGCTGTGCCCGGTAAGCTGCTTCAAAATTAGGATTATCATTGAACCGAAGGAAATAACTTGGCAGTTTCTGATAATAAGATGGATCGGGAGTGCTGCCACCACCTATGAAGCTTTCTACCCCATTAGAATCTGTTAATAATCTTGTTCCTCCAAAATCAATCCTACTATTACCGGTCCTGCCAAATTGGTAAGATACATTAGCATTCATATTTGATGTTGGATTAATGTTCCAATAGTAATTAAGCATTAGAACAGGTTCTTCAATCTTGCGAATTCTGGAATTTCTGATTTGGTTATCCTGATAACCCCAAAAGGAGTTATAGCGGTTTCCTTTAAGATCATAAACTTCATCAGTATTTGCTGAAGATCTACCCCTTTCAATGGGTGTATAGAAACCGGTAAAGTTTAAGCTGTGATTCTGGCTAAGCCTTTTTTCTACGGAAGCATAAACGGCGTTGGCTTTATATACAGTTCCTTCAATATAACCTTCCCCGGCAAACCGGCGTGATAAGGAAAAAGAATAGGCCCATCCCGAGGGTAATTCCCCGGAATTATAAGTTCCCATTACCCTTCCTGTATAACTTCTGTTAGCAGCGGCGTAGGAAATTCTTCCTCCTTTGCTAAATTTTCCAGCCCTCATAATAATATTAGTACTACCTGCTATGCCTCCAAAACCTACTTCGGCAGGTAATGAAGCCATATTGAAAACCTGATTCCTCTGCACGTCATTTAACCCTCCCCAATTACTCCACTGTGGCCTGCCGTTAAACATTTTATTCATCTCAATTCCATTGATAAACACTTTTCCATATTCACTATCAATCCCCCTTGGTTTATAGAAGGTTTGACTGAAATCGAATGCTGCAGCATTTAAGAAGACATCCCGGGATGCCTGTAAAAGGCCTGCAACATTCTCAACTTTACCTTCATCCTCATCAAGTTCATTATCGGTTAAGTTTATTGTCCTTAACCGTAGTTCTTCTTTTACCAAATCGGGTTGCAGAATAATCACATCCAAATCCTTAACCTCCCCTGTTATTATTAGAACCGGAATCTTTAGAAGGTCATAGCCTGATTTATTAAAAATTAAAAAATGACTCCCTGAAATACCTTCTAGCGAACTAAAAGTAAATTTTCCGTTTGCATCACTGAAGGTTTCGTAGGTAGTACCTTCTAAAAGCACCTTAACCTCATCAAGTTCCTCAAAATTTAGGGCATCTACTATTTTACCGGAAAGCACCGTTTCCTGCGGAGAATTTTGAATTGAAAATAAACTCCATAGAATGAATATTCGAAGTGACCCAATCATCTAAACATTTAGTTATCAACTAATAAGTTACAATTTATTATCGCTTTCTAATCAAAAAGTGGTAAATTATTAACAAATTAATTGGGTAATAATGAATAGAATTAAATTTTTAAATGGCGGATTCCTGTTGTTATTCTTTCTTATTTTCCAAATAGGATTTGGTCAAAATGGAAAAGAATATCAGGTAAGAACCCTGGCCTTTTACAATCTTGAAAACTTATTTGATATTTATGATGATCCTCTTACTTATGATGAGGATCGAACTCCAACTGGAAAAGATCTATGGACGAAAGAAAAGTACAACGACAAACTTTTTAAAATGAGCAGGGTCCTTTCTTCCATTGGAACTGAGAAAACCGGAATTCCTCCTGTCATTATAGGTTTATGCGAACTTGAAAATATTATTGTCCTGGAGGATTTAATTTCCCAGCCTTCTCTTTTGCCATTTGATTTTGGGATCATTCATTTTGACTCTCCCGATTTTAGAGGGGTAGATGTTGCTATGCTTTACCAAAAAAAATCGTTTACCCCAGAGTTTAGTCAATCCCGAAGATTACTACTTTACGAAAAGGAGGAGCCAACAAAGAGAGTCTTTACCCGCGATCAATTGGTTGTAAGCGGATATTTAGATGGGGAACTTATTTATCTTATTGTAAACCATTGGCCTTCCCGCAGCGGAGGTGAGGCAAAAAGCAGTTACAGGAGAGAAGAGGCGGCAAGATTAAATAAAAAAATTATTGATTCCATTAAGGATATAAGTCCGTTTGCGAAAATTATTTCTATGGGTGATTTTAATGATGATCCTACTAACAAAAGCATCAAAAAAATAATTGGCACCAATTCAAAAAAAGAAAATCTAAATCCCGCGGAATTTTTTAATCCTATGGAAGTAATGCTAAAAAAGGGATTAGGGACTTTGGCCTTTAGAGATGGCTGGAATTTATTCGATCAAATTATTATATCTCAGCCTTTTGTCAATGGAGATTACGCGACTTATCAATTTTATATGGCGGGAATTTACAATCCGGAATATCTCATAACGCCATCGGGACAATTTAAAGGTTATCCCTTCCGGAGCTATGATTACGGCGGATATACCGGCGGGTACAGCGATCATTTTCCGGTTTACATTTACCTAATCAAAGAACAGCCTCCTTCCCCTGTTCCTAATAAGTAAATCCAATCCTTATCCCGCCCCATTTTGCAGAGCTGCCAGATTCAAATTCCCTCGTGATCGCGGTGCGGGTATATTCAAAATACAAGGTTTTGGTCTTTAAAACGATCCCGTAATTGAACTGCCCGGTTAATCTTTCAATTTCTTCCGCAGCAATTGTATAGGGACTTGTATTATTAAATATTCCTCCCTGCAGCGTAGCATCATACCCCACCAGGGTAGCAACCGGCTCTGCATAAAAGAACAATTGGAAATTCCGATTGCCATTTATATCAAAAGGAGAATTAATTATACCTATGGCAGAATTCATACTTACCGAAGCACCGGTAAACAATGTTCCCGCCCTTAAAGAGGAACCGCCCTGTAAAGAAAGAAAGTTGTTGTACCTCAACAACTGTTTTTCATAAGTTACCTCATAGTTCAGGACTACATCATTTCTAATCTGGTTTTGCCAGCCTTCCGGAATTACGTTTCCTGTTAATTTATGGATCCCTACCTGCATCTCTTTACCAAAAGCTCCCTGCCCTATTAATCCTGCACTAAAAGAAGTGGAAAATTTTGATCTATTTCCAGTATCTGTCGCCATTACAAAACTCTTCAGCATAATGGCCGCAGCAAAAGGCCTGTCTCCAAACTGGATCAAAGGGCTTTTTATGTTAGGTGGAGTGTACCCAATATGTTCTATTGCCAGTCCAAACTGAAGCTGAGAACCCGCAGGTTTGAGCAGCATAAAATTTAACGGATTATTTGCCAGTCCCGGCGCCACCAGTTCAAGACTGTAGCCCTGGGTGTAATTCTCATCTGTCGCAGAGAAATAGTCATTGTCGTAGTGGATCCTGAAATACCGGTCGCTGTTCATACTGCGGTAGGAAACTACGTTATCGATCTTCTGACTAAAGACGGCTACTGATAAAAATAAGAATGTAAAAAAAGAGAATATATATTTCATACTGTAGGTACGAGAAAGAGAAAGTTTTGGTTTGAAAATTCCTTCTTAAAATAAGTTTTTCTCCATTTAGGCTGCTATTGCAGTAATTAATAATCTGCAGACGAGGAAAATTTAATATTATAATAATAAAATTGTTTTCATCTTTGCTCTGCCTAATTAATGGATTTTTAACCGGGATGATCGAATATTTTGTTATTTGTCTTTTTGCCTTTTTAGGTTCAGGCCTTACTTTCTTTTCCGGCTTTGGCCTGGGCACGTTACTTCTTCCCGTTTTTGCTTTTTTCTTTCCTGTTGAAATTGCCATAGCTTTAACGGCTATTGTTCATTTTCTTACCAACCTTTTTAAGCTCACGCTAATTGGAAAAAGAGCCAATAAATTTGTGGTTATAAAATTTGGAATACCTGCCATTGTTTTCGCACTACTGGGGGCTTACATTTTATCCTTAATTGCCGATACAGAACCTTTTTTTAGTTATTCCATATCGGGATCAACTTTTTCAATAACCCCAGTAAAATTAATTATCGCAATTCTTCTCGCAATATTCGCTTTAATAGACATGGTGCCTTCGCTAAAGAGAATTGAGGTTGACCAAAAATACCTTCCGCTGGGAGGATCCTTAAGCGGATTTTTTGGCGGCCTTTCAGGTCACCAGGGAGCTTTAAGATCAGCGTTTTTAATACGGGCAAACCTTTCAAAAGAAGAATTTATTGCAACAGGAATTATTATTGCTGTTCTAATAGATATTTCACGCCTCAGCGTTTATGCTGCAGATATCCTTCAGCTTGGAAATAAATTTAATTATCCACTTCTAACAGCGGCTGTCTTATCGGCTTTTTTAGGAGCTTTTTTAGGAAACACCCTGTTGAAAAAGATAACGATACAAACGCTCCAGTTTACGGTAGGCGCGCTGCTGCTGATATTTTCTGTTCTTTTGGGGGCAGGAATAATATAGCTTACTATCACTCATCAAAATATTTTTATGCCTTAAGCAACCTTTAAGCAATTCTCAGGTCATATAAATATAACTTCCAACCTGTTAATTATGAAAACAATAAAATTGATTTGCCTGCCGATCCTGTTCCTGTTCCTGGTGGCCTGTGAAAAGGATGAAGAAGTAGATACCAATGCCGGGCCTGCTATTACAGAAATTAATTTTTCTGCTACTGCCAGCGTTGGTGAGTCACAGGAAATCTTAGTAACTATACATAAGGGAACTCCCTGTCACTTTATCAAAGAAATAAAAGCCATTTCCTCGGGGAAAATTTTTAATTATGATTTTATACTTTCCAACGAAGGTTCTGAAGCCTGTATACAGGTCATAGCTACTGAAACAGTACCTGTAGATTTTGAACCTTCAGAAACCGGGGAATACACCCTGAACTTCTTTATAAACGGAACTTTTTATCAAAGCCGTACCATTACTGTTACTGAATAAAACAGCCTTCCGTTTAAAAAAATAAGAAATTAAATTAACAGGCAATTTTTAAAACAGTTTCATTTGTCCATCCTTGAACTGCTCGTGTAAACTGCAGTTTAAGGGGGGCATTGATCTGCCGCTAAGATATTTTTTCCTGGCAATCGTAAACTGCTGCTCCACCTGTTCAGCAATATTTCCCGCCCCTTTCATTCGTCTCCCAAACTGGCTGTCGTTCAAATTGCCGCCGTGACATTCTTTGATAAGGTGCAATACCTTCTCTGCCCTGTCTGGCATTGTTTTCCTGATCCAGTCAGTAAAAATGCTTCCAATGGCCCCATTTAATCTCACCATAGTATAACCAACTCCTAAAGCTCCACTCTCTGCAACAGCCTTTACCAGCGGAAGGATCTCATGGCTATTAATTCCCGGAATTATAGGAGCCATCATTATATGCACAGGAATATTTGCTGTTGAAAGTTTTTCTACTGTTTCCAGCCTCTTTTTCACAGTAGCAGTTCGCGGTTCCAGCATTCTTCTTACCTCTTCATCCAGTGAAGTAATTGAAAGATGAACCTGCACAAGATTATCATCTGCCAGTTCCCTGAGGATATCAATATCCCTTTGGATCAAGGCATTTTTTGTAATAACACCCACAGGATGTTTGAATTTTAAAAACGTCTGCAGGAGTTGCCGTGTGATCTTTAACTTTTTCTCCACGGGCTGGTAACAATCTGTATTTCCCGAAAGAACAATGGTGTTAGCCTGCCACCGGCTGCTTTGAAGTTTCTTCTCCAATAGCTCTACACAATTCTTCTTGACCAGGATCTTTTGTTCAAAATCCAGCCCTGCACCATATCCCCAATATTCGTGGGAATTACGGGCATAGCAATAGACGCAGCCATGCTCGCAACCCTGATATGGATTTAGAGAAAACCCCATTCGAAGATCGGGGCTTTCTACTTTATTGACAATAGATTTAGGATAGGTATCAATAAAAACCGTTTTGGAACTTTGTGCTTCATCACCTTCAACGGCACAATAATTAAGGAAATCATCTCTAAACTCATGAGAATGCGCCTCAAATCTATTGGCAACATTTAATTGTGCCCCCCGTCCTTTAATTAAATCTCTATTTTCCATAGACATAAAACAAAAATATGGAATATTTCCTAATAAAAGGAATTATTCCATATTTAAATTTGTATCGGAAAAGGTTTATTCTCCGGGAAAATCTGCTTTACGTTTATTTAAAAATGCCGATGTTCCTTCTTTAAAATCTTCCGTTCCAAAACTCCAACCAAATTTTTCAATTTCAATAGCATATCCATCAACTCCATCCTCGTAATTTGAGTTAATTGCCTGGATTGCAGATCTTATAGCCACAAGTGAATTTTTCATAATCCTGGCAGCAATATTTTCAGTAAATTCCAAAAGATCCTCCTGGGTACAAACATGGTTTACAAGGTTATACTGCAAAGCCTGACTGGAATCTATCATTCCTGCAGTCATTATCATTTCCATTGCCCTGCCTTTTCCAACAAGCTGGGGTAATCTTTGTGTACCACCATATCCCGGGATTACACCTAAAGAAACTTCGGGCAATCCCATTTTGGCATTTTCGCTGGCAGTCCTAAAATGTGCTGCCATAGCTAATTCTAATCCGCCACCTAATGCAAAACCATTAATTGCAGCTATTACGGGCTTCGGAAAATTAGCGATATAATCAAAAAGTTTT
>CAZXEY010000008.1:24696-42285 GCA_964639695.1 uncultured Antarcticibacterium sp. | reverse complement strand
AAGTGAGGATATTTTTATCCTGTATTGTTCGCACAAATTCATTGTAGTATTCCTCAAATTCCAGAATGGAACCTGTATTCCTGAAAACAATAAGATCTGCTACATCAATGTAGGAATTTACCTGTTGTGGATGTCCAATTATTATATTGAAATGATGTCTAAGTTTTGAAGTTATAAAAAGATCTTCTTCGTAGTATTTTCTTCCTTTTGCTACGTAGTAAAGATCTGTTAAATAAAGTATTGTTTTCATTTATCCTTAAGTTTTGCCGCGCGAATTTAAGATTAAAAATGATATGACATAATGTTGACCTCAATATTCATTTCTTCGGAAAGATTTTCCGAATGAACCGTAAATTTTAATCTGAATAAATTTCTTTTTGCTTTATAATTTGAAGTTAATTCTTAAGTGGTTCAAATTTTGCTTAAGTACTTTTGCAAATAATGAAATTGAATTATATGAAAAATCTACTTTTGGTGCTTCTCATTTTCCTCAGCGGAACTCATCTCATAAATGCTCAAAATTCAATAGATGTTGAAATCGTTAACTTTAAATCCAATGATGGGATTGCTTTGGTAGGTTTATACAATTCAGATGAAGCTTTTCTTAAAGAAGCTTTTATAGGAAAGAAAGTAGCTATTAAAAATAATAAAGTTATCATTACTTTTAAGGATATTCCTGATGGCTTTTATGCCATTTCTGTGGTGCACGATAAAGATGAGAATGATGAATTAACTACAAATCTCATTGGAATTCCTAAAGAAAGTTATGGCGCTTCCAATGATGCGCCTGCACGATTTGGCCCTCCTAAATGGAAGGATGCAAAATTTGAAGTAAAAAATGGCAAAGTGGTAAAGCAGAAGATTAATTTGTAATTGAACAATTTTAACCTTTTTAATTATTCCCGTGGCTGTTTCAGGAATTTAGTTCCATTTTCAAAATAATATTCCAGTAGCCGGAGATGATCTTCATTTGATACCAGAAATTTAAACTCTGGATCTTCAGCACAAATATTGACAAAACTCATAATTTTCTCCTCCGGAATTTTTAGCTCCTCCCTGAAAAATTCCTTGGGAACAGCATTTATTCCTTTATCAACAGTTAAACATTCTCTATCGAAGGAGTTTAATTTTTCCACTCCATTACCATAGATTCCGAAGTGCTGGTTTTAATAACTTCATCCAACCCTCGGGTAACAAATTTTATCACTCCCCCCGATAATTCCGGTTTATTATCCAGGCTTAAAGCCAATGCCTCTATTTCACTTATCATCTTCTTCTTTTCGCTGTCATTGTAACTACTTAAATTATCATCTATAAGTGAAATGGTCAATATATCGTTATTAATGGTAACTTCCACGTCATCAAATTTATATTTATCTGAAATAATCTCCTGCAGGTCCAGGGCATATGATAACTTTTGTGATATATTAGAGCAACCTGTAAGAGCTGCTGAAGCTATTAACAATAAGACCAAAAATTGTTTTTTCATAATCGTTTAATTTTAATGATACTATTGGGTTTTAACGGTAGAATTTAAACCGGGGGTATAAGGTTGGTTTTCAAGGTATATAAAGTAGGGAAAATCATTATTTGTAACTTGATTTATTGTTTCAAAATCTTCCATAAGATTTACAAGTATTTCTTTTACCTCATCAATCGGCTGCTCCCCTTCCAGATAGATCCAGACCACAGCAGTTCGTTCAGCTTCAAAATCATCCTTAGAGAAATTTGAGGATATTCCGGTTAAAATTTCCGGAAGTTTTTTAAGGTCCTTCTTCTGATCAAGATCATAAATAACTGAATTCTTATTGAGGTAAAGATGATGTACAAAGAAATAGCAGTCAGTTATCGACATTTCAGGACACTCCACGTTTACTGCAACATTGTAAACCTTCTCTTTAAGATTAAATTGAATTACCGGGTTCTTACCCTCACAAGCAATTTCTTCCAGATGATTATACAATTGAGAATAGGAAACAACTGTATCAAGATTAACTTCTGAAAGTTCAAAGGCAGGATCAAAGCGATCTGCATTAGGATAAAAACCAGGATTATTAGTTTCAACAACGGCAGAATCCTTTCTTTCAGAAACCTTGCTTTCCTTCTCTCCGCAGGATATAAATGCAAAAAAGAGGGTCATAAGGTAGAAAAGGTATTTCACATCATAAAAATTTCACAGCCGCTTTGAAGAATATAGTTCTGTATTATTATTAATTGAACCAATATAGTTTTTTTAATAAAATTAAATTTTTTGTAAAACGAAATATTTAATTGTAACGAATTAGTTCTAGCTCTGTCTTTCTATTGTCATCAATCAAACTTTTAAATTTATGGACTCATACTTCATCAGCAGAAGCATACAGCATTTTTATCAGGAAACTAAAATTCCTTTTTCTTCAGGAATTAAAATACTGGCTCTTATGATCTTATTAATCTTAAACTTCGTCAGTTTATTTTCCCAGGAAAAACCAGCTGTTAAGGATAGAATTTTTTCTCCTGCAGAACTTCATACAGATCTGGATTCTATGTATATATGGATCAACGCCACTCATCCTGATCTTTATTTTAATTTAAAAAAGGAAGTGGCAGATAAAAATTGGGAAGAGGTAAGGAAGAAGATCAATAAGCCAATGAAGAAGCTGGAATTTGCCCGCTTAATATCACCTTTAATTACTCAATATCAGGATGGGCATTTAAATTTAGGGGCTTATTTCTGGGAAGATGAAGAATTTCAAAATTATTCATCGGGAGGAGGTAAGTTTTTCCCATTACAGGTAAAAATTAAATCAGGAAAAATTTTTGTAGTTAAAGGCGATACTGCTAACAATATTCATCCGGGCTCCGAAATAATGAAAATCAATAAGGTTAGTGCTTCTAATATTATCCAGCACCTCCTTACTCAAATTCCTGCCGATACTAAAAAAAATGCCGAAGCGAGCATCTCCCGGCTCTTTAACACCACACTTTGGTATGTGTATGGCTGGGGAAGTCAATCGAATATTGAATATCGCAATCCTTCTAAAAATGAAATATTAACTGCAAACTTAACCGGTATTTCCTTTGAAGAAGTCTTGAAATACAATTTCCCCAAAGGCAATAAAAAGATGGATTTATTAATTTTTGAACCTGATAAATTAGCTGTCATAGAAACTTTTGGTTTGATAAATAATAAAGACACTAAAAAATTCCTGGATTCTGCTTTTACCGAAATTAAAAAGCAAAATATTCGCACCGTAGCGGTAGACATCAGACGAAATGGGGGTGGCAGTTCTGCGGTTGGAAATGAGATCCTTAAGTACCTTACCAAAACAAATTATACCCAGGCAGCCCGTTCAGAAAAGCTGAAATCTGATTATTTACTTTCTAAACCTTATAACCAATGGATCCTAAATATGTTTGAAAAACCAGAGTATAAAGAGGCAATGGTAAACAACCGGCTGGTTTTTCAAAATGAAGCTCTGGTTGAACCTAATCTTGAAAAACCGGAACTTTTCTTTGAAGGAAATTTTTATCTCCTTACAGGTCCGCAAACCTTTTCCTCGGCACATATGCTGGCAGCTGCCGTTAAAGCATATGAACTTGGGGAGATCATAGGGGAAAGTACCGGCAGCAGAATGGTTTTCTTTGGAGAACCTGCTATATTCTACCTTCCGAATACCAAAATCTATGGTACAGTGCCTACCGTTAAACACTGGATGCCGGGATATACCGATGAGAATTTAACCGCCTCAATAGAACCGGATGTTACCATTGAAATTCTTCAAAAAGATCTTGCGCAGGAAAAGGATCCCGTACTGGAATATTTAAAATCGGTAGCTGCTCATAAAAATTAGGATATTGCAGGTTTAATTTTTGCCAGCCGAAGACCTTTAGAAAATAGGTCGATTTAAGGAGCCTTAAATTGAACAGGAATCAGGAAGAATTAGAAATAGAATTTTCAAAAAATATGCCTGGTCTAATTCTGATCCAGAAATTTGTTTTTTATCTTGGCTCTTCAGTAGAAGCTAAAAATATGACAACCAATAAGGACCTGGCAGAGGTACACGAAAGGATCTCTTCTTACATTCATAGAACTCCGGTATTAACTTCACAATTGCTGAATGAAATTTCCGGTGCAGAGATCTATTTTAAGTGTGAAAATTTTCAACGGATGGGTGCTTTTAAAATGCGTGGTGCCGCCAATGCAGTTTTAAACCTTCCGGAAGAAAAACGAAAAAAAGGTGTTGTTACCCACTCCTCCGGAAATTTTGCCCAGGCTCTTTCCCTTGCTGCTAAAAGTGCAGGGGTTCCGGCTTATATTGTCATGCCTTCTTCTGCCCCTGAAGTTAAAAAAGAAGCCGTTAAAGGTTACGGAGGCAAGGTCACCATTTCTCCTCCCACTTTAGAAGCAAGAGAAAAAGCTGCCGATAAGATCATTAAAGAAACAGGTGCCACTTTTATTCATCCTTCCAACGACCTGGATGTAATTTACGGGCAGGGAACAGCCGCTTTTGAACTGCTTCAGGATTATCCCGATCTGGAAATAATTGTTACTCCGGTGGGCGGCGGCGGACTCATTGCAGGAACTGCTCTTGCTGTAAATTTTGCATCAAAAACCTGTAAAACTATAGGAGCAGAACCTTTTGAAGTGGACGATGCCTACCGCTCTTTACAAAGTGGAAGAATTGAAACCAACCAGTCGGCCAATTCCATTGCCGATGGTCTAAAAACCCAGCTTGGAGACAAAAATTTTCCTATAATTTGCGAGCTGGTTTCAGAAATTATCCGGGTGAAAGAAGAGGAAATTATCGCTGCTTTAAAACTGATATGGGAAAGGATGAAAATAATAGTTGAACCTTCCAGTGCAGTTGCTTTTGCGGCAGTATTGAGGGAACAGGAAAAATTCCGCGGTAAAAAAGTAGGAATTATTATATCGGGAGGAAACGTAGATTTAAAAAACCTGCCTTTCTAACCATAGTCACCCTGTAAAAAGAGAATCTGGTTTAATCTATTCAAGCTTAATTACTCTTTGATTCCTTCGAAGGTCTTTTCCTTTATAACCCTCAATAAACTCTACCGGAACAGAAACCAGGCCGCCGTCCTTTACAGGAACAAGAGTATTGAAATGCAGGTGAGGCATTCCAGCAAAACCTGTTTTGCCTGATAAACCAATTGGATCACCCTGTTTTACTTTTTCCCCAATTTTCACAAGACTTCCCTGATGAACCAGGTGAACGTATTGCGTAAAAAGCCCCGATACAGGATCATAAATAGTAATAAAGTTATCATACCCCTTCCATTCTCCGCTCGGGCCACCGTGGATGTAATCTTTAATCATCCCAATTACTACCCCATCTGTGGCAGCAAAAACAGTATCATTTTCCTTAATATTAAAATCGATAGCATATCTCGAATAGGTAGAGTTATGGCTGTAGCTGCCATTGTAACCCTGGATTATTTCTACAGGGGTATTTTTCTTTATAGGCAAAGAAACCTTTTTAAGATCTACTTCTTGTGCAGGATCTCCTAAAGCAGAAGAAAATGTAATTTCAGGATCGTAATTTTCAGGAAGTAGGATTTGGATTGTAGTATCCATTTCACTCTTCAACACCATCGGATTATTTTCCTTAAGATGGTTAAGAATAAAAGTATCCTTAGTAGTGATTTTAAATCTCACGGGACTCAACAAACCATTCCGAAGATAAATATTTATCTTTTTTTCCTCCAGCGTGTAAGATGCATTCAAAGAGTTAGGGGGAAACTGATTTAATTTTTCCTTAGGAATCTTGCTTGTACCGCAAGCCAGCAGACACATAATAAATAAAAGAAAAAAAATATTAAACTTCATTTAATTAAATCTGCTTATCTCTAATACCTATAAGTCCACTGCAGAAAAAAAAGTTACAGTAAATTTTAAGTGGGTTGGCTTTAATTTAAAATGATTTCATTAAGAGATTCCTGAGGTGGAAGATCTGAAGGGAATTCTCTTTATATATTTTTCGGGCAGATATCGTGAATTGGTTTGAAAAACAACTTTACTGTGGATGGAACCTTCATTTTTTCCATACCCACGATTATCGGGTATAAAAGTGTCGTAATTAAAGTCGGTAAAAGTTTCGGCAACACTTCCCCATCCATCCAGAGAACCTGCATTCCTGTGTAGATAGAAAATCACTCTTTCAGAACTTTCAGTTTTAAATAAAAGGGTATGTAACTTTTTTCCATCCTGCATCTATATTCCGCTCTATAAAATTAACTGTAAAATAAAATTTAAAATCCTTAGCAGGATTGTGGAAAGAAAATTATCTTCTCCTGGAAAATATACAACAGCAGGCATATTAACAAATAGATTTCTAAAACTACAGCGGGAAAAATTTGCAGACTTTTCATAAAACAGATTACTTCCAAGCCACAGTTTCTTCTCAATTTTTTTTATATTTAGAGAGAGTGCCAATATTGTGGAATTCATTCATTATTTCTGAAGAACAACGAGATAAAATCCTCCTTGGTAGCATCTACAATAACTTTTATCTAATCATTATAGTTTTTTAATATAGAAATTGAAAAACTATAGCTAATTTTTATAGTATTTTTAGTCTGTTAATTAAATAAAACTGTCCAACCCATGGAAAACAAAAACAAGAACGAACACAGAGACTCTCCCGGAACCCACAAGGTTTGGGAAGTAAACGAATCCAGCAGATGCCCTTTTTTAGGAGGCTCCGTAAATAAAACTGCGGGAAGCGGAACCTCAAATCGTGACTGGTGGCCAAATCTGTTAAACCTTTCAATCTTAAGACAACACTCCAAATTATCTGATCCTATGGGAGAAGATTTTAATTATGCCGAGGAGTTTAAAAGCCTGGATTTTGAGGCCTTGAAAAAGGATCTTCATGATCTAATGACAGATTCTCAGGAATGGTGGCCGGCAGATTATGGCCATTATGGAGGTTTATTTATTCGTATGGCCTGGCATAGTGCGGGAACTTATAGAATATCAGATGGCCGTGGAGGAGCAAGTTCCGGATCCCAACGCTTTGCACCCCTTAACAGCTGGCCAGATAATGCCAATCTTGATAAAGCACGGTTACTTCTTTGGCCAATAAAACAAAAATATGGAAGAAAGATATCCTGGGCCGATCTTATGATTCTTGCAGGAAATGTTGCTTTGGAATCTATGAACCTTAAGCCATTCGGCTTTGCCGGTGGAAGGGAAGACATTTGGGAACCCGAAGAAGATATTTACTGGGGATCTGAAGGAGAATGGCTGGGAAATAAAGAGCGATATGCAAATGAAAACAAGCTTGAACAACCGTTGGGAGCTTCTCATATGGGGTTAATCTACGTGAATCCCGAAGGACCCAATGGAAATCCCGATCCTCTGGGATCTGCAGTGGATATTCGCGAGACCTTTGGTCGAATGGCGATGAACGATTACGAAACGGTTGCGCTTATAGCCGGGGGACACACCTTCGGAAAAACCCATGGGGCAGCCGATCCTGTGGAAAATGTAGCGGTAGAACCTGCAGGTGCTCCTCTAGAAGAAATGGGATTAGGATGGAAAAACAAATTCGGAACCGGAAGCGGTGCCCATACCATCACCAGTGGAATTGAAGGTGCCTGGACTAAAACCCCAACCAAATGGAGTAACAATTTCTTTGAGAATTTATTTGGATTCGAATGGGAGTGTCATAAAGGACCGGGCGGGGCTTTCCAGTGGAAACCTAAAGATGGTGCCGGTGCAGGAATGATCCCTGATGCTCATGACCCTGAGAAAAAGCATGCTCCGTTTATGTTAACCACAGATATTGCGTTACGGGAAGATCCTGAATACGGCAAAATCTCCAGGCATTTTCTTGAAAATCCTGAAGAATTTGCAGATGCTTTCGCAAGAGCCTGGTATAAGTTAACTCACCGGGATATGGGACCTCTTACCCGATACCTGGGACCTGAAGTTCCTACCGAAGAATTAATTTGGCAGGACCCGATTCCTAAGGTTGATCACGAATTGATTAATGATAAAGACGTTGAAGAGTTAAAAAATAAAATTCTCGATTCCGGTTTAACAGTTTCCCAACTGGTTTCCACAGCCTGGGCATCGGCTTCTACATATAGGAACTCAGATAAACGTGGGGGTGCCAATGGAGCAAGAATACGTTTGGAGCCACAAAGACATTGGGAAGTAAATAATCCGCCGCAGTTACAAAAGGTATTGACAAAACTGGAGGAAATCCAGCAGGAATTTAACAGCTCACAATCTGGTAACAAAAAGGTTTCCCTTGCAGACCTTATTGTACTTGGAGGATGTGTAGGCGTGAAAAAAGCTGCCAGAGATGCAGGATATGATGTGGGAGTTCCTTTTACGCCGGGACGTATGGATGCTTTAGAAGAGCAAACCGATGCAGAAGCTTTTGAGCCATTGGAGCCAAATGCAGATGGTTTCCGGAATTACTCCAGGAACAGGGATCATATTGCGGCTTCGGCAGAAGAAATGTTAGTAGATAAAGCACAGTTGCTAAGCCTTACTCCGCCCGAAATGACTGTTCTTGTTGGTGGAATGAGGGTGTTAAATACCAATTTCGACGGTTCTAAACACGGAGTATTCACAGATCGCCCGGGGCAGCTTACCAACGATTTCTTTGTAAATCTTTTGAATATGCAAACTACCTGGAAAGCGAAGACTGATGCCCAGAATATTTTTGAAGGCAGGGATAGATCTTCGAACCAGGTGAAATATACCGGAACAAGAGTGGATCTTATATTTGGATCAAATTCTGAATTACGGGCTCTGTCTGAAGTTTATGCCTGTAATGATGCAAAGGAAAAATTTGTAAGAGATTTTGTTAGAGCATGGGATAAGGTGATGAACCTTGATAGGTTTGACCTTCATCAATAGAATTTTTAGATAGAAAGAAAAGGTGGTCCACAGGACCACCTTTTTTGATAATAGAAATTATATTGTAAGTTGAAAAACCACCTGCTAATCCTGTGGGCCGTTAAAAAAGATCTACTTAGTGGTCTCCCCTCCCATTGCAGTAAAAACTGAATCCACAGGTTCCCAAAGTTCAAGTTTGTTTCCTTCATTGTCCAGGATATGAACAAATTTTCCATAATCGAAGGTTTCAATAGAATCCACTATAGTGACCCCGTTTGCCCGAAGTTTTTCTACCAAACCTTCAATATTCTGGACCCGGTAATTAACCATAAATTCTTTTTTTGAAGGAGCAAAATATTCACTTCCTTTTTGGAAAGGGCTCCACTGCAAATAATTAATCTCTTCTGGCCGATGAGCATTGCGGAATTCGAAACTGGAGCCGTATTCATTCACCGCCAACCCCAGATTTTCGGAATACCAGTTTTTTATAGCTTTTGGGTCTTCAGAAAAAAAGAAGATTCCTCCCACTCCGGTTACTTTTGGTTCTAAATTATTCTGACCCTTTTTAGTAGCTTTATTATCTTCCATATAAGAATGTTTTATACATTAAATATAGTCTAAAAATACTTTCAGAAACCCTTCAATTCTTAACAGAGATAAATACTTTGGAGTTATTTTACCTGCGCTTTTTATTCTACCAGATCATTTTTTTAAACTTTTCCTAAGTTTCCATTTTTCACTGATTGCAATGAAATCACATTGTACCCAAGCATCTAAGTTACAATTAGTTAAATTTTTAGTGTTACAATAAAATATTAGCTTTTTTCAAAACATTAGCTTAATTTTATAATTCGTTGATAACCAGACCCTACCCAAAAACTGGTGTTACCGGCATACCCTACTCTTGTTTAGTTACACCTATTTTATTTTCAGGATCATTTAACTTTATTAATAAATTAAAATTTAGAATTATGGCAGTAACCATTTATGTAAAGCTTAAAGAAGGAGAATCAGATAAAATCCGGTTAAGAGATAGTCAGGGACACATGGCCGACGATAGCAATATCACTTCTAAAGTAAAAACAGATGATACAGTAACCTGGCAGTTAGATAATGCCAGTGGATTATCTGAAATAACAGGGATTAAATATAGTGCCCCAGAGAAGGGAAAATATCAAAATTCAGTAAAACTTTGGGATAAAGAACCTAAACAGAATAAGGATGGTTCCTGGACAGTAACAATAACTAACGATTCTACCCGAAAAGGCAAACATCAGAACTATATGGTAGGGTATAAAATAATGGGAAGTGATGAAGAGCACTGGGAGGATCCTAAACTGCTAATGACATAGAAAATTATGTTTTATTATTTCAAAGCATTAATAATTGTCGGCATTTTTTCCTTTGCCACCTTTTCCGTTGTCGCCCAGGAGGAGGCATCGGTAGAAATGCTTATTGAAGAATATGAAGCAGGAAATTTTCAGGATAATGAATTAGATATCCTTAAAAAAATTGCCGAGAATGAAACACAACCCGATATAAAACTCAAATATTCAGAATTACTAATTGAAAAAGCTGCCAAAGATTCCTTAGATGATATGCTCCAGAGCGGATTTCTACAACAAGGAAATGCTCAGTTTTTAAAAGGGGATTATGTTTTGGCACTTGATTCCTTTCTTGAAAGTTTAAATTTTGCAAAACGCAGCAACAACTCCGCAGCTGTTGGCGCAGTAACCATTTCCATTGCAGACACTTATTCTGTGCTGGGAAATTATGAAACTAGTGAAGAATATTACGATCGGGGAATAGAAATATTAAAAACCCAAAATGACAGCGTTTACCTGGCTACAGCAATCTTAAATGCCGGAGATGGATTTATGAGAAGTGGGGAGTTTGATAAAGCACTCAAATATACTTCTGAAGCCGGGCCAATTTTTAAAGCACTTAAACACGATCTTGGAATTGCCTATTACTATGGAAACTTAGGAAGAATCTATGCTGAGCAGGGAAAAAATGAACTTGCGAAGGAAAACATGAATAAAGCAATTGATCTCCTTCAGGAAATGAACCAACCTTATCCTATTTCTGAATACCTGATCTACATGTCGGAAATTTTTGGAAAACAGGAAAATTATCCTGAGGCATTTGATTATGCTGAGCGAAGTCTCAAATTAGCTACCGAAAACGGACTTAAAGATCAAATTGCCAATGCGAACCTGCAACTTTCAGAATTAAGCGCAGCTACAGGAAATTTTGAAGATGCACATTCTTATTTCAAAAATCACATTACTTACAGGGATAGCATAAAAAACCTTGAAGCTGTCAGGCAAATGGCAGATCTGCGGACAAATTTTGAGGTTTCAGAAAAGCAACTTGAAGTGGATTTATTAGCTCAGCAAAGAAAAACGCAGAACATTGTTTTAATTTCCTCAATTGTTGCAATTATTCTTATTGGTTTACTGGCATTAGGTCTTTACAGGCGCAATAAATTTATTGAAAAAATAAGCAGGGTCATCAAACTGGAGAAAAGCCGGTCCGATTCACTGCTACGAAATATCCTACCCGAGGAAACAGCCAGGGAACTTAAGGATTATGGAAAGGTGAAGTCAAAGAAATTTGATTCAGTATCAGTGATGTTTACAGATTTCTGTAATTTCACTCACAAATCTGAAAATCTAACTCCTGAAGCCCTGGTTCGAAGTGTGGATTATTATTTCACCCATTTTGATCATATCATGGAAAATTATGGCCTGGAGAAGATAAAAACTCTGGGTGACGCCTATATGTGTGCGGGAGGAATTCCTTTTCTGCTAAAAGATCACGCCCATAAAATGGTACTGGCAGCACTTGAAATCCTGGCATTTGTAGAAGAGGCCAAAAATGATAAAACAGACGATGAAGTAAGATTCGAAATCAGGATTGGGATTAATACCGGTTCTTTAGTTGCAGGCGTCGTTGGAAGTAAAAAATTTGCATACGATATTTGGGGAGATACTGTAAATATTGCCGCCAGGATGGAAAATTGTTCAGAAGCCGGCCGTATTAATATTTCTGAAAGCACTTACCACCTTATAAAGGATCAATTTGACTGTGAATACCGGGGAGAGTTGCACGTGAAGAGTAAAGGAGCCATGAAAATGTACTTTGTTAAAGGGATTAAAGAGAAGTTCTCAAAATCCATTACTGAAGAATTCACTATTCCTGAACCAGTTTTAAAAAACAAAAATTCTGGTTTACGTAAAGCTAAAATTTCTAAAATTCCCACTCAAACTGCAGTTTCGGGAAGATGACAATTAAAATGTTCAATTTGAAGCCACCGCAGTATTATAGTTTCTTAGGAAAGTAATCTTCTCCATTTTTTCTGAAAATATCTTCACTAAAGTCATTTCTGCCATAAGGATCGCCTTCGCCATTTGTAGGCCCTAAATTGTAATTGCAGCAATTTTGTGAAAACTTAAACTTTTGTATATCAACGATTTCTTATCTTATAAGTGAAACAAAAAAGAAAATTATGGAAAGGAATAATGGACAATCAATTGAAATCAAAAAAGAATTTAATGTTCCCGTAAAGGATTTATATAAGGCCTGGATCTCGCCCGATGCTTTAAAACAGTGGTGGAGTCCAATGGGTAAAAAACTTACGGATGTTCAAAATGAGGTCAAAGAAGGCGGGAAAATAAAATACACTGCCAAAGACACAGAAACTCCCCTGGTGATAACCGGTGAATACAGGGAAGTAAAGGAACATGAGAAGTTGGTTTATACATGGGATTTCAACTTCTCTAATGACGCTTTTGAAGAAAGCCCTTACCGGCTCACCATCAATTTTAAAGAAAATGGAAATGGCAGTAAACTGCAAGTAAAACAGGAGAATCTAAAAGATAAGGAAGCCGTTAAAGTCCACGAAAAAGGCTGGGAAAAAGAGCTTGACAATCTAAAAAACTTCCTTGAATAAGAGCCCCGTTTCAATTTTACGCAATTCAAATACAACAATGAAAAATTTAATTCTAACTCTTTTTTTAATGAACAGTTTGCTCCTTTTTGATTTTAGTGAGTCTCCCGATTGGTCTTCGTGGGAAGTAGAAAATGACGTGGTGATGGGCGGAAACTCCTCCAGTAAACTTACCCGTAGCCCTGAAGGAAATGCTGTTTTCACCGGCTCTGTCTCCCTCGAAAACAACGGCGGATTTGCCTCTGTGCAAAACCATTTTAAGCCTAAAGATATTAGTGAATATGATAAGGCAGTCCTCCGGGTGAAAGGGGATGGCAAAGAATACCAATTCAGGGTAAAAGCCGATCTGGATGAAAGAGCTTCTTATGTTCATAGCTTCAAAACTACAGGAGAATGGCAGACGGTGGAAATTCCGTTAAACAAAATGGAACCTACCTACCGCGGAAAGAAAATGGATAAGCCCAATTTTAATGCAGACCAGATCCAGGAGATAAGATTCTTTATTGGGAATGGTAAAGCTGAAGATTTTAAGCTGGAGATAGATAAGATTGAGTTAAAATAAAGTGGAAAGTGGAGAGAGGAAAGTGGATAGTCTGTAGTTTGTAGTCTGTAGTTTGTAGTTTGGAGTTTGGAGTTTGGAGTTTGGGGGTAAAAAGACAGAAAACGGTAAACAGAAAACAGAAACTTTCAATTGATCTGCAAAAATCAGCGGGATCTGCGGGAAACCAGTAACAGAAAACGAAACAGAAACGGAACACGGAAAACAGAAAACAGGTAACGGAAAAAGTACAATGGAAACAGCGGTGCCGGGACTGAAATTGTATCCCGATTTTATTAGTGAAGCAAAAGAAGAGGAGTTGATAGAGGAAATTGATGCTCAGCCGTGGGTGGTGGATTACGACCGGAGGTTACAGTATTACGGATACAGAAATGAGCTGGAAAAACCCTATGACCTGGTTAAATTCCCAGTTTCCATTCCTCCAAAAATGTATTCCCTTTCGGAAGAAATTGTTGCACAAAAGATTATCGATCAGCAGCCCGACCAGGTGATTATTAATAAATACGCTCCGGGACAGGGAATAAGGCCTCATAAGGACAGGAATTACTTCGATAACCAAATTTGCGGAATTAACCTGGGAAGCGGCTGTGTTATGAAATTCATTCCCATTAAAGGAGGTGATATTGTGGATTTAGCAATTCCGAGGCGCTCACTATACGTGATGCAGGATGATGCGAGGTATAAATACAATCACGCCATCCCTCCGCGAAAAAAAGATAAGATTGACGGAAATATAAAACACAGGGAAAGAAGAGTTTCCATTACTTACAGAAAGGTACTGCCGAAAAAAGTAAAAGGTATAAATTCCGAAGGGAAAGTTGCAGAAATGCTTCGGAAGTACTATAATATTGGTATTTAACAAAAATTACTTTCCAACTGCAACTGCTAATTTGCTTTTTCCAAAGGAATGGCAGAATCTAAATCTAAATCTTATACAGAACTGATTCGAAACCCTTTACTCAAATTAATTTGTTTTTAAGGTGTAACAAAAACTGATGGAGCCTCGTCTATGAAGAATAATCCATCACATTATGCATCTTAACATCATCAATCTTAACAAAGAATACAAAGGAGGCAAAAAAGCGCTTTCCAATTTTTCCCTGGAGCTGGATAATGGGGTCCTGGGGTTACTGGGTCCCAACGGAGCGGGTAAATCTACTTTAATGAGAATCCTTGCTACCATTACTGCTCCCACATCGGGACAGGTTATGTGGGAGGGAATGGACATTTCCCGGAATCCGAATGCACTAAGGAAGGTTCTGGGATATCTACCCCAGGATTTTGGAGTATATCCCAATCTCACAGCCTATGAGTTCCTGGAATACATAGCGGCAATCAAAGGCCTTAAAGGAAAGAATGTCAAAACCCGTATTAACAGCCTGCTGGAGGAAGTAAATCTTCTTCATGTGCGAAATAAAGCGATTGGTTCTTTCTCGGGAGGGATGCGGCAGCGTGTGGGAATTGCCCAGGTTCTTTTAAATGACCCAAAATTAATCATAATGGATGAGCCCACTGTAGGCCTGGATCCCGGGGAGCGGGTACGGTTCAGGAATCTGCTGTCTGATCTTTCGGGTGACAGGATCGTGATCTTATCTTCCCACATAGTTTCGGATATTGAAACCATCGCCTCCAGTATCGCTATTGTCAACAATGGCGCGCTGTTAAAGCACGATTACCCTTACGAACTTTTAAAATCTATAGAAGGAAATGTATTTGAAGCCGATCTTAAACAGGAGGAGCTGGAAAACTTCCGAAAAGACCACAAATTGATCCACGCCATGCGCCAAAAGAATGGCTGGAAGGTTAGGTTTATCAATGACTCTCTGATACCCGTCCATCCTTCCCAGGAAGGGACTAAAGCATCTCTTGAAGATGTCTATTTAAGCCTTGTTTCAGAAACTACTAAAACCCCTGTACATGCGTAGCATCCTGAACATTGCAAAAGCCGATTTCCTGGAGCGCATAAGAAGTTTTACTTTTTTGGTAGTGCTGGCAGCCTGTATGTATCTCACCTACACATTTGTGCCTGCACCAGATGCTGGTTATACTACCGTAACCTTGGGAAATTATCGGGGGCTATACAATGCCGCCTGGATTGGTACCCTGGTGGCAATGATGAGCAGCGTCTTTCTAAGTTTCTTTGGTTTTTATCTTGTGAATAACAGTGTAAGCCGTGACTATGATACCGGCGTGGGCCAAATTATTGCCACCACGCAAATTGGCAAACTGCAGTACTTAATGGGAAAAGCTTTGAGTAACTTTTTCGTATTTCTCAGCATCACAGGAGCAGTGGCAGTAATGGCTGCAATTATGCTTTTTGTAAACCGGGAAGTAGATGGTTTTAATCTATGGGACCTGTTATCCCCATTTCTGTGGATCACAATCCCGGCAATGTCCTTTATAGCTGCTTTTGCCGCTTTTTTGGAGATCTTCAGGAAGCTAAGCAAAGGCCTGGTTAATATCCTTTACTTTTTTCTTTTCCTGTTCCTGATTGGCAGCTCCCAGTCTCAATCCTATAAAGAAAATCCCTCTGTAGCCTTTGCAGATCTTTTTGGGGTAAATCTTTCTTTTGAACATATGGGAGAATATCTTCAGAATAAAGTTGATGATTATAATGGAGGACATTCGATAGGTTATATTATGGGAGAAGATTCCAGTGAAATAAAAACTTTTGTTTTCACCGGGATTAACCCCGGTGCATCTTACTTTTTATACAGGTTCTGGTGGATCCTTATCTCCATTGCCCTGTTAGTGGCGGGTGCCTTCTTTTTTAAAAGATTTGATCCCACTTATGATCCTGTGCGAAAGGAGAAACAAAGATTTAGTTTATTAAGGTCTGCGGAAGGAATGGTACAAACCACAGCTCTTTCCACTCTTCCAAAACCTGTGTTTGGTTTCAGCTTCTTAAGGCTGGTAAAAGCAGAATGGAAACTGATGCTGAATGGCACCTCCACCCTATGGTGGTTAATAACTTTTGCTTTATTTATCACCTCGGTATTCATAGATATTAAAACAGCCCACCAAAAGGTACTTCTCTTCCTTTGGCTATGGCAAATACTGCTTTGGGCAACTCTGGGTTCCCGGGAAAAATTACACCATACAGGCCAGGTGATTTTTTCAGGACCCAATGTGCTTACAAGGCAACTTTTTGCCGGGTATGCTGCCAATGTCCTATGGGCAATAATTCTTGCTTCGCCGGTGATCATCAGGTTATATTTTGAGGAAAACATTGAAGCGGTGGCAGCTATAACAACGGGAGCCTTTTTCCTGCCGGGCCTTGCTCTGTTCTGCGGAATCTTTACAGGAGGAGGAAAATTGTTCCAGGTACTTTACCTGTTTATGGCCTACGCTGTTTTTCAGCAAAAGCCTTTTGTAGATTACCTTGGCGCTGTTGAAGAAGGAAGAGATCTCGATTTGGTACCAATTTTCTTTTGCCTTACTATCCTTCTGCTTTTCCTGAGCTTTATTGGCAGAAGAAAACAGATGTCGGTTTGAAAAGGAGAAGGAAGTGTAACTGTTAAAAGAGACTTATTTTAAATCGCTTTATGAACAAAGAGGAATAGAAAGAAGTATCTTCATCAAGTTTTACCGAAAATACTTCCTCCCTATGAATTTAAAGCCTGTTTTACAGAGCCTTGGCCTACTGGCAGTAATTTTCACTCTCGCACCTTTCATTGCGGCAGATTACTGGTGGATAAGGATCTTTGATTTCCCTCATACGCAGCTCACCATCCTCACCTTGGTAGCATTTGTCACTTATTTTATCAAGTTCAACCTTAAGGAAATTCAGGATTATGTTTTTGTCGCGGTACTTGGAGCCTGTCTTATTTTTCAGGTGATCAAGATCGTCCCTTATCTTCCTCATAAGGATTATGAAATGGAAAATGCTACAGAAATCAAAGAAGACCGAACGATAAAGTTTTACATCTCTAACGTGTTCCAGAAGAATAAAAACTCAGAAAAACTTATAAAGCAGATCGCCAAAGAGGATGCAGATATCCTGTTGTTCATGGAGACAGATCAAAGGTGGATGAATAAGATACGCCCGGCTGTTAAAGATTACCCTTACCGCCTGGAAGAACCGCTGGATAATACCTACGGAATACTGCTTTACTCAAAACTGCCATTGATCGAGCCGGAAGTGCAATATCTTGTAGATGACAGTATTCCCTCTGTTCATGCTTTTATTCAACTCAAGAGTGGAGAAAAAATTGACTTTTACGG
>CAZXEY010000008.1:11112-24686 GCA_964639695.1 uncultured Antarcticibacterium sp. | reverse complement strand
TTACGGAGTTCACCCTACCCCACCAATGCCTCAACACAATCCTACTTCTACTGAAAGAGATGCCGAGTTAATGATCGTTGCTAAAAATGTACGAAATCAAAAAATTCCTGTAATAGTTGCAGGAGATTTTAACGACGTAGCCTGGTCTGAATCTACTTCGCTTTTCAAAAAGATCAGCGGACTTTTAGATCCCAGGGTGGGAAGAGGTTTTTATAACACCTTCAATGCTAAAAATCCGGTGATGCGATGGCCGCTGGATCATTTTTTTGCATCAGATCATTTTAGGCTGGTGTCAATTAGCCGGGGAGAAAAAATTGATTCCGACCATTTTCCGGCAGTTTTCAAGGTAAGCCTCGAACCGACCAAAGTGGGAGAACAGGAACAAAAACCTGCATCTTCCAAGGACCTTGAAAAGGGAGATAAACAAATTCAGAAAGCACGGAATGATCAGGCAAAAGAAGCAAAAGAAGCACAGGATAATTAATTTTTCTGAGAAAGCGAAACCTCTTCTATTTTCCTACTAAATTCTTTAATTAATTCAGGTTGCATCTGGTCTTGATAAGTGTGCAGCCCTGTGATATAATTCATTCCCAAATATTCGGCAGATCTTTTAAACGGAATCCAAAAATCATCACCCAAATTTTCGCCACTTGAGGAACTTATAACCGCCAGGTGCTTACCTCTTAATTTCCTTCCGGTTTCTTTCTCATACCTCAGCAGATCTGTGATCCGGTCAAAGAAGGTTTTCATAATTCCGCTCATGGAGTACCAGTAAACAGGTGTTGCAAAGACAAGAACTTCATAGTTACCAATGATCCTTCTTATAAGTTCCAAAAAGTCATCGCCCCGGTTAGAATGCTCATAATCAAAATGGGAAAAATTGTAATCCTTTAGATCTATTACATCCCAACCTGCAATTCGAACCAATTCACTAACAACTTTTTTAGTTTCTCCGTTTTTTCTTGAACTACCTAAAATAATCACCTTATCCATATTGAATTTTTTTAAGACAAAAATACTTTAGGTTATTAACTGGAACAATAAGGGGCGAATTCGCCCCTTACAATTTTTCTCCAAACTCTCCTAGAGCCTTTACCGCCTTAAAAAGTTCTTTGCCCAATTCTGTTAAAGAATATTCAGTTTTTTTTGGGAAGATATCATAATCTTTCTTCTGAAGAATCCCGTCTTCCATCAGCTCTCCCAATTGTTGGGTAAGAGCCCTTTTGGAAGCTTCAGGATTATGCTTCTGTAGATCTACCAACCTTGAAGTTCCCCTGTTAATATCGTAAAGCAAAGCCAGTTTCCATTTTCCTGAAATAATATTCAAGGATTTTTCAACCGGGCAATCGGCTTTTAAAGGAAGTTTTCTTACGTACTTACTCATAGAAAATTATAATCTATCCAGAAGGCAAAATCGGAAAAATTCTCGCAGCTGGAAAATAATCTTTCATTCCGCAGTGGTAACTGGTTGGTGACGAATTTGAAAATTGCAGGAATTTGCAATAAAACACATTTCATTTGCCTTATGATGAAGTGCAATCGCCTTCTGTATTAAACCCGGTTCGGTAATGTTAACTTTGGGATGTAAGGTAACTTCTGTAAATTTCCCACTACCGTTTTGAGTCTCCTGCATAATTCCTGTGGCTGTATCTAAATATCGAATGACTGTTATCCTATTTTCAGCACATAAATGCAAGTACCAAAGCATATGACAGGCAGAAAGGGAGGAGAGAAAAAGTTCTTCCGGATTATACCTTGTTGGATCTCCTAAAAAAGAAGGATCAGACGAACCTAAAACCCTATCATACTTTCCTCCTGCTGTAATTATATGACCTCTGTTATACGTTCTGTAATTAAAAGTTCCAGTCCCTTCATTACCCGTCCATTCAACCTGAATTTCATAATTGTGAATTTTCATAATGAACCAAAATCTTACTGTCCAAATAGATCCTCATCTGGCCAGGTGGTGATTCCCTGTATTTGGTTTATAATGGTATTGATCACTTCATTTAACAGGGTTGGTGATCTTGTGTTTGTCAAAAAAACAAAGCTGTACGTATTGTTCAATCTATTCAGGGTAGATGAAGTACCGGGAAGGGAACCGGTATGGCCCCAATTAGGAGAAGAAAAGTAAGTATTCTGGTTAAGAATATCGACAGGTAAAAGATCGGGTACAGAATTTAATCGATCAATTCTCACCATAAATTTTGCGAGGTCTGTAGCCGAGGCAATCCAGCCACCGTGAGAATCCATTCTCGTCACATTCATCATGTAAGGCGAAAATTCGTTTTGATAGTATTTTACTTCATTGGGAAAACGCTGCGCCAAAGTATTTCCGCCAATTTTCATTCCTGTAATTCCCATAGGAGCAAGGATCTCTGTCTGCACATATTCTTCGTAAGTTGTTCCGGTAATTTTTTCTATCACCCTTCCTAAAACTGAATACCCAAAATTGGAGTAAAAAAATGTTTCCCCCGGGGTATATGTCAAGGGCCTGTTCTGTAAAACTTCAGTTATAATTTGGGTTTGAGAAAGGTTAGAACTAAGAAACATTGGATCATTGGGATTGTTGGTCCAGCCAGATTTATGATCTATTAAATGTCGAACAGTAATCAAATCTTTATTGGAACCTGTAGGAACTTCTCCATATTCGTTTCCTAAAATGCCGTCAGGGCCAAAAACCTTTTGGTTTAAATTCAGCTGTCCATCCTGCACCAGTTTAAGAATTGCAACAGCTGTAACCGGTTTGGAAATACTGGCAATGCGCCACAGGCTATTGTTGGTTGCTGGTTCATTCTCTTCTTTGTCTGCATATCCAAAGGATTTTATATACACCAGTTTCTCATTTTTAATAATAGCTATGGATGCACCCGGCATATTGTGCTGGTTCATTTTACTATTTATTGCCGCTTCCAAGGCTTCAAAAGTACCTGCCTGAGGAGGATCAGGAATGTTTTCATCATCACTGGAACATCCTGTACTTAGCAATAAGCTCAGGAAAAATAACAACAGGATCTTATTATTTTTTTTCATTTTTATACGTATTAAGAGAAAACTTTTAGCTAATGATTTTTACTCCGGAAACATTCGTGATTGTTCCAAAAAGGGCAGAATTGAATTCGCCATTTTAGTCTCCTATTACTTAATTTTTCTCTTCTGATCTCTTTGGAAATTTAAGAAACTTTTAAATACGGCGGAGACTTAAGGTTTAAGTAGGATAAATTTATTTTAGCAGATTTTTAGAAGGTTTTTTCTAAGGAAGCTAAAAAAAGATTTAAAGATCCTTCATACGGAGATCAGTTAAACCCCGGCGTAACAATAGTGAAAGATCTAAATATGGAAATGGCTAGTTCCTGCTGCTTGGGGGTTATACTGGTTACTGACATTCTTATGGTGGCTAAGAGGCCGCCCTCTTCTTCTTCAGCCGCATCTGATAAACGATAAAGATAAATTGATGTCATGCCATTTTGGGGATCCATGGGTATGGTAATCTGAAAATAATGTCCTTCTATAACTTCTTCGGTAACCTCTTCCACGCCGGGAAAATCATATGTTGGGCCATTATAATAACCGTAGTCATAATAAAATTCCATTTTTCCCATTAGTAACTGTTCCTGGAGAGGAATCTATCCCTTACTCGGGAATATGTTTAAACCCCGGGGGGAAAACCATTATATAAGGTCCTAATGTTACTTCTATTTCCGTCAAAGGCTCCTCGTTTTTAGTGCAGCCGGAGAGCATGAGAAAACAGATAAGGAGAAAAAAGATCCTGATTTTTTGAAGTTTCATAAGGTATTATTTATCCTTAAACCGAATTATAAGTAAATTTTATTCAGTCTGGAAGATATGTTATTTCCAGCGGCTTAACACCTTCACAAATAGGTTCGTTGCCGGAAGAGGATTACCTTTCAAAGAGATTTTGAAGAAGTATCTTTAAAAGAAGAATTTTATGCACTTGATCCATCCAAGGATAAAAGAGGTCATAATCTTTTATTATTTCAATTCGGCACAGAAATGTTCCCATTAATATTCCAATTTCCTCATTCAATTATACAAACGCAGCGGAACCCCGTAAGATCGTTTGGAAATTTTGTTGGCAACTCCTCTTTCCAATTTTCCCCAAATAAAACTTTTGAGGAAGTATATTCTGAAATATTGTAAAGCGTAAATTCTAAGGTATCTGCGGAAGGTTTATACCTCAGCGGATTTCTTTTTTTGATCATGACTAATTGACCTTTTTCTGAAAAATAATTTTTAGCATTTTTCAGTTCCTCTACTGATGGAAGGCGATATTTAATCTTACCTGAAAATTCCTTTTGATCCAAGTACTTTGGAAAATATTTCCACGCATATTCTACCATTTCAGTTCTCCATTGGCAATAATCTTCAGCCATAACTTTAGTTATCCGTAAAACTGGCGTATTTTGAAATTTAGTGTACCTGAAGTAATTTCTCTTGGACAGAAAACTTTTCTCATTTTCAAGACCTATTAAAAAAGAAGGATAAAGCACAACAGGTCCTTTGGTTGTGGTAGTATCATTTGTTGTAGTATAATAGTTTTTCCAGGAACTATAACCTTTGGATTTTAAAATATCCTTCCAATTAAGATACTCAAGGAACATAAGATTTGTAACCGGAATTCTGTCGATAAACAAATTTTCATTTAATTGAATAGTACCCGGTGGACCTATTTCTTGAAGAGAATTTTGTGCATTAAAAAAATAGGAATTGAGTATTAAAAACAGAAGTAAAAGTTTTTTCACTATAGAAATCTTAGTTTCAACTGCAAAATAGCCCTTTTTAATGAGTTATCTGGCCCTTCTTACCCTGGCAGTGGTGGGGCTGAAAATTTCGTACGTTACAGGGAAATCTGCTTTAATAAATTCCACAGCTGCCAGTGCATTTTCTTCGTTTTCGAAGTATATCACTGAGTCTCTTTTTACGTGACTTTCATTGAGAACAAAAACTTCGAACGAATTAAAAGATTTGTCAATGTCAGGTTTTGCAACAGAGAACCATATCAATTTCTGTCTTTTCCTGAACGTAAGGATTGACACCACCGGCCGGTCTACAAAGCTCACTCTCCGCTTTGAAAGTGTAACCCCGTTGAAAATCTTTGCTTTGTACAATTTATGATCCTTCTTCACCAGTCCTTTTTTCGAAAATGCCAGCGATATTAAATAAAAGAACAGGGATAAAAAGAACATCAACATCAGGTAGCCAATAAGGCCAAGACTCCTGCCGGTTAATTCGATCACAAATAAAGCAGGTATTAAGGATACTCCTACTAATATCATCTTTTGATGCAAATTATATGCGGCTTCCAGAGGTAATTTTTCTTCTTTCATAAATGATTTAATTCAGCGCTAGCTAATAATAATTAATCCAAACGACCCTTTATTCCCCTCAATTTTTCTTTTCTAAAATTTCTTTCACAATATTCTTTTTTATAAACTAAAGTGGTTAGAGGAATTTCACTTTGCCAGCTGGCAACATGTGAAAAAATACACGCTTATTCTAACTTCTGTTATTTCCAAATTTACTCCATCTCCTCCAAATCTATTAAAATAATGTTAAAGCGGGTACGGAAATCCATATTTGCCTAAATTTTTAAATACCGAAGATTCCTTATATTTAGCTCAATTAAAATGTTCCCTCCCCCTCCGGGCGGGGCAGGCCCAAATGGGGGAATTTGGATTCAGTAGACAATTGGAGGTTGTAAGTTTCTTCTGGGATCTGCGAAATCTGCGGGATACCAGATAACCTAAAACACTAAACAGAAAAGGAAGAAATGAGAAAAGTAAAATTCGGGCAGTTGTTTACATCCCGTGCAATTGATGAAACGCTAATCAGGGAGCACCTGGCGCTGGAGAGAACGAAGCTGGCGAATGAAAGAACGCTGCTCTCCTATACCCAGGCGTCGATGTATTTTTTGCTGGGGGGACTCACGTTACTTCAATTGAATTCTTATGAAGACCTGGATTATATTGGATATCTCGCTTTGGGATTGGCCGTTTTGTTTTTGACCATCGGGATCTGGCGATTTTTTGTGCTGAAAAGGAAGATGAGGGATTTGTTAAAAGGAAGCCCCCCAACCCCTGAAGGGGGAGAAAGTAAAACTGTATAATGTTTAACTAACAACTTAGAGCCTACAACTGAGAACCAACCCACCATGCTCCAAACCATCCTTCATTATTTTCTGCATTTCATTTTCATTGGATTTATCGCCTACTGGTACGACAAAAAAAACTGGAAGCGGAACTACCTGATCCTTTTGGCCACTCTGGTTATGGATGCAGATCATCTTTTAGCCGACCCGGTTTTTGATCCTATGCGCTGCGGGATCGGATATCATCCGCTCCATTCTTATTATGCAATAGCTATTTATATTTTAGGAGTTATTTTTGTTAAACACAATATCATTAAACTCATTTTCATCGGACTTTTGTTCCATGTATTCACCGATCTCATAGACTGCATCTGGATGTTTTCAAAATGCGAGGAATGTTTTGTGGGTTCGGAGATTTATAAACTGGTGAATTAAATATTTTCCTGATTTTTTGCCACTAAGAATTAAGGCACTAAGTTTCACTAAATTTTTGTTTTCCTTTGTGACTTAGAGCCTTGGTGTCTCAATTACTACCCCTTAGGGGGTTGGGGGGCATCTTCGGGGGCCGTGGGATTTTTCCAAACTAAAACTTGTATCTTTAGCCCCATTCAATTAATTTCATCAGCTTCAAATCTAACCACAGATAAATAATATAATATGCACGTAGCCATTGCCGGAAATATTGGTGCAGGTAAAACCACCCTCACAAAATTACTAGCAAAACATTACCGATGGGAACCTCAGTATGAAGACGTTCTTGAGAATCCCTACCTCGAAGATTTTTACAATAAAATGGAACGCTGGTCTTTTAACCTTCAAATCTATTTCCTCAATAGCAGGTTCAGGCAAATATTACAGATCAGGGAAAGCGGAAAAAACATTATACAGGACAGAACTATTTATGAAGATGCCCACATCTTTGCTCCTAACCTTCATTCTATGGGATTGATGGCAAATCGGGATTTCGAAAATTACCGTTCCTTATTTGATCTTATGGAAAGTGTGGTTCAGGGCCCCGATCTTCTTATCTATTTACGAAGTAGTATTCCCAACCTGGTTTCCCAAATCCATAAACGCGGACGAGAATACGAAAATTCCATCTCCATTGATTACCTCAGCCGCCTGAATGAAAGATATGAAGCCTGGGTGCATGGATATGACAAGGGAAATTTGCTGATTATAGATGTAGATGATATAAATTTTGTGGATAAACCGGAAGATCTTGGGAATATTATAACCAGGATCGATGCAGAATTACACGGACTTTTTTAAGCTAATTTAAAATTTTTGATTATTTAGCAGGAGTTGATCTATCCGTGTATACGGAAGGAAGTAAGAATTATTTCTTATAAACCAATTTCTTACTGAATGATAAACATCTATGTAATCCTTTAACTGAAACCGCAGATCTGCATTTACTGCATCTTCTTATTTTTCAAAGTTGGACACTGTAAATTGTGAAATTGTCAAGATCAGGTACGAATATTTTCCAGGCTAAAAGTACTATTGCAAAAGCATTTGTAACAACAAGGAAAATCCCCCATTTTATGCTTTATTCATGCCAGATACAGAAATAAACTTTGCCTCCGGGAGGCAGGTTCAGGAGGACGTAATACCGGCAACTACTCCAAGTTATGCCGCATAGTTTTCCCGCAGATCCCCCTGATCTTTTTGTGAAATACTGAATTACGATCCCGCAGATCAAAATCGTAAAACTCGCAAAATTGTTAGGAACGTCAAGCTGAACTTGTTTCAGCTTCTAATAAAAATTATGAAGCTGAAGAATATGAAAATTAAAATACAAATAGTAACTTTTCTTTATAAATCATATTCAAAATCTCCCTAAGCAATAAAGAAAATTTTTAAGATCTAGTATTATAGCTTATTTTAAAATTTGGATATATGAAGAAGCACAACAGACCTAATCACAAGGGCTCTGCAGTCCTTATGAAAAACCCCGTTTTAGAAAGTTTAACAAGAACCCACATTTTAATCCCCCTTTTTATTTTTACAGTAATTTCCACTTTTCTCATCTTTTACGGAATGGTGGAAAAAGGATTCGGATTGCCGGAAATGGCCCTTTTATTTTTCGGCGGATTTTTCTTTTTTACACTTATTGAGTATTTGATGCACCGGTTTCTTTATCACTTGCCGGTAACAAATCCTAAGCGGGACAAATTTGTTTATACAGTACACGGTGTGCATCACGATTTTCCAAAAGACAAATCAAGACTTGCCATGCCTCCGGTGATCAGCCTTATCCTGGCGATCTTCTTCTTTGTATTGTACCGAAGTTTGATGGGAGACTATGCCTTTGGCTTTTTGGCTGGATTCTTAATGGGGTATACTTTTTACCTGGGAGTGCATTATTCTGTTCACGCTTATAAAGTTCCTAATAATTTTCTAAAAATACTCTGGCACCACCACAGCATTCACCACTACAGAGAAGACGACCGGGCTTATGGAGTTTCCTCACCCTTGTGGGATTTTGTATTTGGAACCATGCCAAGGAAGGAAATGGAGGTGAAAAAGGATTTAAGGTTTAAAATTTAAAATTTAAAGGTTTCCCGCAGATCGAACTGAATTAATGCGCAGAAATCGCTGTATTGTTGTAAAAGTCAAGCTAAACTTGTTTCAGCTTCTATCATAATTCTGGTTTAAAAAAATAGATCCTGAAATGAATTTAGGATGACGAGATAACAATTACTAATTAAACGTTATTCTAAAAAGTTTTTTCGCAGATCCCGCTAAATTAATGCGAAGAAATTGCAGATTAAAATTATGTAAGTTTACAATGTTAACTCCCTTTTTTGAGGGGTGGGGCAGCTCTTTTTAAGCTCACTTCTTGGGTTGGGGGGCTACTATGAAATAAATCCGTTTTCACGGGCGTGGTCTTCAGCTTCTACAGAGTTGTCCATCATAAGAACAGGAACCGTGTTAAAGTCATCTACAATACTCTGTACCCGTTGCATCTGCCGTTTGTGGTTCACACTTCGCAAATAGATCGCTTTGATCCTATCTGGATACTGCACCGCAATATCGGTATAAATGCTGGCATCGTGTTCCCCACTATCGCCAATGAGGATGAAGTTGAGCTGCGGATAGGTCTTCAGGATATTGATGATCTCCTTTTGTTTGTGAGGCTTTTCCGGTTTTAAGCTTCGATCCAAGGGCCCGCGAAAGTTCCGGAGGAGGATTGGCCCTTTCGGAAATTTGTTATAGTTCAGAAAAAGCTTCAGATACTGGTACAAATTCCAAGGACTGTTACTAAGATAGAAGATTGGATTTTTGTTGGCGCCACTCTTGCCATTGTGCAGCTTCTGATATAGTTCCGGCGCACCTTTTAAAGGTATTCGCTGATATGCATTGGTCAGCAGGGAATTCTTCAGCAGGCGTAATTTTAAAAAAGAGGTTACATCTGTTTTCAGGATCGTATCGTCAATATCACTAATGACTCCGTATTCAGCTTTATCTTCAGGAATTAAAAGCTCTCCCTGGAAATGTTCATCTTCTTCAGTTTGTATTTCGCCACGCTTTCCGCGGTAATGTAAATGCACCAATACCCAGCCTTCCTCATCTGCCTTTACAGAGAGATCTTCCTTTACCGTTTTATCGAAAAGATAATAACCCTCTTTGTTGGTCTTCGTAGATAAATCCAGCAGATCCTCTATATGAAGATCCACTTGGGCTCCCCGAATTTCAAAAGTATCAAATTGCCTGTAGGTGTTCTTGATGGTCTGGATCAAAGACTGCTCTTCAACAATTTTGAGAGGCTGGTCATCGAGCACCCGCCCTAGTAAATACAGGTGATGTTTGGTACCATAACTGCGGTAGGGTGTCACCAAAACATTATTTATCTTGTTGTTTAGTAATCTCTTTAGTCTACGGAGCATTTAATTGAGTTTGGTTAGCTGTTCTAAAATACTATTATTTCTGTCTATTCTTCATTCAATTTTGTAAGCGCGGCCTGCATATCCAGCCCATCCCCAAGTACCTTTTTAAAAATATCCCCGATTTCTGTAATCCTGTCTGGCATTGTTTTTATGTTAAAATCTGAAAGCCTTAATCCACTTTTCACTTCTTCCCAATGTAGAGGAGCTGAAACTGTTGCTCCGGGTTTTGGCCTCACACAATAAGGAGCAGCAAGGGTTTGTCCCCTCCTGTTCTGAAGAAAATCGAGATAGATCTTGTCTTTTCTCTTCATTGTATTTCGCTCCATACTGGTAAACCCTGGGAGCATTTCGTGAACGTAATAACAAAGTAGTTTTGTAAAATCCCTGGCCTCATCATAAGAATATTTTGCACCCAAAGGAAGATAAATATGCATCCCGCTGGAACCTGAAGTTTTGCAATAGCCTTCAATTCCCGCTTTGTCTAAAACTTCTTTCGTGGCCTGAGCAACTTCTATTACCTGTTCAAAGGTATTTTTATCAGTAGGATCTATATCAATTACTGTAAAATCTGGTTTGTCAAGATTCTGAATCCTGGAACTCCAGGGATTGATCTCAATGCAACCCAGGTTTGCCATATAGAGCAGCGTAGCTTCTTTCTGACAAAGCAAATACTCTATTTCCTTATTTGATGATTTGGAGGAAATCCTCATGGTTTCGATCCAATTGGGTAAGATTCCCTCATTGTCTTTTTGGTAAAACCCCTCGCCATCAATCCCGTTTGGATGCCGGTGCAGGTTCTCTGGCCGGTCCTTTAAGTATGGCAACATAATATCTGAAACCTGGAGATAGTAATCGATTAGGTCGTATTTCCTGAAGCCCGAATCCGGCCAGTAAACCTTATCCAGGTTCGAAAACGGCACTTCAATTCCGCCAATCTCCAAATGCCCCGGTTTAGTACTTCCGGAACCAGATGCTGAACCGGAACCTGAAACTGTAGCTGCGGTTTTGGTGGAAGTCTGATTTTTTTCTTTCTCTAAAACCTGTGCGGTTACAGGTTCGGCAATTATTTTTTCCCCGGTAATTTCTTGTACCGTCTTATCATTTCTTATTCCTTTAAACGATGGATGCCGCATATGGCCCCCTTTGGTAAATTCGGCAAAGTTTACTTCGCAGATCAACCGGGGCTCTACCCAATGTGGGGTTCTCCCCTTCAGATTCAATTTTTTCCCGAAGGGATTATCCTCTACCCGGATTTTTTCCAGTTTTTTTAGGATCTCCTTTTGTGATGCTGCCGTAAAACCTGTTCCCACATTTCCAATATAGGTTAGCTTTTCATCCTTATAATGTCCCAGGATCAACGATCCAAAAAGAGAACCACCACTTGGAGAATCTGTATAACCACAAATTATGGCTTCGGTACTGGCAACTGCTTTAATTTTAAGCCATTTATCACTCCGGTTTCCCGGGGAATAAGTGGAATTTGCTTTTTTTGCAATAACGCCTTCCATTCCGCCATCGATCGCCCGTTTAAAAAATGCAGTCCCCATTCCTTCCAGGTGCTCGTTGTAGAAAGTATGGTAAGTACCCTCAATAACCTCTTCTATAAATGATTTTCTCTGCGTTAGCGGAAGGTCCAGCATACTAAGATCGTTGAGATACAACATATCAAAAACATAATATCTCAACTCTCCCAAAGTTGTTTCGTCATAATTCTGAAGCTTCTGAAAATCGGGAATTCCCTTTTTATCCACAACAACCACTTCCCCGTCCAGGATCACGTTCTGGGGAATTTGTTCCAGATCCCGAACAAGGCGAGAGAATTTAGAGTTGAAGGAGATACCATTTCGAGAATACAGCTGGACTTTCCCATTTTTAATGCTGGCGATCATCCTGTAGCCGTCCCATTTTAATTCGTAGATCCAGGCAGGATCGTTAAAAATTTTCTTGGCGGCAGAAGCCAGCATCGGTTGAATCGCTTCATCGGGTTGCAAACTTTTTACTACTGGTTTTGAAGTCTGATTTTCGGCTACGGAACCTGTAATAGGGGCAAAATTTTCGGAATCGTAATCCAGATCTGTAGAATAATCATCTGCTTTTTTAATGAGCAACCATTGGTTATTTTTTTCCCCTCCCCGGTTTGTTTTAACCAAAGCAAAAGTACCTTTGATTCTCTTTCCGAAGAATTCCAGTTTAAGATCACCCTTAAACAGCTGCTTGATCATCTCTTTCTCATCAGTACCTCCTGCACCTCTAAAATTACCTTCATCCCAGATTTCCATTTGGCCGGCACCGTAATTACCTTTGGGGATGGTCCCCCTAAAGGTGAGATATTTTATGGGATGATCCTCGGTTTGAATTGCCAGCCGCTTGTCTTTGGGATTCATTGAAGGCCCTTTGGGAACAGCCCAGCTTTTTAATGTCCCAGCCATTTCCAGCCGAAGGTCATAATGTAAACGGGTGGCTTCGTGACGCTGGATTACAAAACGCAATTGCCCGGAACCTTCCGGAATTACGCCTTCTGGTTCGGGGGTAGCTTGAAAATTCCTTTTTTTAATGTACTCTTCTAAGCTCATTTACGAAGCCTTTCTCTTCCTTTCAAGACTTGCCTGCAGTTGTGCCATAAGATCTTTGGCAGGCGTTGGTTTACTTTCAAATTTCTCGGGCGTAGCGACTTTCCCGGCAGATTTGGATTCGATGATCTTCATTAGCTGATCATTGTAAACATCCTTAAATTTTTCAAAGCTGAATTCTGCAGTATATTGATCAATAAGAGAAATAGCCATATCCACTTCCTTTTTAGAAACTTTGGCTTCCGGCAGTTTTAATTCCCCCGGATCCCGAATTTCATCTGAAAACCGAATGACATGGAGCACGAGACAGTCTTTATAGATCCCAATTAGGCTTAAATGTTCCTTTTGCCGCATCACAAAAGTAGCAACACCTAACTTTTTAGTCTTCTGAAGAGCATTTCGCAGTAAATTGTAAGACTTTCCACCTTCCTTCTGGGGTTCCAGGAAATAAGGCTTTTTAAACAATACATCGGCAACTTCGCTTTCATCTATAAACTCCTCGATATCTATAGTTTTGCTCTTCTTCATATTCGCGTTGTCAAAGTCTTCTTTCTCCAACACGATGTAATCCTCACCCTGCTTGTAACCTTTAACAATATCCTTCCATTCTACTTCCTCCCCGGTATGTTCATTTACTCTTTTATACCTTATGCGGGCATTGTCCTTTTTGTCCAGCATATCCAGATCAATCTTTTTATCTTCTGAACCTGAATACAGTTTCACCGGAATTGATACTAAACCGAATTGTATTGAACCGTTCCAAATGGATCTCATTTTTTGATATTTAGTTTATTATTTAAAGATACAAGAATCAGGAGTTAATAGTTGGGAGTTAGAATCAAGAGGCAAGAGTCTTGCGGCAAGAGGCAAGAATCAAGAGGCAAGAATCAAGAGGCAAGACTGAAAAATTAAAGACTATCCTCTACCGTTCAATCTACTGACTATCGACTATAGACTAATGACTAACCTCTACCGTCTACAGACTACAGACTACAGACTACA
>CAZXEY010000008.1:0-11102 GCA_964639695.1 uncultured Antarcticibacterium sp. | reverse complement strand
TGTTTTTTGTTATAGATTCTTATATTAGAGACAAGAGTTAGGAGTTAGGAATCTAGAACCAAGAGTCAAGACTTAAGACTATCCTCTACCGTCTACAGACTACAGACTACCGACTAATGACTACCCCCTATCCTTAATTTCCTTTTCTCAAAGCTTTTATCAACTCGTCTTTGTTCATTTTGCTTCTGCCTTCGATCCCAACTTCTTTTGCTTTTTGCATCAGCTCGTCTTTCGTTCGATCTTCATACTTTTCAGCATTTCCACCTTTTTTCCCGGAATTTTCAGTATTCGCAATTCGGGCGGCTTTTTGCTTGCTCATTCCTTTATCCCTTAATGCTTCGTATTGATCTTCGTTCTTGATTTGTGGTGTTTCTTTGTTTGGCATGATCTTGTTTTTTTGGTTTATTGTTTGTTGTTTGGCGTTTGTCGTTTACTGTTTTTTTTACTCTCGCAGATCCCGATGATATTCGCAGATCGTAATTTTAAAATTTCTGCTTATCTCGATTTCAACTTTTGCTCCCCCTTTGGGGGTTGGGGGGGCTATTTTATCTTTGTAGTTCCATCGTGCTCGTGCTTGAGATCCATCTTGGTTTTTGGCTCCATTGCCCCGCTTTCCACTTTTTTACCAATGGGTCCTTTAGCTATCGTAATACCCCCATCAACCTGATAAACAGATCCTGTAACATAAGATGCCTCTTCCGATGCCAGGAATAGGTATACATTCGCAACTTCCTCAGTTTTACCCCTTCTTCCCATAAGGGTAGCATTGACCATGGTTTTCTCCATCTCCTTATCCATGCCGCTGGATTCCTTGTGCGTCCAGGAAGTATCAATAGGACCCGGAGCAACAACATTTACCCTGATCCCGAACTGCGCCTGTTCTGCTGCAACACCTTTCATAAAAGAGTGCACAAAACCTTTAGTCCCTCCATAAGGTGCCACCTGTGCAATTCCTAGAATAGCAGATTCAGATCCTGCAGATACGATACAGCCTTTAGTTTTCTTTAACTCCGGAATTGCAAGTTTGGTCATAAGAAACGTGGTTCGCACATTGTTCTTAAGAAGGTTCTCAAAAGCCTCCACTGAAAATTGATCCAGGGTTCCAACTTCTGGGAATACCCCGGCATTGTTGATGAGGATATCCAGTTTTCCCCATTTATCGGTTGCAGTTTTAATAGCTTCCTTTGCATTTTCTTCTATAGAAATATCTCCTTTATAACCCAGAACTTTTCCGTTATTCTTTTCGATCTCCTTTACCACATCCTCAATGGGATCTTCGGGCATTCCCACCACCAGGACCTGCGCCCCTTCCATTGCAAACTTTTTACAAATGGCTTCTCCTATTCCTGTTCCTCCTCCTGTTACCAGGGCAGTTTTTCCTTCAAGTCTTTTCATAATTCTCTTATCATTTTTATTTCTCTTTAAATTAAAGAATTTACAGCAGAAAGCCCGGTGAGAAAGGCTCTTTATCAAAAGTTTAATATTTTTATAAAGAGACAGGTTACTTTTTTCCTTTTAAATGCGAAGAGTTTATTTGAAGGATGGGGGAAGATTTCTGGTAAAAGCATAGAAAGCATCGGATTTTCGCAAAGAAAAAACCACATCGCTGTTCTTAATTCTTTTCCAGAAGAAAAATTATAGAAATAAGGCTTTCTGTTAATAAGAAAAGAATATTTTAGTACAGATATAAGATCCTTAATATGGATAACAAAAAGAAAAAAGCGGAAAACCTCCAGTTTCTCCTCATTGGTTTTCTGCTAATCATTAATGGCTCTATGAGTTCCAGTTATCAAATAATAAGCTACGGAGTTCTATTTCTTGGAGTTTTGTTTTTAATCTATGCTCTTTATTGTATAGCTAAAAAGAAAAATGGCGAAACTCTAAAATATGCAGCTCTATTTTGCGAATCCATGGCGTTATACGCAGCAGCTTTTCTTTTATATAAAAGCGGAAGTAAAAATCTTCCATACCTGTACTTATTTGCCGCTACTTTTTTGTTAGTGGCCATTTATCTTAAATTCAGGAAAAATGAGAAGTTAAAGAACTTATAAGATAGAGCTGATTTCCTGAAATAGAATAAAAAAAGGGAAACTTTTCTGTTTCCCTTTGTACTTATTTACTAAAATAATTCTAGCCGATTCTGAAATCTTCATATTTAGCTACCGCTTCATCTGCAGCGCCTACACCGGTTTCATCTTCGACCTGAACCGGAGTTTCTTCCGGAAGATTTGGAATATCCTCTATTTCGTGTCCTCCTAAGATTGGAGCCAATACAAGCCCAATAAGACAGGTAAGTTTAATAAGAATGTTCATAGAAGGCCCTGAAGTATCTTTAAATGGGTCTCCAACTGTATCACCCGTTACGGCCGCTTTGTGAGCATCAGATCCTTTGAAGGTCATCTCGCCGTTGATCAAAACTCCTGCTTCAAAAGACTTTTTAGCATTATCCCAGGCACCACCTGCGTTGTTCTGGAAGATCGCCCAAAGAACACCACTTACTGTTACCCCCGCCATATAACCACCCAGCATCTCGGCGATCAATAAATTGTCATAACCAAAGATCATTGGAACAAGAGCAATCGCGATTGGGAAACCAATAGTTAAAGCTCCCGGTAATACCATCTCTTTCAAAGCAGCCTCTGTAGAAATAGCCACACACTTATCATATTCCGGTTTCCCTGTTCCTTCCATAATTCCCGGGATCTCACGAAACTGCCGTCTTACTTCCTCAACCATTTTCATAGCAGCTTTACCTACAGAATTCATTGCCAGTGCAGAGAATACAACCGGTACCATTCCACCTACGAACAACATCGCCAGTACAGGTGCTTTAAAAATATTAATCCCGTCAATCCCTGTGAAGGTCACATAAGCTGCAAAAAGTGCAAGAGAAGTTAATGCTGCCGAAGCAATAGCGAAACCTTTTCCTGTTGCTGCAGTTGTATTTCCTACAGAATCCAGGATATCTGTACGTTCTCTAACTTCTGCCGGAAGTTCGCTCATCTCGGCAATACCTCCCGCGTTATCTGCAATAGGCCCAAAAGCATCGATCGCCAGCTGCATTGCTGTTGTGGCCATCATTGCTGATGCTGCTAAAGCCACCCCGTAAAAACCGGCAAGAGCATAAGAAGCCCAGATTGCTGTCGCGAACAATAAAATAGATCCAAATGTGGAAATCATACCTGTTGCAAGACCTGCAATAATGTTTGTTCCCGCACCGGTACTCGATTTTTGTACAATTGAAAGGACAGGTTTTTTACCTAATCCTGTATAATATTCGGTTACTGCAGAGATTAATCCGCCAACGGCCAGACCTACCAGAGTTGCATAAAATACTCTTATAGAAGAGATCTCCATATATTCAAAACCTTCGGCCCCGCCAATGAAAAATCCCATTGTCATAGCTTCGGAAGGCAGCATCCATTTTACAAGAAAATAACATGAAACCGCTACAAGGCCAATTGATAGCCAGTTACCATAGTTTAAGGCGCTTTGAACCTCATTTTCCTTAGCTGAATTGTTTTTAATACTAACCACCATACTTCCAATAATGGAAAATATGATACCTACACCGGCAATGGACATAGGAAGTAAAATGGGTCCTATTCCGCCGAAACCTTCGTTTACGATATTTCCCCCCATATCCTGAATCACGTAATTCCCAAGAACCATGGCCGCAAGAACGGTTGCAACATAGCTACCAAAAAGGTCGGCACCCATACCTGCAACATCCCCTACGTTATCACCCACGTTATCTGCAATCGTTGCAGGGTTTCGTGGATCATCCTCCGGAATACCGGCTTCAACCTTTCCAACAAGATCGGCACCAACATCGGCAGCTTTGGTATAAATACCACCACCCACACGCGCAAAAAGTGCAATAGATTCAGCTCCAAGTGAGAATCCGGCTAAAGTTTCCAGCACGATTGTCATTTGCTGGGTATTTGTCCATTCCCCGCCCATAAAGAAGTGGAAGAACAATATAAAGAAACCTGTAAGACCTAGTACAGCAAGACCTGCAACTCCAAGTCCCATTACAGTACCACCGGTAAAAGAAACTTTTAGAGCGTGTGGTAAACTTGTACGGGCAGCCTGGGTTGTTCTCACGTTACTTTTTGTAGCGATCTTCATTCCCATATTTCCTGCAAGTGCAGAAAAAACTGCTCCAAAAATAAAAGCAACAACAATTAACCAATGAGTTGTTGGTACTATAAAAGAAACTGCAGCAAGAGCAATACTGGCAGCAATTACGAAAAAAGTCAATAATTTATATTCGGCATTCAGAAAAGCCAATGCACCTTCATAGATGTGATTAGCAATATCATTCATTTTTCCTGACCCGGCATCTTGTTTTAATACCCACGATCTTTTTATCCACATATAAACCAGGCCAAGAAGGGCTAGTATTATTGGGGCATAAATCATCATTGATTCCATAAGAGATTGTTAATGTTTAGTTAAGGGCGCTAATGTAGTAAATCAATGATAATTAAAAAAGCAATAACTTTTTACGGTTACTGCTTTTATATCTTCAATTATCGAGAGCTAAAGTTGACTATATCCCAAATCTCTCCTTATCTCCTTCATAATTTTTAAATCTCTCGATACATTCTTTTATGATCCTGCGTGCATCTGCAGCATCTCCCCAACCACCAACATCCACTTTCTTCTTCTCAAGATCCTTATAAACCTTAAAGAAATGCTCTATTTCTTTGGTCAAATGCCCGTTAAGCTCGTGAAGATCATTGATACGGTTCCAGATAGGATCTGAAACAGGAACGCAAACAATTTTCTCATCAGGACCTTTTTCATCGGCCATATGGAAAACACCTATTGGCTTCACCTCCATTACAATCCCGGGAAAGGTTGGCTCTGCAACCAAAACCAGCACATCCAGCGGGTCGCTGTCCTGGGCAAGGGTGTTAGGAATAAATCCATAATCTGCAGGGTACATCATCGAGGAAAAGATCATCCTGTCATAGCGAACTTTCTTAAGTTCAAAATCGTATTCATATTTGTTTCGGCTTCCTTTAGGAATTTCTATTAATACATCAAAAGTCTCAGACATTTTCTATCAGTTTTTCAAATTTTCAAGGGCGCAAAGATAGCTAATTCTAACCTTTTAAACGTTATTTAAAAGTGAAATCCAAAGGCTGCTGTGACTCCAAAAGTTCGCGCTTCGGGAACCTCGAAGTAATTCCCGCGAAAATGTGCGTCGATTCTTATAAATTTGAAAATATTTCCAATACCCACACTGTATTCGTAATAAGGTTCTTCATTGGGTGCCAAAAGTGGAATACCAGATGCATCCAATAGTTTATTCTCTTCAGAAATTTGTCCCCATACTCCTCTTATTCCAACTAATTCCCGAAGGTTCAGTTTCCGCAACCCCGGAATTCGGGAGAATAACCTGCCATTGAAGTTATGCTGAAAATGAGCTGAAACATAAGTATCTGTTACAAATTCATAGAAGTTTAGCAGCGGAAAAGTATTGTACAATGCAAAATACGTCTGATTCCCGGGAACAACATTTAGCAGCCCCAAAGGTACCTCACCAAAAGTCTTTCCGGCTTCCATGCTCAGATTAGCAAGCCCAAAGCCACCAATCCACCACGGCTGATTATAAAAGAACTGCACTTTTTGGTAATTGAAATCACTGTGGAAGAAATCCTTAGATCCTATACTATAATTTAAAAAGAAGGTTGGAAAATCCTCTGCATTAATAACAAGCCTGTCTACTCCAAAGCCGGTGGTTTTCCTTCCCGGAGTGTAGGTGAAAATAGTTGAAATTTCTCCCTGGTCAATATCAGGTTTAATCTGGGTCCTTTCGTCATTGGTATACCAGGCCAGGCTGAAGGTGGGTGATGCCGCCTTTAAATTCCTGTAGGAGCCGTTAAGCCGGACGGTAAAATTGAGAACAGGTTCCATTTCCAAACCTGCGGTTGTGAGACTAATCGAGCTTAGCTTATCGTTATCCCCCACGTTTATTAACGAAGAAGATGCAAGGCTTCTTCCTAAAACATCTACAGAGTTTGTCAAACTGGCTCCTAATTGCTCAATATCTCTTCTTGTTCCCAAAGATGCAATTAACCTTACATCCCTGTTCAACATCAGTTTCGTAAGGATTCCGTATTTAAACTGATCGTCTTTGAAGCCATAAGCTCCATAACCTTTAATTCTCCAGGGGTCATCCTGCCCAAAATAGGTTCTTCCTCCTGCCCGTATTCTCCATCCTTCTACCTGGTTAAATCCTACGGAAGAATAAATGGGGCCAAAATCAAAACCGGGATATTCAATATATCCCGTAGCAGCAATACTGGCCAGTGTAAAAACCCGTTGAAAAGCTTTTACATTTTGAAGCGTATCCAGCATTTTATAGATCCCGCCTTCATCCCGGCTCAAAGGTTCAAGCCGGTTTTGCTGCCAGAAAGTATCACTGCGGTTATAAAGTGTATCCTGAAATTCCTTCGGAACAATGTCATAGAATTTGGAATCCTTTTCCTCATCGAATTTATAGTTGTCATACAAAACTGTTCTCTTCCCATAAATCCCGCGGGCATCTTCTTTTTTCCGAAGGGCAAAATCGGCCATAAAGAAGTCACGCGAAATAAGGAAAACAGAATCATTTAAAACTTCAAAATCCTGTTCGGCATAAATTCCGTTGATCCAGTTGATGTTGGCATTCTTGCCCATTTCCATCTTGATCTTCTTTATTGCCCAGGTAGTATCATTTACCCAGAAATCCCCTTTCATTGTAAGCTCGTTCTGCCGTCGTGGATAAAAAATAATTTTATAGCACCACCTGTTCTCTATAAAAGAACTGTCGGCTAAAACATAATTATAGTTATTGATCCCAGTCGTGGAAAGGGGGCTTATAAAACTCTTATCAAAGATCTTCAGGTAATTATCATAAATATTAAATTCCTGATAGAGATCCTTCACCCCCGCGATCATTACCTGGCTATTTCCAAATCCCGAATTTTTATTACCCTGCAGAACTTCCCGCTTTTTATTCATTTTATTATCACCGTAAACCTGCGAGACAGATTCGTTGATGAAAACCGGCAGATAATTTTTACCTGTTAAGGAATTGGTATCAAGATCATCAAAAATGAATTCCATCCCATTAAAGATGCGGCTGTTCACAAAGGTGCTGTCAATGCTGTTAATGTCGAACTGGAGTTTTTCATATTTTCGAAAAGAGTACTGATCGAACTTTTTGACTCCGTTCGTCCTTTTGTTTTTCCAGATCTTCCGGAGAATGTCTATTGCGGGATTGTCTTTCTTGGATGTTTTTCCCTGGTAGATATATACTTCAGAAAGGCTCTCGGTATCTTCTTTTAGAACAACTTTAAGGTCCAGGTTATTTCCGGGTTTCAGCAGAACCAGTTCCCGTTGATAGCCAAGAAATGAAAATTCCGCAGAATTAAACGTTTTTAAAGATTCCAGGTAGAATTGACCGTTTTCCGCGGTTGTAGTACCTTCCGAAGAACCCGTAAAAATTACATTGGCAAAGGGTACAGGATTTCCCGTTTCATCCATTACAATTCCGCTGATACGCATTTGGGCAAAAGAGGAAATAAATAGCAGGAAAAGAGGAACTGCAAGGAGGAATTTCTTCATAAAGAGGCAAAAAAAAACTTCACCCTATGGATGAAGTTTCAAAGATAGTTTGTTTTCCCGTTACTTGTACAGCACTTTCTTTACAGCTTTAATTACATCATCGCTGTTCGGTAACCACTCTTTTAAAAGTACCGGTGAATAAGGCGCAGGAGTATCTGCAGTATTAATTTTTATAATTGGGGCATCCAGGTAATCGAATGCTTTTTCCTGAACCTGATAAGTAATCTCTGTGGCAATATTTCCAAATGGCCATGCCTCTTCAAGGATCACCAGGCGGTTAGTTTTCTTTACAGATTTTAAGATAGCATCGTGATCCATAGGACGAATAGTTCTAAGGTCGATGATCTCGCAGGAAATATCTTCTTTCTCAAGCTCTTCTGCAGCTGCGTATGCTTCTTTAATGATCTTTCCAAAAGAAACGATGGTAACATCTGTTCCCTCTCTTTTTATTTCGGCCACACCAATTGGAATTGTGTATTCTTCCTCAGGCACTTCTCCCTTATCCCCATACATTTGCTCACTCTCCATAAAAATTACAGGATCGTCATCACGAATTGCAGATTTTAAAAGTCCTTTTGCATCATAAGGATTTGAAGGAACAATTACTTTTAATCCGGGACAGTTAGCGTACCAGCTTTCAAAAGCCTGCGAGTGGGTTGCAGCTAATTGACCTGCAGAAGCAGTAGGACCACGAAATACAATAGGAATATTGAACTGGCCACCGCTCATTTGGCGCATTTTAGCAGCGTTGTTAATTATTTGATCAATCCCAACCAGAGAAAAGTTAAAGGTCATGAATTCTACGATGGGCCTGTTGCCATTCATCGCACTACCAATGGCAATCCCTGCAAAACCAAGCTCGGCAATAGGAGTGTCAATAACCCTCTCAGGACCAAATTCATCTAGCATTCCTTTGGAAGCTTTATAGGCCCCGTTATACTCGGCTACTTCTTCTCCCATAAGGTAAATGCTCTCATCTCTGCGCATTTCTTCACTCATGGCCTGCTGAACTGCTTCTCTAAACTGGATTGTCTTCATTCTATAATAAATGTGTTTTAACAAATTTAAGAAAACAAAAATAGTAATTCACATAGGTAAAAACTACTACTTGCGGATAAAATATTTGTTATGCGCGCATAGCAATTTTAAGTTTAAATTCCTTATCTTCGTAATCGCGAAAAATAACAACAAAAAAAAGATCATATAGATGAAAATATTAGTGTGTATTAGCCACGTACCGGATACTACCTCGAAGATCAATTTTACAGATAATAATACTCAGTTTGACACAAATGGAGTGCAGTTTGTAATAAATCCAAATGATGAATTTGGATTGACAAGAGCAATGTGGTTCAAGGAAAAGCAAGGTGCAAGCGTAGATGTTGTAAATGTAGGAGGGCCTGAAACTGAACCCACTCTTAGAAAAGCTCTTGCTATTGGAGCAGATAATGCTATTCGTGTTAATACTCCTGCTGTAGATGGTTTCCAGGTTGCAAAACAACTTGCAAAAGTTGCTAATGATGGAGGCTATGATCTTATTATTGCTGGAAGGGAATCTATAGACTACAATGGCGGGATGGTTCCCGGAATGTTGGCAGGATTACTAAAGGCAAATTTTATAAACACTTGCATTAGCCTTGAAGTTGAAGGAAATGAAGCCAAAGCTGTAAGGGAAATTGACGGTGGTAAAGAAAGCCTTACCGCATCCCTTCCCTTAGTTATTGGTGCGCAAAAAGGACTTGTGGAAGAAAGTGATCTTCGTATTCCAAATATGCGTGGAATCATGCAGGCAAGAAAAAAACCTCTTAATGTAATAGAGCCGGAGGAAGTGACCGCGCCAACAGAAGTTGAAAAATTTGAAAAGCCTGCACCAAAAGGACAGGTGAAGTTAATTGATGCCGATAACCTTGATGAATTGATTAATTTGCTGCATAACGAGGCGAAAGTGATCTAAGAAGTAAGAGTTTAGATCTGAAAGGTTTTAAAAACCTGTCAGATCTTACAGTTTCTAAGAGGTTTTAATTTTAATAAAAATATAAAAAATGTCAGTTTTAGTATATACAGAATCAGAAGAAGGAAAATTTAAGAAGACATCTTTCGAAGTGGCCTCTTATGCAAGAGAAATTGCCCAGATGTTGAATACTACAGTTACCGCTGTAACTATTAATGCCGATGACACCTCTGAACTTGGTAGTTATGGTATAGATAAAGTATTGAAAGTAAATAATGATCAATTAAAGAATTTTAATGCCGAAGCTTTCGCCGATGTGCTGAAGCAGGCTGCTGAAAAAGAAGATGCTAAAGTGGTAGTGCTTACCCAAACTGCAAACGGAAAATATCTTGCTCCTCTTTTAGCCGTGCATTTAAATGCAGGCTATGCTTCTAACGTAGTGGCAGTACCAGAAAGTTCAAGCCCTTTTGTCGTAAAGAGAACCGCTTTTACTAATAAAGCCTTCAGTTTTACAGCCATTCAAACAGATGTAAAAATCATAGGTTTATCCAAAAATGCCTTCGGACTTAAAGAAAACCAGGCAGATGCGACGGTAGAAGATTTTAACCCTACGCTTGCAGGAGAAGATTTCAGCGTAAAAGTTACGAATGTAGACAAGGCAAGAGACAAGGTGACCATTGCCGATGCAGAGATCGTGGTATCAGGAGGAAGAGGATTAAAAGGACCTGAGAACTGGGGAATGATCGAAGAACTTGCAGACACTCTTGGTGCAGCAACAGCTTGTTCCAAACCCGTAAGTGATATGGGATGGAGGCCTCACAGCGAGCACGTGGGCCAAACAGGAAAACCTGTTGCTTCCAACCTTTATATAGCAATAGGAATATCGGGAGCAATCCAGCATTTAGCAGGAATTAACTCCTCGAAAACTAAAGTAGTTATTAATAACGATCCTGAAGCTCCTTTCTTTAAAGCCGCAGATTACGGTATAGTGGGAGATGCCTTTGAAATCGTTCCAAAACTGAATGAAAAACTAAAAGAATTTAAAGCCCAAAACGCATAATTTTTATAACTTGCGTGCCTTAAAAGGGCTGTCTGAATGTGGTTAATGTCCTAATTTAGACAGCCTTTTTCAATTAGTAATATATGAGTTTAGTACGCCTTAACATAAAAGGGATTTCGTATAGTCAAACGCAAAATGGTGCCTATGCACTTATTTTGAGCGAGGAAGATGGAGACAGAAAACTACCTATAGTTATTGGAGCTTTCGAGGCACAGTCTATAGCTATTGCTCTGGAAAAAGAAATAAAACCGCCAAGGCCGTTAACGCACGATCTTTTCAAGAACTTTAGCGACCGGTTCGAAATAGTTGTTAAACAAGTAATTATTCACAAACTGGTAGACGGGGTGTTTTATTCGAGCCTCATCTGCGAACGGGACAAGATCGAAGAAATTATCGATGCGCGCACCAGTGACGCCATTGCTCTTGCACTGCGTTTTAACGCTCCTATTTTCACTTATAAAAATATTC
>CAZXEY010000007.1:9526-43290 GCA_964639695.1 uncultured Antarcticibacterium sp. | reverse complement strand
ATGCAACACAGTTTGCAGAAAAAGGAAAAACGATTTCTTACGAACTAATCACAGGCATTTCCCAAAGGGTTAAACGGCAAATAATTGAGTGAAAATTTTCTAATAACTTCAGTTTCGTTAAATTAGCATCTTAATCCTCCAAAATTATTAAATGGCGTTCTTTAAAGATTTTAAAACATTTTTGCTGAGAGGCGATATAGTCGCATTAGCATCTGCAGTTGTTATTGGGGCTGCATTCAATAAAATTGTTTCTTCTGTAGTGGCAGATTTAATTATGCCAATTATTGGAGTATTAACCGGCGGAACAGATTTTTCACAAAAATTCTATGCTCTTGACGGGAATGATTATGAAACCCTTGAAGCTGCGCAGGCAGCAGAAGCAGCGGTACTTACCTATGGCAATGTGATCCAGGCAATCATCTATTTTATTATCGTTGGATTTTTCATATTCCTGGTTCTAAGGGCTTACGAGAAAACAAAGAGAAAAAAAGAGGAAGCTCCGGCTGCACCTAAGGGGCCTACACAGGAAGAATTGCTTATTGAAATTAGAGACGAATTGAAACGACAGAATAATCCAGGCCGATTATAAGTAAAATTAAGACGTACGCTTACCGCTACACTACATAGAGTTTAACCAAACCCCACCTGCCGGTGGGGTCTTTTTTTAAACAAAAAAAACAATTGTGTTTAATAACTATAATTGTCTCTAAATTTCCGCTATATCCTCCCTGTCCTGTCATTTTCTATTTTACCTTTGCAAAAAATTTAAACCTATAATTAGCTGATTAATAACGGCTAAATAAACTATAAACTCATGAGAATAGCAGTAGTAGGCGCCACAGGAATGGTTGGACGCATCATCCTGGAAGTATTGGCAGAAAGAAATTTTCCGGTTACAGAATTATTCCCTGTAGCTTCAGAAAGATCTGTAGGAACAGAAATATTTTTCAAAGATAAAAACTATAAAGTAATTGGACTCCAGGAGGCTGTAGATCTTAAACCAGATCTTGCGCTTTTTTCTGCGGGAGGTGAAACTTCCCTGGAATGGGCTCCAAAGTTTGCTGAAAATGGAACTACCGTAGTAGATAATTCTTCAGCCTGGAGAATGGATAAAACCAAAAAATTAATAGTTCCCGAAATAAATGCTTCAGAATTAACTGAAAATGATAAAATTATCGCCAACCCTAATTGTTCAACTATACAATTATTAATGGCTTTAAAACCGCTTCACGATCAATATAAAGTAAAGCGGGTAGTTGTTTCCACTTACCAATCTATAACAGGTACCGGGGTAAAAGCTGTGCAGCAGCTGGAGAATGAATATAACCAGGTAAAAGGGGAAATGGCTTATGCCTATCCTATCCATAGAAATGCTATTCCTCAATGCGATGTTTTTACTGAAAATGGATACACGAAAGAGGAAATGAAACTTACCAACGAAACCAAGAAAATCCTAGGTGACGACAGTATTTTGTTGACTGCAACTGCCATAAGAATTCCGGTTGTGGGAGGCCACAGTGAATCTGTAAATGTTGAATTTGAAAAAGATTTTCGGGAAAATGAAGTTAGGCAACTCCTCAACAATTTTCCTGGAGTTACTGTTCAGGATAATCCCGATGTTAATACTTATCCTATGCCCATTTATGCTGAAGGTAAAGACGAAGTTTTTGTTGGAAGGATTAGAAGAGATTACTCTCAGCCCAATACTTTAAACATGTGGATTGTTGCAGATAACTTAAGAAAAGGCGCTGCTACCAATGCAGTCCAGATCGCTGAATATTTAATTGATAAAAAATTGATCTAAATTTTTTATTATTGCAAATGATAAAAGCCTATAAGAATGTTACTTACAGGCTTTTTTTTATAGTAACTTTAGGACCAAAATAAAAAGTATTTAAATGAAAAAAATAATCCCTGGGATTTTCGCAGTTGCAATACTTTCATCCTGCGCTAATAATCCTGAAAAAGAAGAAATTGCTTTGAATTATCCCGACACTAAAAAAGTTGATACTGTAACCAATTATTTCGGAACAGAGGTTAAGGACCCTTACCGCTGGCTGGAGGATGACCGCAGTGAGGAAACCGGAAACTGGGTTCAGGCTCAGAATAAGGTAACTTTTGATTACTTAGATAATATTCCTTACAGAAAGGAGCTTAACGACCGTCTTACAAAATTATGGAATTACGAAAAACTGGGAGCTCCCTATATTGAAGGAAACTATACCTACTTCAGCAAGAACGACGGATTGCAAAATCAATATGTTATTTACCGTAAAAAAACTGAAAATGGGGAAGCTGAAGTTTTTCTTGATCCTAACAAATTCAGTTCAGACGGAACAACTTCTCTTGGAGGTTTAAGCTTTTCTGATGATGGATCTAAAGCAGCGTATGCTATTTCTGAAGGAGGTAGTGACTGGAGAAAAGTAATTATTATTGACACTGAATCTAAAGAGATCATTGAAGATACCATTGTAGATGTTAAATTTAGCGGAATTTCCTGGAAAGGTAATGACGGATTTTTCTACTCCAGCTATGAAAAACCAAAAGGAAGCGAATTATCTGCAAAAACAGATCAGCACCGTTTATTTTACCACAAACTTGGAACAAAACAGAGTGAGGATAAAGTAATTTTTGGAGATTCACCTCAAGAAAAACACCGTTATGTAGGTGGAGGGGTTACCGAAGATAATAAGTATTTATTCATTTCTGCCCGTAATTCTACCTCGGGAGGAAAGCTATTTATGATGGATCTTACCAAAGCAAACCCAGAGCTGGTTACGATCCTGGATCATGAAGAAAGCGACACTTATGTTATGGATAACGAAGGAAGCAAATTATTTATAGTTACGAACTTAAATGCTCCAAATCGAAGAATTGTAACAGTAGATGCAGCAAATCCTAAGCCTGAAAACTGGAAAGATCTTATTCCTGAAACTAAAAATGTGCTTAGCCCATCTACAGCAGGTGGATATATATTTGCCAATTATATGGTAGATGCAGTATCTAAAGTGAAACAGTATGATTATAATGGAAAACTTGTGAGAGAAGTTCAGCTTCCCGGGGTGGGATCTGCGGGTGGTTTTGGCGCAAAGAAAGAAGATGATGTGCTTTATTATTCTTTTACAAACTATGTTACCCCGGGTACAATTTTAAAATATGATATTGAAGGTGGCAAATCTACTGTTTACAATAAACCATCAATAGATTTTAATCCTGAAGATTATGAAAGCAAACAGGTTTTCTACACCTCCAAGGATGGGACTAAAATCCCTATGATCATTACCTATAAGAAGGGAATAGAATTAAATGGAAAAAATCCAACACTACTTTATGGTTATGGAGGATTTAATATTAGCCTTACCCCTTCTTTTAGCATTGCAAATGCTGTTTGGATGGAACAGGGAGGTATTTATGCAGTCCCTAATTTAAGAGGGGGTGGAGAATACGGTAAGGAATGGCATGATGCAGGAACTAAAATGAAAAAGCAAAATGTATTTGATGATTTTATTGCTGCTGCTGAATACCTGATTAAGGAAAAATATACCTCCAGCGACTATTTAGCAGTTCGTGGTGGTTCTAACGGCGGATTGTTAGTTGGTGCTGCTATGACTCAAAGACCAGATCTTATGAAGGTAGCATTGCCGGCAGTGGGTGTAATGGATATGTTGCGCTACCACACCTTTACTGCGGGAGCAGGATGGGCTTATGACTATGGTACAGCTGAAGATAGTAAGGAAATGTTTGATTACCTGTACAGCTATTCTCCTGTGCACAATATTAAACAGGGGGTTGAATATCCTGCTACAATGGTAACAACCGGAGATCACGATGACAGGGTAGTACCTGCACATTCGTTTAAATTTGCTGCAGAATTACAGGAAAAACAAGCCGGTAATAATCCAACTTTAATTAGAATTGAAACCAAAGCCGGTCATGGCGCAGGAAAACCTACTTCAATGATCATTGATGAGTATGCAGATATTTTTGCTTTCACTCTTTACAATATGGGGTATGAGGTTTTACCTGAAAATGCCAGGAAAAAAGTAAAAGGATAGATTTTTTATTTAAAATATACTGAAACAGCCTCCTAGCGAGGCTGTTTTTTTGTTCTGAATCTTCCTGAAGGTTTTACTAACTTTACTTAAATCTTTAATTTCTATATGCTGAAGCTAAAAAAAGTCACTTTTGCTTATGATGATAAACCTGTTTTAAAAAATATCAGTTTCAGCGTAAGAACCGGAGACCATGTTTCACTTATTGGTGAAAGCGGCTGTGGAAAAAGCACATTGCTTCGGTTGATATATGGTATCCACGATACAAAAGGCGAAATTTTCTGGAAAGAAAAAGAACTATTGGGACCGCAGTTCAATCTTGTTCCCGGAGAACCATTTATTAAGTATTTGGCACAGGATTTCGACTTAATGCCGCCACTAAGTGTAGCTGATAATGTTGGTAAATTTTTGAGCAACATGTATCCGCGGAAAAAGAAAAAGAGGATCCAGGAGTTACTTGAGGTGGTAGAAATGGAAGATTTTGCAAAAGTAAAAGCAAGTGAATTGAGTGGAGGGCAACAACAACGGGTGGCTCTGGCAAGGGCTTTAGCCAAAGAGCCAGAATTATTGCTTCTCGATGAACCTTTTAGTCATATTGACCATTTCAGAAAAAATAATCTGCGAAGGAGAGTTTACAGTTACTTAAAAGAACAGAATGTCACCTGCATCACGGCTACTCATGATAGCACAGATGCGCTCTCTTTTGCAGAGAGGACTATTGTTTTACGAGATGGAGCAGTGGTATCAGATGATTCGCCTTTTGTTTTATACAATAATCCTCCAAATAAATATGTGGCTTCTCTATTTACAGATATTAACGAAATAAGCCTTAGCAGAATAGATCCTTCTAAAGTTAGTGGGAAGAAGATACTTCTTTATCCTCACGAAATTAAAATAGTTGAAAACTCTGAAATTAAAGCTACCGTTCAAAAATCCTATTTTAAAGGTGCTGTTTATTTAATAAAGGCCGAGTTAAAAGGAAAAACTATCTACCTGGAGAATAAGCGCGAACTAAACAGTGGAGAAAAAATAAGCCTGAAAGTTAATGCAGACCTTCTTGAAAAACGGATTAAACAATAATATTCTTTAGCTCAAAATCTCTTTTATCTGAATTCTATTACCGTTTAGAACAAAAGAATCGCCAACCTTTTTTCCCAATAACAACTGAGCCACCGGCGAACTTATTCCTACAGCATAATATTTAATTTTTTCCACTAGTATCTCACCGGCGGGAATAGATATAAAGTAATTGGCGCCGGAAGTCTCTACTACCGTTCCAAACCCAATTTCTAAAGATGAGGACCCAGAGGGAATCTGGCTTACAGTTCTTCTTAAATTATTAAATTGTTCCACCTGCCCCGAAATTTTTTCAAACTCCAGATGGAGCATAGCCCTGCTAGTTTCATATTTATCTCCCATACAACTGCGACTTTCAGGTTTCAATGCCTCTTCAAGTTCCTTCATGGTAGCATTAAATCTTGCAATACGGGCATCTACGTAGTTAGTACAGGCAAGGATCAATTGTTCCTTAATTTCCTTTCTCACCTCTTCTATAAATTAATAGGCCCTAAATTTCTCATTTGTCTTACTATCCAGGCTTGCCTGTTTTGGATATAATTACTAGCGGGATTGGCTCTGTATTGCCTTGGATTGGGTAAAACGGCTGCAATTGCAGCTGCTTCATAGGACGTCAATTTACTCGCAGGTTTATTAAACCAGAATTGAGCTGCAGCCTCGGCCCCGTAAACACTCTTCCCCATTTCAATACTGTTAAGGTAAACTTCAAGAATTCGTTCTTTATCCCAAATCAATTCAATTAAAAAAGTAAAATAAACTTCAAAACCTTTACGAATCCAGCTTCTTTGAGGCCATAAAAACACATTTTTTGCAGTTTGTTGCGAAATGGTGCTTGCACCGCGAACCCGTCTTCCTTTTTTATTATTTTCTATCGCTTTTTCTATAGCTTTCATATCAAACCCACTATGAACAGGGAAATTTTGATCTTCGCTGGCAATAACAGCAGCTTTTAAATTATCGGCAATTTCTTCCATCGGCACCCAATCCCTCTTAATATCCTCATCGGGATTTTCAATATATCTTATTACCATCAAAGGAGTAAAAGGCACCGGTACCCATTTGTAGACTACCACCATAAAAATGGTAATAATAAAAAACCACATTATTAATTTCAGCAAAAATTTAAATACTCGCTTCATTCTATTTATTTTACCAGATCTGCTAGTTCTTTTCCAATGAGACTGCCAATAGCAACGCCCATTCCTCCTAATCGAACTCCGCAATATATATTTTCTGAAATTTGTTTTACAATAGGTTTTTTTTGTTCCCCGACTCCCATTATACCACTCCATCTTTGGTCGATCTCAAAAGGAGTATCAGGTAAAATAGTTGTCTTTAGAAGTTCTTCCAGCTTATTCTGGATCAATTCAGTTTGCACCATTTCAGTGGTTTCTTCGGCCTTAAAATCAAGATTTCGTCCTCCCCCGAAAAGAACGCGGTCGTCAATATTTCTAAAATAGTAAAATCCTTTATCGAGATGAAAAGTGCCTTTAATAGCTAAATCCTTTATAGGTTTAGTTATGATAACCTGCGCACGCGCCGGTTTTACTTCCTCTATTCCAAATTTGGAAGAAAAACCATTAGTGGCAAGAATCAGTTTTTTTGAAGTTAACTGAAACTTTTCTGTTTTTATAAATACCTGATCTTTTTCTTCTGAAAAATCTTCAACTGTGACATTATTGAGTATTTTAACTCCTGCAGTTTGCACCTTTTGAATTAAGGCATTCATCATATTCCCGGTATTAATCTGGGCTTCAAAAGCACTGTAGACAAGTTTTTTCTGGATATTCTTAAATCCAAACAAATTCTTTTCCACCGAAAATACGGGTTTATTGAAAACAGGGTTCAGTAGAGCGTTAATCTTATCCAGGGAAGCTGCGCATTCCTCATAAAGAGCTTTATCTTCCAAAGAAAATAATTCGTAACCGCCATGAGATTTATAGCCAATTACTTTATCTCCAAGATTTTTTCTTAACAGCTCCAGCCCTTTAACACGCCTTATAATTAATTGAAGCACCTCTTCTTCAGAATGAGATTTAAGATCTTCCAGAATTTCAGAAATACTGCCAAAACAGGCAAAACCTGCATTTTTTGTACTGGCTCCTTCCGGTAGTAACCCACGTTCAAGAATTAAAATTTTCGATTGAGGATATTTATTTCTCAGCTGCAGGGCAGTATTTAAGCCCACTATTCCGCTACCAATAATTGTATAATCTATATTTGAAAGCCAGGATTGTTGTTCCCAGTAAGAAAAGTTCATGCTATTTATTTAAAAGTGAAAAATACGGAAAGTTTAGGAGAGTAATTTTAAAAAAACAAGCACTCCTTTTCAAAAAACCTTTAGCAAAAGATTGTCCAGCAAAAAGCCCGGATAAACCGGGCTTAATCATTTATTTTTAAAATATCCTACTCCTCTTTTACAGGATCCATTTGCCAGGATTCCATAAACTTGGTTGTATAATTACCTTCTATATAATCTGGATGGTCCATTAACTGCCTGTGAAAAGGTATGGTAGTTTTTATGCCTTCAATTACGAACTCATCAAGAGCTCTTTTCATTTTATTAATTGCCTCTTCCCTGGATTGGGCCGTGGTAATCAACTTGGCAATCATAGAATCATAATTAGGTGGTATGGAATACCCGCTGTATACGTGAGTATCTATCCGCACTCCGTGACCGCCCGGGGCGTGAAGATTGGTAATCTTTCCCGGAGATGGCCTAAAGTTGTGATATGGATCTTCTGCATTAATTCTGCATTCTATGGAATGTAACTGGGGAATATAATTTTTACCGGAAATTGGCACTCCTGCCGCGACTAAAATTTGTTCCCGAATTAAATCATAATCTATAACCTGTTCTGTAATTGGATGCTCTACCTGGATACGAGTATTCATTTCCATAAAGTAAAAATTCCTGTGTTTATCTACGAGAAATTCTACGGTACCGGCACCTTCATATTTAATGAATTCTGCAGCTTTAATAGCTGCTTCTCCCATTTGTTTTCTCAATTTATCGGTCATAAAAGGAGAAGGAGTTTCTTCGGTCAACTTTTGGTGACGTCTTTGAATTGAGCAATCTCTTTCAGATAAATGACAAGCTTTCCCCGTGCTGTCTCCCACTATTTGGATTTCGATATGTCTTGGCTCAAGAATAAGTTTCTCCATATACATACCGTCATTACCAAAAGCTGCTCCTGCTTCCTGCCGTGCAGAATCCCAGGCTGCTCTAAGATCGGCTTCTTTATGTACAGCCCGCATTCCTTTACCACCGCCACCTGCAGTTGCTTTTAACATAACCGGGAATCCCATTCCTTTGGCTGTTTTTAAACAATCCTCGTAATCTTCGAGAATCCCGTCAGATCCAGGAATACAAGGAACCCCGGCAGCCATCATAGTGGCTCTGGCTGATGCCTTATCTCCCATTTTCTCGATCATCTCGGGAGACGCACCAATAAATTTTATTTTATGCTCCTGACAGATCTTTGAAAATTTTGCATTTTCTGAAAGAAATCCGTAGCCGGGATGAATAGCATCTGCATTGGTAATTTCTGCAGCTGCAATTATATTGGAAATTTTTAAATAAGATAAATTACTGGGTGGAGGGCCTATACAAACTGCTTCATCAGCAAATCTTACGTGAAGACTTTCTGCATCGGCGGTGGAATAAACTGCTACGGTTTTAATACCCATTTCTCTACAGGTCCTGATAACGCGCAGCGCAATTTCTCCTCTATTGGCAATTAATATTTTTTTAAACATACCTGTGTTTTTTTTACTGAAGCAGCAAAATTAATTCTTACTAAGAAGGCTTTATGATGGATCTACCAAAAATAAAGGCTGATCAAATTCAACCGGAGAAGAATCATCTACAAGGACCTTAACGATCGTTCCGGATACTTCACTCTCTATTTCGTTGAATAATTTCATAGCTTCAATAATACAAAGTACATCCCCTTCTTTTATAGTTGATCCTACTTCTACAAAAACAGGTTTATCTGGAGACGGTTTCCTATATAAAGTTCCAATAATTGGAGACTTTACAGTTACATAATTGGAATTATCTTCTGCCGAGGCCTTCTTTTCTTCATTTGAAGAAGATTTTTCCTGTGAAGGAGCAGGAGCTGAAGGAGAGCTTTGCTGTTGTTGAGCTACCGGCTGTTGCAATTGCCCTGCAACAGGATATTGTTGAATGTAAGTATGCTCTCTTTCTTCAGGACCCGTTTTGATCGTGATCTTTACATCGTCCATTTCAAGCTTTACCTCACTAGCACCAGACTTAGCTACAAATTTGATTAAATTCTGAATTTCTTTTAAATCCATAATATTAGGGTGTTGGTTTATTTAGAATTATAGGCCCATTTCAAATAGATAGAACCCCAGGTGAATCCCCCACCAAAGGTGGCAAAAACTATTTTATCGCCTTTTTTAAATTTATTTTCGAAATCGCTTAAAAGTAAAGGTAAGGTTGCAGATGTTGTATTACCATATCTTTCAATGTTCATTAAAACTTTTTCATCCTCAAGATTCATCCTACTGGCTGTAGCACTAACTATTCTTTGATTTGCCTGATGGGCAACCAGCCAGTCAACGTCACTATTGCTAAGATCATTACGTTTCATAATCATTTCGCTTACCTCTGCCATATTCGAGACAGCAAACTTGAAGACGGTCTTACCATCCTGGCGAACATAATGAAGTTTCTTTGCTACCGTTACTTCTGTTGGTGGCATTAAAGAACCCCCTGCTTCAATTCTCAATGATTCCCGGCCTATCCCATCACTTCGTAGAAATTCATCCTGATGCCCTAAACCTTCTGTGTTAGGTTCAAAAAGCACTGCCCCTGCTCCATCTCCAAAAATTATACAGGTTGTCCTGTCTTTATAATCAATAATGGAGGACATTTTATCTGCGCCTATTAATAACACTTTTTTATAACGTCCTGTTTCTATATAAGCTGCAGCTGTGGACATTCCGTAAAGAAAACCCGAGCAAGCGGCTTGCAAATCGTAAGCAAAAGCATTTGTTGCACCAATTTCGGTGGCAACATATACTGCTGTCGCAGCTACTGGTAAATCTGGAGTGACCGTGGCCAATAAGACGAGGTCTATTTCCTTAGGATCCAGGCCAGATTTTTCTATAAGATTTTGTGCGGATTTTATTGCTAGATAAGAAGTTCCTTTATCAGGGTCTTTAAGAATTCTGCGTTCACTGATACCTGTTCTGGAAAGGATCCATTCATCATTCGTATCGACCATTTCTTCCAACATTTTGTTGGTCAAAACATCTTCTGGGACATATGCACCTACAGCGGTAATTGCTGCTGTGATTTTACTCATAAAATTTATTTTTACACTGGAACGGACAAAATCCGAAACCTTGATAAGAAATGTACTAAAATTTCTTCGAACCGGCGTGCAAATTAAGGCCTTTTTAGCACATATTCAACTTAAAACAAAAAACTCCCACCAGGTGAGAGTTTTTTAAATCGCAAAGCTCTTTAAGAGACTATGCTTCTACTTATTCAGTACTATCAATTAAGATTTGACCACGGTAGTACAATTTACCTTCGTGCCAGTGAGCTCTGTGATACAAATGTGCTTCACCTGTTGTAGGATCTTTTGCAATTTGCGGTACAGAAGCTTTATAATGGGTTCTTCTTTTATCTCTTCTGGTTTTCGAGGTTTTTCTCTTAGGATGTGCCATTGCTAGGTATTATTTATCGTTTAATAAGTTTTTTAATTTATTCCACCGGGGGTCTATCTCCTCCTGATCTTCAATTTTATCTTCTTCGCCAACTTCTTTTGGACTTAATTCTTCAAGTTTATCAAGCATTTCTGAATTTAAGGTTCCATCAAGAACACCTGGATGAACTCGTTTTAAAGGAACCGACAATACAATAAGTTCATATATATATTGTGCAACATTAATTTGAAACTCGCCGTGTGGCAAAATGAGAATTTCCTCATTATCATCATTAAATTCATCCCCAAACTTTACAACCAGCTTAAGAATTCCTTCTATTATTTGATCATAAGGTTCATTTGTGAGATCACAATTTAAATTCACTTTTCCACCGGCTGTAAATGTAAATTCCATCAAAGTTGGCTTTTTATCCAACACTAATGCAACTTTTACATTGGCATCATTAAATTCATCGTATTCAAAATGCTCAAAGAACTCTCTATCAATATCGTACTCAAATTCGTGTCGGCCTTGCTTCAATCCTACGAAAGGGATTGTATACGCTGCAAATTTCCTCATAACATCTTCTATTTCGAGTATCTACCCTCCAAAAAAGGCAGGTGCAAAGATATAAAAATAATGGAATTAACTATTCCTTATAAACAATTTTTTGTTTATATCTTTTTGCCGTGTTTTTTAAGGGGATCCTTTGTTAATTTTTTGTACTCTTTCCTGGTTTTATAGATTTCAATTGCTTTAAAAACTGCTTCTTTAAAGCTGTTTATATTCGCGCAGTTTTTACCTGCAATCTCAAAAGCTGTTCCATGATCGGGAGATGTCCGAACTTTATTTAAACCCGCTGTAAAATTAACTCCTTCCCCAAAGGATAAGGTTTTAAAAGGAATTAACCCCTGGTCGTGATAGGAAGCAATAACTGCATCAAAATTTTCATGATTTTTAGTGCCAAAAAAACTATCTGCAGCAAAAGGCCCATAAACCAGGTGTCCTTTATCTCTTATTTTTTGAAGAGTTGGTTTTAGAATTGTTTCATCCTCTTTGCCTATTAAACCATTATCTCCACTATGTGGGTTTATACCTAAAACTGCAATTTTAGGTTTCATAATCCTGAAATCCTGCTGAAGGGTTTTTTGGATTGTACTGATTTTCTTTTCTATTAATTGAGGAGTGATAACAGAGGCAATATCTTTAAGAGCAACGTGATCTGTCAACAAGCCCACTTTAAGATGCTCACTTATCATAAACATCAGGCTTTCCCCCTGCAGTTCCTTTGCCAGATAATCGGTATGACCTGGAAAATTAAATTTTTCACTTTGTATAGTGTTTTTATTAATAGGTGCCGTAACTAATACATCTATAGCGTCATCTTTTAAGGCTTTTGTTGCAGCTTCCAGAGACTTAAATGCATATTTACCTGCTTCTGTATCTTCAGCTCCAAAATTAATGGTCACATTCTCCTTCCAGACATTTACAACATTTATTTTGCCTTCAAGAATTTGGGAAGCATCTTCTACACCATGAATACTTAAGGAAAGATCTAAATGTTTTTTTAAAAAACTAACTGTTTTAACAGATGCAAAAATAACAGGGGTACAAAACTCCAGCATACGGGAATCATCAAAAGTTTTTACAACTATTTCCCCGCCGATACCATTTAAATCTCCAATACTTATACCTAATCTTATCATTTGGCTTTGTTTCATAAATACTACCCGAAATTATTTCTATTTTTACCTTACAAATGTAAGAATAATCTACGACCAATGTTTACGGGAATAATTGAAGAAATGGGAGAGGTTACCGAAGCTGTAAGAGAAAACGGAAACCTGAATTTAAGAGTAAAAGCTAAAATAGCGGGAGAGCTCAAAGTTGACCAAAGCGTTTCTCATAATGGCATATGTTTAACCGTAGTTGAAAAAAACAACAAAACTTACCTGGTTACTGCAATAAACGAAACCCTCCAAAAAACAAATTTAGGAGGTATAAAAACAGGAGATTTTATAAATCTGGAAAGAGGAATGAAACTTGGGGCGAGGCTGGATGGGCATATTGTACAGGGGCATGTAGATCAAACCGGAAAATGTATTAAGATAACTGAGGAAAAGGGAAGCTGGATTTTCACCTTCCAATATGATCCTTCCCTGAATAATATAACCATAGAGAAAGGATCTATAACCGTTAATGGAGTTAGCCTAACGGTAGTAAATTCAAAAAATTATGAGTTTAGTGTAGCCATAATTCCATACACCTACAATCACACCACCTTTAAAAATCTTGCTGAAGGGGATATTGTAAATTTAGAATTTGATGTTATAGGGAAATACGTAAAACGACTTACAGAAATTTCTTAGTGCTTTTTGAACTGATAATAATAAATTCCTAAAGCTATTCCCATTAGAAGCAAATAGCCAATACCACTATCTATTGCCACTACGAGTCCTGGTGGAGGAGGTCCCGGAGATTTTTGTGGCTCGGGAGGAGATTCCTGAATTATTAAAGAATTCATCGACAAAAGTATAATTTTTATCGATAAAATTAATTTAATTATTATTTTCGCTTTCATAAGAGTGCGAAATATACTACAATAATTATTTTAACAGATAGCTTTTTCTAAAAAAATTATAAAAATCAGGTCAAATCTAATTCAGGGTAGAATACAATTTGAAATGGTTGATTAAATGAAAAAAATTATTGCAAAGAATGAATGGACGGGAGTAATAACAAACAAGTTAAGCAGAAGCTTTTTTCTTAAGGGAAGAGACTGAATAGATTCCGAGGCCTAAACCGGCAAAAATTAGCAAGTAAATATTGTTGTCAATTGGAACAACTAATCCCGGCGGCGGAGGTCCAATACCTCTACAATCTCTTGCAGGTCTACATTCACCCCTACAAAATCTTTGTCCCGGTTCGCAAGGAGTTTGACTGAACCCCTGAAAACCAAGAATAAGAATAAGGACTAGACTGAGAATTAAATTTCTCATAAATAGGCATACGTAATTTGGGTGGCACAACAAACCTATTTCAAAAGCGACTGGCTTTCAAAATTATTCGATGAACTTTGGTTATATTCGTTGAACGACAGAGATAATTTTCTTTTAAACAAGCATTTACAAGAAAACTCCTATCTGTGTTTTACTATCAAACTTACGTAATTCTTTTAATTTCGGTTTATATTTTTTCCAACTTTAGCATTTTGGAACTAAAATACCTTTCGTACAACCTATAATTTAATCTTTATTTCGCTTAGCGCTTTTCTTCTTTCTATGTTTCACAACCTCGGCTTCCTGATAAAAAATAACTTCTTCGGCGATATTTGTAATAAGGTCCCCTATTCTTTCAACTTTTTTAATAACTGAGAACAATAATAGAAATTGATCAATCAACTGAGGATCCTGTTTTACTTCTTCAGAGATAATTCCAAAAGATTTCATGTTGATCTTGTTGAGAATCTTATCCTTTTTGAAAACTTTACGCGCAATTTTTGTATTGGAGTCGGTATAAGCCTCGGCAATATCATCCATCATAGATAATGCGGTATCAAACATTTCCTCCACCCGCATTTTATCAAGAAGTCTTTGCTCAAGAGGTGTATCTATTTCAATGATATACTTAGAGATGCCATACGAATGATCACCTATTCGCTCCAGGTCAAAATTTATCTTCCTCAATGCCAGCACAAATCTAAGATCGCTGGCTACGGGATTATGAAGAGCAATAAATCTTTCGCAGTCCCTGTCAATTTTTAGATCCAGAGCGTTAACCCGATTTTCGGTATGAACCACTTCCTCTGCAAGATCACTGTCGTGATTAAAAAAAGCTTCTTTGGCATTCTCCAACTGCTTAATATTTAAATTAAGCATTTCCAGTCCCGCCTGATTCAATGTTTCCTTATGTTGATCTAAACTTATCATAGCTTTATATTTTATCCGAATCTTCCTGTAATATAATTCTCAGTTTGCTTCTTGGCAGGATTTGTAAATAACTTCTTAGATCTGTCGTACTCTATAAGTTCTCCCAGATAGAAAAAAGCAGTATAATCACTAACTCTTCCTGCTTGTTGCATATTGTGAGTAACGATTACAATAGTGTACTTATTTTTTAGTTCATAAATAAGTTCTTCAATTTTGGCAGTCGAAAGAGGATCAAGAGCCGATGTAGGCTCATCCATTAAAATTATTGAAGGTTCTACTGCAAGGGTTCTTGCTATACACAAGCGTTGCTGTTGCCCTCCTGATAATGCAAGTGCCGATTTATTTAGATCACCTTTAACCTCATCCCATAAGGCCACCTGTTTTAATGAGTCTTCTACCTTTTCCTGAAGAAATTTTTTGTCTTTTATTCCCTGTATCTTTAATCCGTAAGCAACGTTTTCATAAATAGACTTAGGAAACGGGTTTGGCTTTTGAAAAACCATTCCAACCTGCTTCCTTAACTGCTCCACATTCACATTCTTCCTGTAGATATCCTCTCCGTCAATTTTAATATCACCTTCCATTCTAAACCCATCAACATAATCATTCATCCTGTTGAACAATCGTAAAAAGGTAGATTTACCACACCCGGAAGGACCAATAAAGGCTGTAACTTTATTTGCCTTAATGTTCATGTCTATCCCCTTAATAGCCATGAAATCATCGTAAAATACTTTTACCCCTTTCGCCTCAAGTTTGTGTTTTCTTTTAATAGAATTATCTATTACACTTTCTTTTTCTTTTTTACTCATTTAAAGAAGCTTAATTATTTTAGTCTTTTTTGCCATTTGTTTCTAAAGTAAACGGCAATTCCATTCATCACAAAGGTAATCAACAACAAAATTATAATGGCAGCTGCCGCATTTACTTCAAATCCGCGCTGCGGACGGGAAATCCAGTTAAAAATTTGAATAGGAAGTACAGAGAATTCATCCATTGGAGACTCCGGGGCAAAGGGCACATAAGCCAATGCTCCAATAACAATTAAAGGGGCTGTTTCTCCAACGGCTCTTGATAAAGCTAATATAATTCCGGTTAATATCCCACCAAAAGAAGCGGGTAACAGTTGTTGGGAAACTGTTTGCCATTTGGAAGCTCCCAGTGCAAAAGAAGCGTCCCTTAAAGATTTTGGAACGGCTTTAAGAGCTTCCCTAGTGGAAACAATTACAATAGGTAATATTAGAAGAGCTAGTGTAAAACTTCCTGCAAGAACACTAGCACCCATTTGCATTATCCTCACAAATATTTCGAGCCCCAGTAATCCATAAATAATGGAAGGAACTCCGGCTAAATTAGAAATATTAATTTCCAGCAAGGATGAAAGCTTGTTCTTCTTAGCATATTCTTCAAGGTAAATAGCAGCGGCAATACCTATTGGGAGGGAAATGATCGTGGTGAGAATTAATATCCAGACACTTCCCATTAAAGCAGTATATATACCTGCTCTTTCAGCTTTTCTTGAAGGTAAATTGGTTATAAAATCCCAGTCAATTCTGGAAATTCCATCTACAACAATAGAACCTATAAAAATAACAAGCAGTATCAATCCCAAAAAGGTACAGGCAATTCCCCAGAATTTGAACAAGTTATCCTTGAACCTGTTTTTTCTAATATTATTCATATTTCTCCCTGAATTTTTTCCTGATCTTATAACTAAAAGTGTTCAGAAGGAAAGTGAAAATAAAAAGGGTAATACCCGCTGCAAAAATAGTTTTGTATTCGAGAGAATCATGCTGGACATCTCCTAAACTTACCTGGACAATATAAGCAGTTATTGTTTCCACCGGCACCGTTGGGTCTAAAGTAAGACGGGGTTGTTGTCCTGCAGCAATAGCTACAATCATTGTTTCTCCAATTGCTCTTGAGATCGCAAGAATAACAGATACAATAATCCCCGAAGATGCCGCTGGAACTAAAACCCTGAAAGAATTTTGCAATTTTGTAGATCCCATTCCATAGGCTGCTTCTCTTAATGAATTAGGAACTGCATGTAAAGCATCCTCACTCAAAGACGAAACAAAAGGGATGATCATAATACCCATTACTAACCCTGCAGACAAAGAATTAAAACCTGATAGGCCGGGAATAAAGGATTGTAAAAAGGGGGTTACAATGGTTAATGCAAAAAAGCCATAAACCACACTTGGTACTGCAGCCAATAACTCCAGTGCAGGCTTAATGGTTCTTCTAAAACTTCGGGGAGCGTATTCACTTATATAAATACTTATTGATAATCCTATTGGAACAGCAAAAATAATAGCAATAAAGGAGGTTAGAAATGTTCCCGCCAATAGTGGTAAGATTCCAAAATGCTTTTCAGTAAATAAAGGTGTCCATTGATCATCAGTAAAAAATTCAATAATAGAAACTTCCTGAAAAAAGCTAATGGCTTCAATAGAAAGCACCAATATAATACCAGCTGTTACTGCAATTGTAACAAGGGCACTCCCTAGTAAGGTTTTTTCAATTACCGCTTCTTTAAACTTCCGCATATAATTAATTATAGAAAATTCTCCGGAAAAATTCTCCGGAGAATTTTCAAATATTATTTCTTCTGATTGTTCTTAACAAAATTATCAAACTTCTCCTGTTCTCTTTGATATTCTTCAGGAGTTAACGGAACATACCCTACATCTTTTAAAAGAGAAGGCGCTTCAGATAAATAGAAGTTGACGAAATCCACGACTTTTGGATTTTGTACAGAAGTGCTGTTCACATAAATGTACAATGGCCTTGAAAGCGGCGCATAAGTCCCGTTGCTAATAGTTTCTATAGAAGGCTCCACACATCCTGAACCACCATCTACAGCAACCATTTTTAATTTATCCTGATTTTCTTCAAAGTAAGCAAGACCAAAAAATCCCAGTCCGTATTTGTCTCCGGAAACTCCCTGAACAAGTACGTTATCATCTTCACTAGCAGTATAATCTCCTCTGCTGCTTCCGCTTTTTCCAACGATAGCCTCTGTGAAATAATCGAAAGTACCTGAAGCTACACCGGGCCCAAATAAATGGATCTCCTCATCTGGCCACGCCGGGTTGATCTGGTTCCAACGTGTAATAGTACCTTGTGCTGCAGGTTCCCATATTTTTCTTAACTCCTCTACAGTTATACAAGTTAACCAGTCATTTTCAGGGTTAACAACTACTGCAAGACCATCATAAGCAACTTCTAGTTGAACAAAATCAATGTTATTTTGCTTTGCTACTGCTGCTTCTTCATCTTTAATAGGCCTGGAGGCATTGGCAATATCCACTTCTCCTCGTCCAAATTTTTGAAAACCACCTCCGGTACCGGAAACTCCTATTGTCACATCCACATCAGGATCTTCATTTCTAAATTCTTCCGCAATTGCTTCTGTAACGGGATAAACAGTACTGGAACCATCAATAGTAATTGAGGATACATCTTCTTTTTTGTTGTTGTTTCCGCAGGCGATTAATACTAATGCCGATGCGCAGGTAATTATTATTTTTTTCATCTTTTTTTTATTACAGGTGAATATCAAATTGTAATCTATACATTAAACTGTCGGTAAAATTTTCATTAAGATCTGTATAACTTACGTCTGTTTGTATTTTAAGTTTATGCCCAACTATATATTTAGAAAGCCCTATGGTATATTGATCTTCCACTAATTGGGTAATTTGGTCATCAAGATCAATGGTTGTAAATCTTCCAAGAATCTGGTAATTATTTTTAAAAACATAACCAGCCTGAACATTAAATCCATCCCCGATATTTACTTCATCTCCGGTTAAAGTACCATCAGAATTTACCGCAAAAGGATTATCTGCATCTCTATGAGCATATTCCGCCATTACAGATACCCCTTTATATTTAAACATCGCATCTACAAAAAGAGTAGTAATGTCAGTCTCAAAAAATCCGGTATCAGTAATCATATAAGATCCCAGGTTAGATCTTGTTTTCACCGCATTGTCATTAAAATCGTATGAAACGCCTACTGATAATTTAGGCTCCGGTTCCCGTGCAAGATCTGCACCGGTGTAATCTGCAAAATCACCAAAAGGTAAAACTTCTGCACGAGCTGTATATTGAAAACCACCAAGATTTCCTGTGGTCACATTCCTACCCTCTCCCTGGGAAATAGCAAAAGCTTCACGAAATAGTATTTTGTCTCCCAATGTAAAGTAATGATGCAGCTGAACTCCCAAATCCCTGTCCACGTTAAACCTACTGTTAACCAAAGAACGATCTACAGTTTCCATATTTGCTGAAGAAATAACCCGTTCCCTGTTACCCGGTAATTTGGTTTGCCCCGCTACCAGCTCAAAGTTTTGATAAAAATTCCAGGCAATCATTGCATCCAGGATGTAAAGAGGAGCATTCCCGGTAAAAGGTGAGGCTCCGGAAATATCGTTATTGGAAAGTCCCAGTTCAATTTTATAAACCAGTTTAGGCGTATAGGCAAAACCGCCAAATTTTAAACGAGCCCTTCTAATTAAAAAGGCAGTTTCTGCTTCCCCTATTTCACCATCTTCTAAAATTTCCATTCCTGAAGTAAAAAGAGATTGAATTCGAGCAGAAAAATTTGCACTATAGGAACTGTCTTTCGCAATAATATTTATTATTCCTTTTCCAAACCTGTTTTCTGTTATCTCCTGTGCATGCAAATGAAAAGATGTCAATACGAGAACTAAAGCCGTAAGACTTAGTTTTTTAATCATGATATTCTTTGTTTTTGTCGCTGCAAAGAACCAACTCCAATGTTAATTTAAAGTTACCTCGAAATTATGCTTAGGTAAATAAAAAAAGGTTGCCTGGCCTAGGCAACCTCTCATACATCTAAATCGACAAAAACTAAGAATATATGAATCTTTCTTAATGCACATTAAGGATCCAAAAATCTCAATTTAAATAGTTTATGAAGTAAACAGAAGGTTAAATAATAATTAACTTATAGGATTATTTATCAGCTTTTTTAATGATTTTCTTTCATCGCGCTCATCAATTCTTCGCGGTAAGATCCGCTAATTGGCACTTTATGATTTCCAATAGTAATTTGGTGCCTCTCCACCTTATCAATTTTTCTTACTGAGATTATAAATGACCTGTGCACCCGCACAAATTTATCTGCGGGAAGTAAGCCAACAGCTTCTGAAAAGGTACTCCGGGTGAGGATCTTTTTATCCTTTAAAGTATAGGTAACGTAATTACCTGCTGCCTCCAGAAACAAAATATCTTCAAAATTGATTTTTAACTGATCATAACCATCTTTTACAAAAAGGTAATCCTGATGTTCAGAAGAATTGCGAAAGTTGTGGAGTTCAAAGGCTTTATTGCAACTTTTTATAAACCGGGCCAGGGAAAATGGTTTTAACAAATAATCTACGGCATCCAGTTCAAAGCTGGTCACTGCGTGCTCACTATATGCGGTGGTAAAAATCACCAGCGGCTTTTTACTGAGGCTTGCAAATAAATCCAGTCCCGAAATATCTGGCATTTTAATATCGAGAAAAATAAGGTCTACCTTTTCCTTCTGAAGAAAATCCAGCGCCTTAAAAGCATCGGTAAAATCTGCCACCAGCTTCAAAAACGGAACTTTTGATGCGTGAGATCTTACAATCTCCAGAGCCATAGGTTCGTCATCTATTGCGATTGCTCTCATAATTCTTTTTCTAAGACAGCTCCAAAGTTAAATGAACAAAATATTCTTTACTTGTTTCCCTTATCAACAATTCATGTTTTCCGGGATATAAAAGCTGTAGCCTGTCTTTCACATTGGTTAAACCTATGCCGCTTTTGTCCTTTTCAGGATCGTTTTCCGGTTTAATATGCTTACTGTTATAAACATCAAAATAAATCTTATTCCCCTTCTTCTCAAAAGCAATTTTAATATGTGAGGGTTCCCTGAAGCTTATCCCATGTTTAAAAGCATTTTCGACAAACGGGATTAGTAACATCGGGGTAATTTGAGAATATCCTTCCTGTTCCTGAATTTCCGCCTGAATGGTCATATTAGGATTGGGATCTGTTCGAAGTCTTTGCAGGTTAATATAATTTTGAAGATATTCCAGTTCCCGGGCAAGAGAGATTTTCTCCTGCATATTCTCGTGAAGCATAAACCTCATCATATCTCCCAACTGCTGAATTCCTTCGCCGGTTCTCTCTGCCTTCTCCTGAAGTGCCGTTCCGTACAGCGTGTTCAAAGCATTAAACAGAAAGTGCGGATTGATTTGAGACCGCAGGAAATCGAATTTTGCAGTAGATTGCCCCAGCTCTTTTTTTAAAGTGGTTACTTCCTCCTTACCCCTCATATGCCTTTTGTAAATAAACCAGGTGAGTGGCATTGTAAGAACAAAGGAAAAAAACAGGTTGATTACGTTGATAATAAAAGGCACCTCATCATCCTGCAATAAAAGGAATCCCAAAATGCTCAATGGAATAGCCCCTACTAGCAGTACCAGGAATCCTTTTACCATATACCTTAAGTAAGGTCTTTTCTTTTTTAAAGAAACCGGAATTAACTTATTATAAGAATAAATGTGCAGAAAAATAGCAAAGGGAATTAATAATCCGGGCAATACGGTTTCCGGAGCTTCCGCATTGCCTGCAAATAGGAGAAACATAAAGATCAGGTAAAATACTACTGCCAGAAGAACACCGGTATAGAAGCTGCCCTTTTCATCCCTAAAGTTTCTAAGTTTTTCCCAGAGGAAAAAAAGTCCAAATTTTAAAACAAAGTAACCCGCCAGGAAAAGGAGAAGGACATTTTGGTCGAAAGAAGGAAATAATAAAATAGATACAGCAATTATAGCAGCAATAATAACGGCATTTACCCAAATGGCTCCTTTTTGAAGGATTTTTGGAATGACCAAAAAGTTCATTAGGATAAACGAAAAGTAAAATGCACTTATATAAAATATATCCCTTAGGTAATACATTCCCAGAGCAGATCCTTCCTCGGTAGGTGCTTCATTGAAAATAGTAATTATTACTATAAAATAAATAGCTGTGGGTATCCAAAATTCCAGCTTTTCCAGGATGGAATACTCTTCTTTAATATATAATCTGGTTGAAAATCTATTCATCACAATCAATTTGAAGATACAAGAGTATGACATATCCTATACGAAAGATAAAAAAAGTGATGAAACCTAAAGCATAAGTGACGAAGGCTAATTTTTGCTACAGAAGTGTCCATCTTCCATATTTAAAAGTAGAAAAACGGGGAATTTTTTGCTCTTCTGTGAATTCTTTAAGAAGGAATCTCTTCAAATACCTGAAATCGTCACATATTTTAACCCGTCCGTCACACTTAATTTTCTTCATTGTTTTTCCGCTTTAATCTTGTTGTTGTATTAACCAACTGCCAAAGATTACAATTATGAAAAACCAGGGAACGATATTAAAAATTGAAAATGTTTCGAAGTTATACCCCAATGGCGTCCAGGCGCTAAAGGATGTTTCTCTAACAATTCCACCGGGAATGTATGGTCTGCTTGGACCCAACGGGGCTGGGAAATCCACCTTAATGAGGATTCTTGCAACCCTGCAGGATCCCGATGAAGGCAAGATCTTTTTTGGCGAAATGGATGTGGTACGGCAAAAAGAGGAGCTTCGGAAAACCCTTGGTTACTTACCTCAGGAATTTGGCGTATACAAGAGTATCAGTGCTGAAAAATTGCTGGATCATTTTGCAGTACTTAAAGGCATCACCAACAAAGCTGATAGAAGAGAAACGGTGGACGCGCTGTTGCAGCAAACCAATCTTTGGGATGTACGGAAGCAAAAGCTTGGAGGTTATTCCGGAGGAATGCGCCAGCGGTTTGGAGTGGCAGTAGCATTGATTGGAAATCCAAAATTGATGATCGTTGATGAACCTACCGCCGGGCTTGATCCTGCCGAAAGAGTACGGTTTCTAAATTTACTCAGCGAACTTGGAGAAAATAGTGCTGTAATCCTTTCAACACATATTGTTGAAGATGTATCTGAACTCTGCACCAGGATGGCAATTATCAATAAAGGAGAAATTCTTTTAGAGGGAGAGCCCATTCAATCTGTTAAGGACCTGCGAGGTAAGATCTGGAAAAGAATCTTAGCTAAAAAAGAATTTGCTGCCATTGAAAAAGAACACGCTGTAATTTCTACAAAACTTCTGGCGGGACAAACGGTGGTGCACGTTTATAATGAAGATGATCCGGGACAGGGGTTTTCCACCGTAGAATCAGACCTTGAAGATGTGTACTTTAGCACAATGGCCGGTCACTTTGGAAAAGGTATGGAACAAAAAAGAAAGGAGGCAGTATAATGAAATTCAGGGAAATCTTTCTGTTCGAGGTTAATTTTCAGCTAAAGCGCTATACTACCTGGATCTACTTTATTGTAATTCTTGGATTGATGGTCCTTTCCACACAAAGCCTGGTAGATAATGTAAAAAGAGGGGAAGGTTTTTTAAATTCTCCTGTTAACATTGCAATGTTAACCGCCGTTGGCAGCGTGTTAGGAATGTTATTGAGTGCAGCAATTTCGGGAAGTGCTGCTGTCCGGGACCTGCAAACCGGAATGGATCCTCTTATGTATACCACCTCCCTGAAAAAATCAACCTACCTGGGAGGAAGATTTTTTGCCGTTTTTTGCGTAAACCTTGCAGTGGTATCTGTCATTATGTTCTTGCTTTTCTGCCTTTCATTTGTTCCCGCACTGGAACCACTTTTTATTTCCAATGACTTTCTATCATTTTTAAGCGCTTTCCTTTTATTTGCAGTGCCCAATGTATTCATCATCACTGGTATAATTTTCTCCCTTGGTATTTTAACACGCTCGGCAATGGCCGGATTTTTTGGAGCTGCCTTGCTTTTCTTCATTTCTTTAATGACAATGGACATTATAGCCGGGGAATTGGGCTGGTGGGATTTCGGGAAAAAACTGGACCTCTCTGGTCTTACAGTTTTGAGAGAGCTGGTATTAATACAAACTCCACTTCAAATGCAGTTTGATCTTGTAAGTCTTAGTTCATCCCTGATGATCAACCGACTTATCTGGATAGGCATTGCTACTATTTTTCTCTCCCTGGCCTACTTGCGTTTCGGTTTTGTTCATCATACTTCAGGTTCCAGCAAACGAAGAGGGAAAAAACTCATTAATACTCCTGTAGCAGAGAACAAAAACTGGAGCTCTTCTGTTTCTGCTCCTGTAGATTCCCGAATTTTCAGCTTAAAAAATGAAATCCAGCAAGCGATCTTTCTTATCTCGAACTCATTTTGGGCAATGATAAGAGCAAAGGTCTGGCTAATAATTCCGGCAACAGCTGCTATAATTATCATGATTAGCGAGGAAGTGCTGGAAGGACAATTAGGAGTATCAATGGTTCCTACTACCTGGAAAGTAATTCAGCTGTTTCATTTCTTTTTAGCCGTGAAGATCACCGTAATTATTTTGATATCCTTTTACGCAGGAGAACTGGTATGGAAAGAACGGGATTCCAGGCTTTACGAAATGGCAGATGCCGCACCGGTTTCTAACCGGGTATTATTCATCTCAAAATTTATAAGCCTTTGCTTTATGATACTTCTAGTGCAGGCGATCTTTTTATTCAGCGGAATAATTGTCCAGGTATTGCAGGGGTATTATCAAATTGATCTGTTGCTTTATATTCAAGTTTTCTTCGGATTTGGTTTAGTCGATTACATTCTGTTCGCTGTACTTGCACTGGCAGCACACGTACTTATTAATCAGAAGTACATAGGACACCTGGTGGTTTTCATCCTGTTTTATTATATGAGCTTTCCTGAGCAAATGGGATTACAGCACAATCTTTTGATCTTTGGATCTGATCCAGGTTACGCATTTTCAGAAATAAGCGGATTTGAACCTTATGTAGCCCCGTGGTTGTGGTTTAAGCTGTACTGGGTTGGATGGGCGTTGCTATTAGGGATTGTAATCTATCTATTCTGGAACCGTGGAAAAGAAAACCTCTTCAGCAGAAGATTAAAAGAGGCAAAGTTTCAGGTGCCAAAAACTGCTAAATTCGGGATACCCTCTATTGTCTTAATTTTTATTGTTGGAGGCTTTCTGTTTTACAACACTAATATTCTTAATTCATACACTACTTCCGAAGAAAGAATTGAGCAAAGGGCTTTTTATGAAAAGAACTACGGAAAGTATAAATTCATTCCGCAGCCAATGCTTAGCGCGGTAAAAATTCAAGTGGAGATCTATCCTGAAAAGGGAGAACTGGAGGTTATGGGAAATTATAAACTGATCAATAAAACATCTATAGCTCTAGATACCATTCATGTAGCCACTACGCCCGGAATGGAAACTGTAAAAATGGATTTCAGCAGAAAATCTGAAGAAATTATTATTGATAATATTCTGGGTCACCGCATCTATAAATTGAACAGTCCGCTGCAGCCCGGAGATTCTCTTTCCCTCAATTTTACGGTAAGATACAGTCAAACCGGAATTTCCAATTTACAACCTGATAGAACGGTGGTATCCAACGGTACCTATTTCGGATTCCATAATCTTCCCGCTATAGGATATGAAGCTGACAGGGAAATAAGCAGCGAGGAAAACAGAAAAAAATACGGTTTGCCACCCCGACCTGAAGTTGCTTCAGTATTTGATATGGAAGCCCGAATGAATATAAATGAAGAAGAGGTCATTGATTTTGATGCTGAAATTGGTACTGCAGCAGATCAAACTGCTGTAACTGCCGGAACTTTACAGCGGTCCTGGTTAAAAAATAATAGAAAATATTTTCATTACAAAACTGATGCTTCCATAAGGCACAACTACGAGATCCTTTCTGCAGTTTATGAAGTTCATAAAGCTCATTGGGAAAATGTGGACATTCAAATATTTCATCATCCTGCTCACACGAAGAACCTGAAACGAATGGTTCACGGAATTCAATCTTCCCTGGCTTATTTTACAGAAAATTTTAGTTCTTATCCCCATAGTCAGATAAATTTAGCCGAGTTTCCCAGTACGGGGGTGGGGTTAAATGGAAATCCCGTAACTATGACTTATTCTGAAGGTTTTTCTCATTTCGATATTGAAAAATATGCCTATCCAATGGATTTCCCTTTTGCGGTCATTGGCCACGAAGTTGCACACCAGTGGTGGGGAAATGAATTGCGGCCGGCTTATGTAGAAGGATCTGCTTTGTTAACAGAAAGCCTTGCCTGGTATAGCTCAATGATGGTCATGGAAAAAACCTTTGGCCCTGAGCATTTGGCCAGGCTATTAAGAGTAATGAGGCAGGAATATCTAACACCACGATCAGCGGCAGATGCTCCTTTATTTAAAGCCACCGACAGGTTTAGTGCTTATAGAAGAGGGCCTTTTGCAATGTTTGCTCTAAAGGAATATGTGGGAGAGGAAAATATTAATCTGGCACTAAAACGTCTACTCCAAAAATTCGGAAATCAGGATCCTCCTTTGCCTGCTTCTACAGACCTGCTTGTGGAATTAAGAATAGTAACTCCCGATTCTCTTCAATATTTGCTGAAGGACCTTTTGGAAAAGAACACCTTTTGGGAATTGAAAGCTGATAAAGCTACTGTGGAAGCTAAAGAAAAAGGAACCTGGAATGTCAGTTTTAATATTGAAACCCGGAAAGTAACCGTTGATAAAGAAGGAGTGGAAACTGAGATCCCGATGAACGATTATATAGATATTGGGATCTACGCCAATTCTCCGGAAGATGGGATAGGAGATAATATCTACCTTAAAAGGCACCAACTAAAGACAGGGAAACAAACTATTACTGTGCAAGTGTTCAGAGAACCAGACCTTGCTGGTATTGACCCAAATCGCCTGCTGATAGACCAGAATATCTATGATAATTTTATAGAGATAAAGAGGAACGATAACAAATCAAAAGAAGCAGCTGTACAGAAGAAATAACTGGAAAAAGGATCAGGAATTAAAGAACCCGACACTGGCACCAACCCAGTCCTTATTTTTATTGAATTTAACTCCTACCATTCTTCCTTTGGTAAGCCGCACTAAATTGTTAACCACTTTACCTTCGGCTTTTCCATTTTCCCATACCATCATCATTCTAATTTCACATTTGGCGGGTTCAGAAGGAGTTTCAATAACTGGTGCATACTCCACTTTTCTTTGAAGGATATAGTTTCCTTTATCCTCTAAATCATCAAGCATTTTTGAGGTTACATCAAGCTGGATTCCCGCACCTGCAAACGAATAAAGTGGCTTAAGAACATAATTCCCCAGGTCCTGTGGATATTCCTTAAGCTCTTCCAGGTAATAAGTTTTTGGAACATAAGGGCTGTCAAAAAGAGGAAGAATGTATTTACTGATCCTGAAGAACCAGGCAGGATGTCCTACCCATTCTACATCTACCTCATCTTTAAAATAAAATTCTCTTTGAAGGTCTTCTCTTTGGTCCAGCTCATCGAATATGATACGGTTATAAATTCTTTTGACCGGGACCTTATTACCCTCTTCGTTTAAATAAAATAATTTTTTGCCATCCTTTTTAAGATCTGAAATGCACAGCACTTTAATTCCCAAATAATGCTCGGTGACATAAAAATCTATAGCTGTGTTTTGCTTTTCAGGCTCAATTTCAAGAAGAATAACATTCTTAGGATCTTCTTCACCAACAATTATCTTCTTTAAAATATCGACATATTCTTTTGTACTCTCACCGTGCGGGTGAGCTGTCATCTTTTCAGGTATTTCAAAATGTTCTTTATAAGCTTCAGAAAGTAATATCTGGAAAAAGTATAAAGAAGGAAAACCCTGCAGCTCTATGAGCTGAGGGTGAAATTCTCCTTTTTCGTTTATCGTAATCCCAAAGTCCATCTGCAGGAACTGCGTGTGCTCATCTTCTGCAGGAACTTTTAAAGATGCATTTTTTATAGCATCTTTGGTAAGCTCTTTAAATCCCGGTTTTGAAATAACCTTCTGAATATCATAACAAGCCTCGAGGAGCTTATTTTTTAAATCATCGGGAATAAAAATAGGCGTTTCAGAAATTCTGAAATACGGTTTATGCCCATGTGCATCTTCAATACTCTGCAGGAAGCGTTCATATTTTTCCGCAGTAAAACTTTGGTTATAGCGCTTTCTGAGATCTTCTATCATGCAAATGTCATTTTTGGTTCTTCTTTTTTAAGAGCATCTACAGCCATTTCAATAAATCCCGGAAGAATAGAATTATAAGTAAGGTGAATTTTATCCGGATCATCCAGTTGCTGCATCATCTCTTCATATTTTTCAATTCCAAAATTGACAATAACCTTATTCCTGTTCTCTTCTTCAAGAAAATAAGCCTTCATTCCTTCAGGATCTGCTTCGGGATGAAATTGTGTCCCTACAAATTCCTTTGAAAAGCGAACCGCCATTATTGCTCTTTCATATTCTATATGAGTTCTTAGCTTCTCTAAAGAAAGGATCTTGGCACCACGTTCCTTAAAAGTTTTTAATCTTGGCTGCACCAGTTGATAATCCCTGCTGTCAACTGCATAATAACGTTCCTCAAGCCTCGACAATAAAGGATCTCTTTTCGCGCCTGCAGCTTTGTGAATTGGATACACCCCAAATGACGTTGATTTTCTCTTCGTTATTTCTCCCAGTTTAAAATGTTGCGACACTAGCTGAAAGGAATGACAAATAAAAAAAGCATATTTCTTACTGGCTCCTTCTGTTAGATTGTTTTGCCAAAGTTCATCTACAAGAGCTTTGTACCTGTCCAGCCAAAGCCCACCATCCTCCAATGGATTCCCAGGGCCTCCGCTGGATATATAAATATCGAAACTTAGATCTGGCAACTCATTTTTTTGCCGCACATCAAACTCCTCATAATCCAGAACAGGGGAATATGCATCTACAATCTTGCGCAGGCAACGCATACCCTGGTTGGGATGACCATTGTTCATATCCAACAGGGCAAGCCTTAATTTATTTTCTTTCATCAAATTTTCCTCTAAATATCACTAAGAGTTTCCTCCATGATATAATCTACTAAGTTCTTAAAGTCGTTATTTTCTTGATAAACTTTCAATTGCCTGTCTGCACCGGTTCCATTTTCCATAATTTCAGGGATATAATCCAGTGCCCAACGGCAACCAAGATCATCAACGACATCGTCGACAAAATTAAGCATTTCGTATATTAGATCTTTAGTAGCAACTTCTTCTTCTTTCCCAAAATCAATTAATTTTCCATCAAGTCCAAATCTTGACGCACGCCATTTATTTTCATTGATCATTGGCCGTTTGTAGACGATCCAGTTCATATTACAGGAACGCAGTTTATACAGTTTTGCTACCAAGGCCTGTATAAGCGCCGTTATCGCAATTGTTTCTTTTGCCGTCATAGGAACATCGCAAATTCTTACTTCTAAAGTTGGATAAAATGGGTGGCAACGTAAATCCCACCAGATCTTTTTTGCGTTGTCAATACAACGGGTTTTTATGAGAAGATTTATGTAATTATCGTATTCTGACAGGCTGTCGAAATAATCGGGAATTCCCGTCCTGGGAAATTTATCAAATACCTTTGTCCTGAAAGATTTAAATCCGGTATTACGGCCTTCCCAAAAAGGTGAATTAGTAGATAAAGCAAAAATATGTGGTAGAAAATATCTTAGGGAGTTCGCAACATGCAAAGCCATATGCCTATCCTGGATCCCCACGTGAACGTGCAGCCCAAAGATTAGATTTGATCTCGCAGTATCCTGAAGTTCCGTTATAATTTCGTCATAACGGGGATGAGGTGTGATCATTTGGGTTTGCCAGGCAGAAAAAGGATGGGTGCCCGAAGCTGCAATTTTATATCCCAGGCTATTAGCAATTTCAGAAACATTTTTTCTCAAATATTTGATCTGCTCGTACCCTTCGGAAACGTCTTTGCAAATGGTAGTTCCTACCTCTACAACGGCCTGATGCATTTCAGCTTTTACCTGATCCTGCATATACTTTTCGGCCATTTCAGTAATTTTCTGTTCGTGTGAAATGAGTTCCCTGGTATTTGGATTTATTACCTGATACTCCTCCTCAATTCCTATTGTGAACTTCTCTTTCATCCTGCTCCTCTATTATTTTACATTTTTCACACTATCCCTTACAAATGAACCCCAGGTAAGTTGAACTTTTCCTTTTTTATACATCTGGGCCTTTTCAATGGCCATATTAGCTGCATTCTCTATAATCCAGTCAAAGTTTTCTTCTCCAACAGATTGTGCATCGGCATCGGGTGCAGGATTGCAAAAATCAATTGCATAAGGAATACCGTCTCTTACTGCCAGCTCCACAGTATTAAAATCATACCCAAGAGCTTTGTTCAGCTTAATTACGTAATCCTCTACTTTTTTTAAAAGTTTTTTATCAATGTGCTTCAGTTCTCTAATATATCTTTCGTGGAAAGGATTTCTGGGTTCATACTGCATCACATGGACATTATCTGTACCCAGGCAATAGCAGCGGAAATAGGTGTCAAAAATAATTTCTTCCTGAAGCATCATCGTCAACTCCCCTGTTTCAGGAAATCGCTGAAAAAATTCTTCTTTATTTTCAAGCCGGTATACGCTCTTCCACCCTCCACCGGAATATGGTTTCATGTAGGCAGGAAATCCAACATAATCGAAGATGCCATCCCAATCTAATGGAAAGTCAAGATTTCTAAATGAATTCTCTGAAGTGTCTGGCGGCCTGTGACTTGAAGGCAGGATGACTGTTTTTGGCACCGGTACTCCAATTTTTTCTGCAAGTGCATTGTTAAAGAATTTTTCATCGGCACTCCACCAGAAAGGATTGTTGATTACAATGGTTCCTGAAATTGCTGCGTTCTTTAGGTAAGCGCGGTAAAAAGGAACATCCTGGGAAATTCGGTCAATAATTACCGCATATTCTGTAGGATCTGCTTGTTTAACTTTGTCTATCTTAACAAATTCAGCTTTAATACCTTTTACTTTTTTTTCGTTTACTCGGTCTACAAATGCTTTGGGAAAGGTGTTTTCCTGTCCAAATAAAATTCCAATTTTCTTCATATGTTCTATTTTTGGTTAGTATTTCACCCCTCGCAGGAGCGGTTATGGCGCAGCAGATCTTTCGTTCCTGCCTTTTTTTCTTTAAATTAACGATAAATAATGAGGGAGCATTTCTCTCCATAGCGGCCAGTCGTGTTCATAACCCTGTCTCATATCCAGCCAATGATCAATATTTTTTTTCTTCAAAATTTCAGACATATGAACTGTAGGATCCCGGCAAATATCATGTTCTCCCGTTCCCAACACTATTTTCATATTCCATAAGTCACCGTTATTAGAATCTGGCATAAAATCTACCGGATTATTATAATACGCATTGTCATCATAATACCCGTTCAGGAAAGATTTTATGTCATACTTTCCACTCATCGCAAATAAGTGGCTTACCTTCTCAGGATGTCTGAAGGCATAATTTAAAGCGTGGTAAGCCCCAAAACTGGGACCTGTAGCACATATCCTTGAATGTCCTGTTTCGTAGCGCATCTTTTCGACCAGTTCCTCGTTTATAAACTTATCGTACAGAACATGATTTCTTAAACGATCTGCGGGATGAATTCCCTTATTATATAAGCTTTGACTGTCAATACTATCGGGACAATAAATCTTCACTTTACCCTGTTCCACAAACCATCGAACAGATTCGATAAGATTAAAATTTTTGGCCTCGTAATATCTTCCCTGGCTGGACGGAAAAATAAGTACAGGATAGCCCTGATGTCCAAAAATTAGAGTTTCTATTTCTCTCCCAAGGTTATGGGAGTGCCATTTTACATATTCTTCCTTCAAATGAGTGCCTTCTTTACTTGTGATTTATTTCCCAGAATTTACTCATTTAAAGTTCTTAAAGCAAATTAATGTTCATATTTTTGCCCGTTCCCCTTTGACTACGAACCTATGTATTTTCGATTCAGAAAAAAATATACGCCCGATAATTTCCTGAAAAACAGGGAAATAAAACCTTTAAATGCACTTTTAAATGTTCACAGGTTAAAGCTAAGATCTTATCATCTGGATAGGAAAATAAAAGTGGATCTATTTCTTCCTTCAGAAGCAAGATTTTTTAAAGGCACCCTTCTTTTAAATGACGGGCAAGATATGGAGCAACTAGGGCTTGTAAAGACTTTTTCATTACTACTTTCAAGAATTGATATACCTAATATTGGAATTGTCGCAATTCATGCTAATGAACACCGGATGCAGGAGTATGGAGTAGCAGGTTTTCCCGATTATAAAAAAAGAGGAAAACGTGCAGAACGATACAGTAACTTTATTGTGAATGAACTCACACCTTTTCTTCAAAGGGAGTACGGGCTAATGGATGAAGAGCACAAAAATGTATATGCTGGGTTTTCAATGGGTGGCTTAAGTGCTTTGGATATAAGTTTTCATAACCCACACCTTTTTAATAAAGTAGGAGTTTTCTCAGGTTCTCTTTGGTGGAGGAGCAAAAATACCGGGAAGCCTGAAGATGATAATTCCCGCATCATGCATCAAATAATAAGGGAAAGTGAGATAAGAGAAGGGTTTAAATTCTGGCTGCAAACAGGCACAAAAGATGAAGCGCAGGATCGAAATCAAAATGGGGTGATAGACTCTATTGACGATACAAAAGATTTAATCCAGGAATTAAAATCTATTGGGTATACCGATGAGGAGATTGTTTACGAGGAAATAAATGAGGGAAAGCACAACTTCGAAACCTGGTCTAAAATATTCCCAAAATTTCTTCTCTGGGCTTTTGCAAAGAAAAAAGCCATAGTTTAAACCTAAGTATTTAAAATACCAATGTTATAGCAGTACCTTTTCCTTCTTCGCTTGCGATCTGGATCTTTCCTTTATGAAGCATCATAATTTGCTTACACAAACTTAAACCAATACCGCTACCATTCTTTTTGGTGGTGAAAAAAGGAATAAAAATACTGTCGGTTATTTCTGAAGGAATTCCGGAGCCATTATCTATTACTCTTATTAAGGTATTATGCTCAAAGTCCTTTTTGGCAGAGACAATAATCCTGGGATCAGGAACTTCTTCGCAGGCATCAATAGCATTTAAAATAAGATTGATCAAGACCTGTTCTATTAAATAAGAATCTATTTCTATCTCCAGATCGGTATTGCCGGTTTCAAATTCTATGTTTATGTCCTTATTGGAAATAGAAGGCTGCATAAGGTGGTGAATATTATCAAAAAGTTCATTCACCGAAACCTGTTCAAGATTGAGATGTGTTATTTTATTTAGGCTTCTGTAGGTTTTAGCAAACTTCATTAACCCCTCACTACGCCTCTTGATACTGGATATACCCGCTTCGAGATCCTCCATATCCAGGGAATGTTCTTCAGGATTTGCCGAGGATATTTTTAACTGATTCTGTAAGGTATCTGCCAATGAAGAAATGGGGGCTATAGAATTCATTATTTCATGGGTCATTACACTCAATAACTTTTTCCACGCTTCAGATTCGTTCTGGTTCAAGGTTTCATCTATGTTCTGAAGAACTATAAGTTTGTAAAAATTTTCTTCTATTTGAAAAACAGTATCAGAAATAAGAACCTTCAGTTTCTCATTTTTTACAGTTATTGCTACAGAAGTTTCTTCAGAATGAAAAGTTTCAAAAACCTGCTCGTATAAAACAGGTTTTCTTCGTTCTACAAAATTGATATTCTTAAACGAAGGCAGATCCAGGGTTTCCTTGATGGAGTCGTTAGCCCACAGAACATCTCCGGTATCGAGGTTATACGCGATAATACCAATATCCACCATTTCAAGGATCTTCTGAAGGTATAAATACTGTACTTCCTTTTTCGCATTTATCTCCCGCACCACCTGGTTTACGTCATTAAAACCTTTATGCAACAACCGTATATCTTTGGGACCCAGATCCTCTACAAATCTTCTGGAAAAATCCCGGTATTTTACAGATTCAAAAAAATCATCCATCTCCTTGAATCTTCTAATCACAAAGTTTTGAA
>CAZXEY010000007.1:0-9516 GCA_964639695.1 uncultured Antarcticibacterium sp. | reverse complement strand
CAAAGGAAATGAGACAAAGAAAGGCGGCACCTATGGAGATATAATATTGTGCTTTATAAAGAGAATAAGCTAACAGGGAAAGGAAAAGGAATAAGATCAATATTCTTAAGAGTACGAACAGACTAAATCTCCTATAGATCATATTTCTCAAGTCTTCTGTATAAGGCAGCCCTGGTTATCCCTAATTCACTGGCAGATCGGGAAATATTTCCTTTATGCTTTTTAATTACCGAAAGGATAGTATTTTTCTCTATGGCCTCAAGATTCATCCCGCCTTCTCTTACAGGTTCAATAGTATTCTCTATTTGAGAAAAGACAAGATCATCTTCTGTAAGAAAGTTTCCTTCAGCCATAATTACCGAACGCTCTAAAACATATTGCAACTCCCGAACGTTTCCGGGGAAAGAATGGCTTTTCAATTTACTATAGAAACTATTTTCAGGCTCAAAAGGACCTTTCCCGTATTTTTCTGAATAGATCTTTAAAAAATACTTTGCCAGAAGCGTGATATCTGTACCCCTCGCTCTTAATGGTGGGACAGTAATATCTACGGTATTGATACGGTAAATTAGATCTTTACGGAACTTATTTTCATCAGCCAGAACAGAAAGATCCAGGTTAGTAGCACAAATTAACCTGATATCAACAGGAACATTTTGGTTTGAACCTAAAGGGGTAATATACCTGCTTTGAAGCACGGTTAACAATCTTGCCTGCTGCCGCAAACTAATATTGCCTATTTCATCCAGAAATAAAGTTCCTCCTTCTGCTGCTTCAAAACGTCCTTTGCGATCTTCACGGGCATCTGTAAAAGCCCCTTTTTTATAACCAAAAAGCTCACTTTCAAACAAGGTTGAAGTTAAAGAGCCTACATCTACCTTCACAAAAGGTTTGTTTTTTCGTAATGAATTCTCGTGAATAGCCTGAGCTATAAGATCTTTTCCCGTTCCATTTTCACCCAGAATAAGAATGTTTGCATCTGTAGGAGCAACCTTTTTTACCTTAACAAATACATTTTCCATTAATTCACTTTCACCAATAATTTTAGTGTTCTTCAATAAATCGGGATTTTTGGAAGTCTGTTTTGTTTTCTTTTTTTCGAGAAGATCTTTGATGGAATTTAATAGTTTTTCATTTTTCCAGGGCTTTACAATAAAATCAGAAGCGCCTTCCTTTAAGGAACGAATTGCAAGGTCTATATCACCATAAGCGGTAATTAAAATAACATCTACCTTAGGATTTATTGATTTTATTTTATTCAGCCAGAAGATACCTTCGTTTCCTGTATTAACGAGTCCGTTGAAATTCATATCCAGAATAACAATATCAAAATTACTGCCTTTTACAATGGCAGGAATATTTGAAGGATTTTTTTCAACCACCACCTCCTGCACCAGTGATTTCAGTAAAATTCGCAATGCGACCAGCACATCGGGGTCGTCATCAATAATTAAAACTCTGGCATTTTTAAGTATCATACTTACAATATTACAATTTTATCATCATCTTAAACAGCCGAGAAAGCAGAAAAAATTAACAGTTCTATAACTGTTTTATTTCCGAACACCAGGTGTCCGATAACGCACAGGTTATTAATTAAAATATTTTTATTCAACTGTTTTTCAGAACTCTGTAATTCTGGCACCGCCTGTTCAAACAATGGAAAAGCTTTTTTATAAAGACTTGCTTTAAAATGAAAAGTTACACCTTCAGAAGAATAAAAAATAGAACCTAAGAGCCTCCTTCACTCTCCATTTTTTTAGAAGCATCACGCTTACCTTTATAATAACTACCATTGATTATTTTAAGAATTTTGACAATCTTAGATGCTCAAAAAACTTAATGTTTAATAATGAGCAAGGGTTCTAGTTATGGTATTCGTTCAAATTCTACCAAAATTTATGATGTTGTAATTGTGGGTGCTGGTCTTGCTGGAATAGGCACTGCTTACCGGCTGCAGGAGCACTGTCCCGATAAAAATTATATTATACTGGAAGCAAGAGACAGGATGGGTGGTACCTGGGACCTCTTCAGGTATCCAGGTGTTCGTTCAGATTCTGATATGTTTACCTTCGGATATAAATTCCGCCCCTGGAAAAATCCGCAATCTCTGTCAGATGGTGATGAAATTCTGAAATATATTGAGGAAACTGCCCGGGAAAATAAAATTGAAAGTAAAATAAAGTTTGGTCATAAGGTTCTTAATGCTTCCTGGTCTGGCAAGGAAAGTCTATGGAACCTGGAAGTTGATGATAAGGCAGTAAAAAAGCAAGTAATAACCAGGTTTCTGTATATGTGCAGCGGATATTTTAGCTACAAAGAAGCTTATCGTCCCCGATTTGAGGGAGAGGGAAATTTTAATGGCCAGATATTATTACCTCAATTTTGGCCAGAAGGTCTAAATTATTCCAACAAGAAAGTTATTGTGGTGGGAAGCGGGGCGACGGCAGTCACACTGGTTCCAACTATGGCAAAAGCTGCCGCGCACGTGACGATGCTGCAGCGTTCTCCTACTTATGTGGTGAATCTACCCAACAGAAACAATCTTTTTATCAAACTAAAGAAGTGGTTACCCAATACTACAGCTTACAAGATCACCCGAAGAAGAAACCTCCTTCTCACCATAATTTTTTATAAAATTGCCAGAAAATTTCCTGGTTGGTTTAAAAATTTATTAATGAAATCGGCTTCCAAACAATTAGGAGCAGGACATGATGTTGAAAAACATTTTAATCCCCAATATAATCCCTGGGATCAAAGATTATGTGTGGTGCCCGACGGGGACCTATTCAAAAGTATACGTGATAAAAAAGCATCTGTTGTAACAGATCAAATAAAACGGTTCACTGAAAATGGCATCCTTCTAAAATCTGGAGAAGAACTTTTAGCTGACATTGTTGTATTGGCGACAGGATTAAAGATCGAACTTATGGGAGGCGCTAAAATTACTGTAGATGAAAAAGTAGTAGATCCAAATAAATCAATGGTTTATAAAGGAATGATGATAAGTGACGTTCCAAATTTTGCTATAGCTTTTGGTTACACAAATGCTTCGTGGACTTTAAAAACAGATCTTACCTCTAACTACATTTGCAGGTTGCTTAAGTATATGGATCGCAGGAAATATAATGTGGTAGTGCCGCGTAAAATAGGAGGTGTAGATCCCGAACCTTTTCTCGATTTTGAGTCCGGTTATGTAAAACGGGCAAAAGATATACTTCCTCAACAAGGTTCACGAAAACCGTGGAGAGTTTACCAAAATTATTTGCAGGATATGTTTACAATCCGCTATGGAAGGATACGTGATAAAGAACTGGAGTTTCAAAGAAAGAAATAATCTTAATAAAAGAAGCCGCGTGATTTGAAATCCTGCGGCTCCTTTACAACTAATTCAAATTTTTATCGCATTGCTACTGCGTATTCCTGACCACCCTTTTCTAAAGTTATTGTTTTTGTGCGGTTTCCTTTTTTCAGTTTTACTTTGTAAGTCTGTTTTTCAAGAAAGGTTGAATTTCCTTTAGCAACATATTTATTTTTAACCATTTCCCAACCTTTGTAATCCCGGTAAAGCTCTTCGCGAATATCCTTTGGAACAATAATGTTTTTAAAATTTTGGCTTGTGTTGGTTAAATTTCCGTTCTCATCAAAATTTGCGACAAGGCTCCCTTTTTGGGATTTAAATGTGACAGTAAAAGATTCGTTCTTTTCATCTAATAATTCAATAATATTTTTCATTTTTAGATGTTTTTGCATAAATGCAATTGGGTTTTGGTAAAAAATTCCTGCTGAAGATTCTCTTAATTTAAGCTGATAAGTGGAACTGCTTTTATCACTCTTAATTTTAATTACCTGCGGTGTATATAACACCTTCGCTTCGTCTAATTCAATTTGTTGGGCTTTCGCTGCAAAAATGCTTAACAACAGTGCTGCACATAAAAATACTTTTTTCATAATAATAGATTTAATGATTAATATTCGCTTTTTGATTAATGATGTTATTATAGTAAATCAGAACCGTGCCGATTTTTAATTATTTGAAATTCAATAAATTAAATTTTTTAACTTGATTTTTACTGTTCGGTTTTGATCACTTGGTGGTCGGTTTTGATACACTCTATAGATTACTTTCTTAAGAAAAATTCTTTCTTATTTCTGAAGTAAATTTCTTTCAAGGGAGTTAGATTTTGAGTTAAGCAACGTTAACGAGAGTTAATTAATGATTTTTCTTTTTAAGGAACATACCTCTCATTTATTCCGAAGAGATCTCAGTTGTTTTTCAAATGGGATAAAGTAGTGGCTGGGCCACTGTTATGCACCGCGGTGAAATCATTTTTTAAGATCACTTCGTAGTTATTTCCTGAAGCAATCACCCTACCCTGGAAGCACTTTTAAAATACGCCATAAAACGAGATTAAACCCATTAAAGTTTAACACTTCTATAACTGTTTTATTTTCGAACAGCAAGTGTTCGGAACTGAACACTTTAAACCACATTTTATATCTTAATTTGCTGTTTTACAATGTTTTATAACCTTGGCATTAAATTATCATATTATATAGGGAAAATGATAAATAAATGGACATACCGTTAAAAAAGAAGAAGTTTACACCTGCCAGAATAGCAATGATAATAGGAGGAATTGTTATCCTGGGATTAATTGGTTTTGTACTTATTTCCTCGGGAGGAAATTCAAAATTGAACGTTCAACAAGAAAGAATAAGTATCAACACTGCTCAACAAGGAGTTTTCCAGGAAAATATTCCGGTAAACGGGATTGTTCTTCCTATAACTACTATTTATTTGGATGCATTAGAAGGTGGCCGTGTGGAGGAAAAATACGTAGAAGACGGTGCTATTCTTAAAAAAGGGGAGCCAATCTTAAGGCTTTCGAATACCGATCTAGAATTAAGCCTAATAAACCAGGAAACGTCGGTGTATAACCTGTTAACTCAAATGCAGATTTCTCAAAATGCTGCAAGACAGAATACTATTAACAGAATGAACCAGTTGACAGATGTTCAAAACAGTTTAATAGAGGCTGAAAGGATTTACAACCTCAACCAAAAATTATTCGATAAAAAAGCCATTGGCCGGCAGGAATTAATAGAATCTGAGAATAACTACAAATACCAGAAACAGAGAATGGAGCTGGCAGAGCAGGTTTTAAAACAGGATTCCCTGGCAACTAAGCAGGAAGTTAGCCAGGCGCAGAATTCCTACGGAAGGACTCAAAGTGCCCTTGAGCTAATGAGAAAAAAGGTGGGAGATCTGGTAGTTCGTGCACCAGTAGACGGCCAGTTAACTTCTCTTGATGCAGAAATTGGTCAGTCTAAAAACAAAGGGGAACGTTTGGGACAAATAGATGTTTTAAGCGGCTTTAAAGTAAGAGCCGATATTGACGAACATTATATTTCGAGGATCTATCCGGGTCAAAAAGGAACCTTCACATTTAATGGAAAACAATTTACGTTGGAAATTAAAAAAGTATATACTCAGGTGGTTAATGGAAGATTTCAGGTTGATATGCATTTTACAGAAGAAGTGCCGGAAGGAATTCGAAGAGGACAAACTTTGCAGATTCGTCTTGCCCTAAGCGAAGAAAAACAAGCTATCCTAATTCCGAAGGGTGGATTCTTTCAACAAACAGGAGGAAACTGGATTTTCAAAGTTAGTGAAGATGGAAATTCTGCTTATAGAACAGATATTCGTCTTGGAAGCCAGAACACAGAATATTACGAAGTCCTCGAAGGATTACAACCCGGAGATAAAGTGATCACCTCCAGCTATGATAATTATGGTGATATCCAGGAACTTATTTTAAAATAACTGTCACAATCATTAAAAATTCAGGTCTTTACTAAGACCTTTCCCTTAAAAATTTAAAATAACAAAAGTCTAAAATAACCAGGAAAAATGATAACAATAAGCAATCTAGAAAAGTTTTACAGGACAGAAGAGGTCCAGACTGTAGCATTAAATAAACTTTCTTTTAAAGTAAACGAAGGTGAATTTGTCGCCATCATGGGACCTTCGGGTTGTGGAAAATCTACATTATTAAACATCCTTGGATTACTGGATGATCCCGATGGTGGAAGTTTTATCTTCAATGGAACAGAAGTCGCAGGATTCAATGAGCGAAAACGTGCCAACTTAAGAAAGCACAACATTGGATTTGTTTTTCAAAGCTTCAACTTAATTGACGAACTAACTGTTTTTGAAAATGTAGAATTGCCTTTGATCTATACTGGAGTAAAACCTGCCGACAGAAAAGCAAGGGTACATGAAGTCCTTGAAAAAATGGGGATCATGCACAGGCGAAATCACTTTCCACAACAACTTTCAGGAGGGCAGCAACAAAGAGTTGCAGTTGCAAGGGCGGTGGTAAATAATCCTAAACTGATACTTGCCGATGAGCCAACAGGTAACCTGGACAGCAGCAACGGAAATGAAGTTATGGATCTTCTTACTGAATTGAACGAAGCAGGAACTACCATTATTATGGTAACGCATAGCGAACACGATGCGAAATACAGTCATCGTATTATTAGAATGCTGGATGGTCAAAAAGTAACTGAAAATGTCTTAGTATAAGGGTTCATCATCAATCAAATTGTGTATCGCCATGATTAAGAATTATTTCAAAATTGCCTGGAGAAATTTAATTAATAACAAGGTTTATTCTTTTATAAACATATTCGGTCTGGCCATTGGTATGGCGGTAACGATTATGATTGGTTTATGGATTCAGGATGAAGTAAATTTTAACAGGTCGTTCCCAAATCACGATAAAATTGCCCAGGTATATCAAAGCCAGACTTTTAATGGCCAGGTTGGAACCGGACCTGCGATACCCAGGCCTTTGGAATTTTTATTCAGGGAATCTTACAGCTCAAATTTTGATAACCTGGCGATGTCCTCATGGACCAATTCTAAATATCTTAAATATGGAGAAACGAATATTTCCCGATCGGGAAATTATATCCAGGAAGAGGGGTTAGAGATTTTTGAACCTAAGATCTTAAAGGGAAGCGATAAAGGTTTAGAGGAAGTAAATTCAATAATGATTTCTCAATCTACTGCCAAAGCTTTATTTGGAAATGATGACGCCGTGGGAAAAATCCTGAAAGTAAATAGCGTAGACGATATGCTGGTGACGGCTGTATATGAAGATTTTCCACAAAATACTACGTTTAATGAGGTTCACTTTCTTATGCCCTGGAAGCACTACGTAAATTCCCAGGAATGGATTAAAAGCGCAAGGGATCAATGGGGAAATAATTCGTTTCAAATGTTTGTGAAAATACCTGAAAACCTTTCAATGGAAACGGTAACGGCAAATATCCTTGATTCGAAAAAGAAAGCCAATGAAGAAGCTATTAGATTTGATACCCAAATTTTTCTATTGTCGATGGAGGATTGGCATCTTCGATCCAACTTTGAAAATGGCATCCAAACAGGTGGTAGGATAGAAAATGTTTGGTTATTTGGAATAATTGGAGCTTTCGTCTTGTTCCTGGCTTGTATAAATTTTATGAATTTAAGCACGGCCAGGTCCGAAAAAAGAGCTTTAGAAGTAGGAATTCGTAAAGCCATAGGATCCAGTAAAGGACAATTAATAAAACAGTTTTTAAGTGAATCTCTTGTGGTGACAGTGATTGGGTTTTTATTAGCCATTGGATTGGTGCTTATTTTTCTCAACACCTTTAATGAACTGGCAAGTAAGGAGATTAGCTTTCCCTGGTCTAATCTACAGTTCTGGTTATATTCATTACTTTTCGTAATTATCACTTCTATATTGGCCGGGGGCTATCCTGCCATTTATTTGTCATCCTTTAACCCAGTAAGGGTATTAAAAGGCACCTTTAATTCCGGGAAATTCTCTGCTCTTCCAAGAAAAGTCCTGGTCGTAACACAGTTTACTGTTTCCGTAGTACTTATAATTGGAACTCTTGTGGTGATGAGTCAAATTCAGCATAGCAAAAACAGGCCTGTTGGATACAATAAAGGTGGTTTGATACAGATACCGGTTATGAGTTCCGATTTTACAGGAAAGGCCGATCTTATGAGAAACCAGTTTATAAATTCCGGCGGGGCAGTTGAAATGGCTACCTCCATGAGTCCTACAACTGAAGTATGGTCTAACCGGGGAGGTTATGAATGGGAAGGTAAGCCAGAAGACTTTCAGGAGGATTTCGCCTGGACAGAGGTTTCTTATGAGTATGTCGAAACCTTAGGGATGAAAATAATTATGGGAAGGGATTTTTCCCGGGATTTTGCTACAGATTCCAATGCCGTTATCATTAACAGGACCGCTATGGAATATATGGGAATGACAGATCCCATAGGAAAGTTTTTAACGGATGATGATGAGGAAAATCCCGCCCCACCTATACAAATTATTGGCGTCGTGGAGGATGTAATTATTCAGTCCCCTTACTCGCCGGTTAAACAGCAGTTATATGTTTTTGACCAAAATAACAACGCCAGCTACTACAACCTTCGACTGAACCCGAAAAACAGTGTCACTGAAAACCTTGCGTTAATCGAAAACACTTTTAAACAACAATTTCCTAATCTGCCTTTCAAATATGACTTTGTTGATGAAGAATATGCGAAAAAATTTGCGGCTGAAGAACGTATTGCAAGCCTGGCAAAAATTTTTACCGTGCTCGCAATCTTTATAAGTTGTCTAGGTTTATTTGGACTCACTTCTTTTGTTGCTGAACGACGTACGAAAGAAATTGGAGTGAGGAAAGTTCTTGGCGCTACTGTTACCAATTTATGGCTTTTGCTCTCAAAAGATTTTGTGAGGTTAGTTCTAATTTCCCTAATCATTGCCATACCTATTGCCTACTACTTTATGGAAGGATGGTTACAGAAATTTTCGTACCGCACAGATATCTCTCTTTGGATTTTTATTGCTACAGCGGTTGGAACTATGGTTATTACTTTAATAACTGTAAGTTTTCAATCCATTAAGGCAGCCCTTTCCAACCCTACCAGAAGTTTAAGAACAGAATAATTGTACAATATCATGATAAAGAATCATTTTAAAATCGCCTGGAGAAATATGATGAGGCACAAAGGCTTCTCTTTTTTAAATATTGCTGGATTGGCTTTAGGATTTACCGCCTGTTTCCTTATTGCCCTTTTCATTTTGGACGAATATCAATACGATAAATTTCTTCCTGAAGGTGATCGGGTATACAGAGAGTTTAATCATCATACCGACAATGAAGGGACCGAGGATCTTGCTGTTACCTATCCTATGATTGCTCCAACATTGGAACAAAACTTTCCTGAAGTTGAAAAAACTGCCAGGATTTTAATGCTGCCCGAAACAAAAAACCTTTATGAGGTAGGGGATAAAAAAATTTATGAGGAGAGGGGACTTTTTGTCGATTCCACTTTCTTTGAAATATTCCCAATGGAATTTAAGTATGGAACTGCTAAAGGTTCTTTGGATCAGCGGGAATCCATTGTACTTTCTGATGAAATGGCCGATAGATACTTTG
>CAZXEY010000006.1:27659-43464 GCA_964639695.1 uncultured Antarcticibacterium sp. | reverse complement strand
GGTGGTTCCATATGTGTAAAATGCTTCCCAATCTACCCCCTGAGGATCTGTAATCCAGCTTTTTTGCGATTTGGAGTAGCAACAGGTACAATCTCCTTCTTCTCTAATTGTGCCTTTTGCCAATTGCATATTATTATAAACCTCAAGGAGTTCGTCTTCAGTTTCCATTTGAAAGCCCAAATGTTCTATACCGTTTTGGGCATGGCCTGTGGAAATAGCATAATTAACCCGGGGGTCTTCCAGCATCCATTTGGCATAATCAGATTTTAAAATGGTGGGTTTAGAATTAAAAAGAGCGTTATAAAATGCTACGCTCTCATCGAGGTTTTTTACTCTTACGTGTACGTGAAATCTTTTCATTTTAAATATGTTTTATTGTTACATATCCAGGACGTAAGAGGTGGGAAAAAGACGCAAAAAAAATTAAAGATTTTTATTCTTGAATTCCTGCAAGGGCTTACAGGATTGTTTTATTTCAAAAGAAAGCAAGTTTCCTGTGGCATCCTTTTCAAAATTGCAGCAGGTAATGAATTCGGCCATTAGAAGTTGTCTCGCTCTTTGAATTCTTGATTTTGTAGCAGAAAGGCTTAAGCCAAGGCTTTTAGCAATATCAACCTGTTTCATACCGTCTATATCTGAAAACTTTAGAGGAACAGCATATTCTTCAGGAAGAAATTCAAGCATGGGAGAAATATAATTTACGGCATCTTTAAATGCAGAATTCTCATCCTCAACTAATAACTCCGGAATTTCTTTATCAGAAAATTTGGCTTGTTTTCTATAATGGTCAATTATGGTATTCTGCGCAATTTGAAAAAGCCAGCTTCGCACATTATTGACCCCTGATTTTGAGGAACAAAACCGGTAAACTTTTAATAGAACTTCCTGCAAAATATCTTCTGCGAGTTGAGGATCTTTTATTCTTTTTACTATAAAACTTTTTAGCTCTATTTGGTGTTTAAGCCAAAGTTGCGGCACGTCACAATTTAATTGTTCTGTTGTAGTCATTAAAATTGTTCTTAAAAATCTTATCTCAAATTTAATATAACAGTTTAAGGAGTTTAGTTTTTTACAAAAAAAAATTCTCCTGTATTTGTGCAGGAGAATTAGTTCATTTAAAATTTTATAACTTTAGTCGCAACTATTAGTACTGCAGGAATTATTATTATCAACTGCAATGGATTCCAGCTCTTCATCCCTCACTTTATTCAAAACCTGTAAAAATGATTCTTCAGATTGTGCTCCTGATACCGCGTACTTTTCATTAAAAATGAAGAATGGAACTCCACTTATCCCAATTCTTTGAGCGGCAGCTTCATCTTCCCTTACGGCCTGTGAAAATTTTCCTGAAACCAAAACTTGTTCTGTTTCCTGCAAAGAAAGGCCTTTCGAAACAGCAATGTTTAACAAAGTATCTTTATCATCAATGTTTTTGGACTCAGTAAAATGAGCTTTTAAAAGAGCTTCTTTTAATTCATCTCCCTTTCCTTTAGTTTTTGCAAAATGTAGAAGCTGATGTGCTAAAAATGAATTGGCAACGACTGTTTTTTCAAGGTTCATCTCAAGTTCAACTTCTTTAGCCATTTTTTTTGCTCCATTGAACATTTGCATAGCCTGTTCCCGGGAAATATTTTTAGTTTTAGTAAAATGATCTATTGTATCAATGTTGGGTTGAGTTTGTAACGAAGGGTCCAATTCAAAACTATGCCAGTTTACCTCTACTCTTTTATTATCGTCAAATTGTTTCAGGGCATTTTCAAGCTTCCTTTTACCTATATAGCAAAATGGGCATCTAATGTCTGACCAAATATCAATTTTCATATTATAAGTTTTTTGGTTTTATAGTTGGTCGTAAAAACTAGAGAAACATTAAATTATTTATGAAGGCCTCCAGGTATTTTATTTCTCTTTAAGGGCTTTAATAACCTTAATGAGATTTTCCCTGTTCTTCCCAAGACTTAACCATTTTGGCAACCGGCTTCCAATTGAACGATTTAAAATATTATCAAGATCCCGCTCCCGCAAGTCAGCAGAAATATGGCCCTTCAGAAATCTAAGATGATCATAACTGTACGCCCAAAATATCCCATCATTAAATTCTTTCTGTAACCAAAGATTTAATCCAAAATAAGGATCCACGTTACTATTCAAATTTAAAAATCGCAAATCCCATGTTTTACCATTGCTAAAGGTTACTCGGTCTTTTGGTTTTTCAAGTAAAAATTTATTGTAGCCACAACCTGTGCAGGTTACCTTGGTTTCCTGCTCGACCTTATTTTGAGAAGATGTTTTTACAATTGCTTTTTTACAGCAGGCAGGGCATTCTACCAGGATATCGTTAATGAAATCGTCGGTAGTTTTTTTGTAAGCATTAAATCTCAGCTTCATAGGTGGAGTGGAGGGAGCTCCTTTTCTGTTTTAGCTTTGTAAAATACCATAAAAAATTTTTTCTGAAAATGACCTTAAAAAAAGCACCTTCCATTGTTAAGCAGACTGGCTTATATTTCGACTGCCGTAACAACTTCTAGAATAATTTCTGTACCTAGTCTTTTCTCAATTTTTTCTTTAATAACCTTAAGTTCAGAATCCTCTATGGAATTAGGGCTTACTATTCTTACAAAAACCCTCACGGGATCACCAAGTCTTACCTTAACATCCCTTAGAACTACATCTTCAAATACCGTTTTTTCTAAAACAGTACTGTAATTAGCTTCCTGCCTAATCCTGTTGAAGGAAAATGTTAGAGGGATCATTACGAGAATAATTATAATTAGCGTATAGATTAATCCCAACCTCGCCCGCTTAAATGGAGCAAAACCTAATAGAAGAAAAGTGATACCTGCAAACATTATAATACCTGCGAGGTTGGTGGCGTAAAGAAGAAAAGCTCCGGAAAAAACCTCCCAGTTCAACCAGCCTATTCCAATTCCTGCAACAGAAAGAGGCGGCACCAGCGCAACGGCAATAGCTACGCCTGCAAGGCTTTTTGCTATTTCTTCCTTGGCATGTGCATAAGCAGCTGCAATCCCTGAGGCGACAGCAATACCCATATCTAACAGGGTAGGTGAGAGCCTTGCATCAATTTCAGAAGTTACAATTTGAAGGGGAATCGCTAAACTCACCCCCGCTGCAAAAAGAAGAGAAACCAATGTGCCAACCAGTATTGTAACACTTCCTTTTTTAAGCATATTAGGATCATACCTCACCATTCCCATAGAAAAGGATACGATTGGTGATATAATTGGTGCCAGGATCATCGCCCCTATTATTACAGGTGAAGAATTACCAAAAAGGCCAAATGTTGCAATTACTGTAGAAAGGATCATCATTACCACAAAAGCCGAAGTAATCTTTGAATTCTCCCTTAGTACTTTAAAAAGGTCTTGAAATTCTTCGGTAGTAGCCCGGGGTAGAATAGGGAGTTTTCGTTTTGTTAATTCATCTCTCTTTTCTCCACTGGGTAATTTATCGGTCTTAAAACTTTTTTTAGCATCTGCCCCGTGTTCTTCGGTGGCATAAATACTTTCCTGTCTTAGAACTAAAGCTTCGTGTTTTACACAAAGATTCACCACTTTAGCCTGGTGTTTTATACCATCAATGGAATATTCAATGACCTCATTATCCTCAATTTTAAGATCAGATGTTTTTATTTGACCTATAAAATCAGGCAAAGATTCCATTGGTTTATTACGAGGTATAAGGCTTCTTAGTAAAAACCACAAAAGTTCAAAAGTATTTTGGGGAGAAAGAATAAGTACGTGGAACATACCATCGTTAGTAGCACTTTTTTCTATTAACCTTTTGGACACTACAGAGCTTAGAGGATGTTCAACGACAATCATGCCCAGGGCAGAGGTGTGAATGATTTTTTCCTCCCCCGAACTTATCTGGAAGGGCCTGTGAACAAGAGTAGGAAGCTTTTTTAATTTTTTCAAAAAATTGATAACCTCCGTGGTAAACTGGTGCTTCCCGGGATTTTCAGTTAAAGCAAAAATATCACCTATGTTTACAGATCTAAAAACAGGTTCGTCATTACAATAAAGCAAATCCAGTTTATGACCCGAGGTATTATCGAGAATTTCATCGACCGTCTCTTTTAGTTTTTCTGAAATCCCAAGCCCTTTAGTAATGTAAATGTTTCTGGGATGAGGTAAAAGGCCCACCGGCCACTTTTTTTCTCCGGCTAGAGGCAGGAATTGCCTTAAATTTTCATCATCCAAATAGGTAATTACGGTATCCTCTGTTTCCAGTTCAATTTCTATAGGCCCGGGAAATTTTATTAAAATTACCTCCCGGTCTTTGAAGAGAGGGAGGATCTTTTTTTCTAAATTTTCAATATCATCAGGCTTATGCAGTAAATACAGCATATATAATCTTTAAGGGAAGAAAGATAATTTAAATTTAATCCTGAAGTAAAGTTTTAACCTTAGGTTAGCTTTTTCAGAATACAGACCAGTTAAATTAAAAGAAATTTTTAATTTTTAAATGCTGAAGCAGAAGTATTGTTTTTGAGTCCTTAATTTCTCCTGAAAAGATCATCTTGTAAGCATCCTCAAAAGAATATTCCAGTACGTCAATAAATTCTTTTTCTTCATTTAATCCTCCTCCTTCACCTACTTTTTTTTCATTAGAATATTCAGCAATATAGTAATACATAATTTCTGTAAGGGACCCGGGAGAAGAGTAAGCTTCAAAAACTTTTTCGGGTTTGGTAATTATATAACCGGTTTCTTCTTCGGCTTCTTTGATAACACAATTTTCGGGTGAATCCTTATCTAATAAACCTGCGCAGGTTTCAATAAGCATTCCCCCTTTATTGCCATTGAGGTAAGTTGGCAGCCGGAATTGTCTTGTAAGTATTACCTTTTTGCTCTTCCTGTTATACAAAAGCACAGTAGCACCATCTCCAGTATTATAACTTTCCCGGGTAATATTTTTCCATTTTGTCTTTTCATATTCATAGTCGTAATTGATCTCATTTAATATTCCCCAAGCATGGGAAAGAATTTTAGATTCCTTAATTTTTATATGATCGGCCAATGAAATATTTTTTGTAATTAATAAAGTTTAATGCGGAAAGTATAAAATTCTATTTCTGCACAAAATGCCTTTATCATTAATTTAGGAAAGAATTAAGTCGCTTTTGAGAAATAGAAATGTTACAGTATCTTTCCTTTTCTGAAAATTCTAAAAATGAAAAATTATAAGACCTTTAGCTCAACATCACTAATTCTTTTGTTCTCAGTTTTTGCTTCTGCTCAAACCGGGTTTAACTTTAAAAAGGACCACGATGCTCTTTTAGTAAAAGATTTGGCTTCTTCTGCCAATTTCTACGGAAAAATTTTAGGACTAAAAGAAATCCCTAACGGTGGATTAGGAGATCATATACGGTGGTTTGCTCTTGATGATAAAGTACAGATCCATCTCATAGAAAGTGAAGATCAGGTAGTACAGCATAAAGGGGTACATATGGCCATTAATACAGGGAAACTTCCGGAACTTATGGAATTCTTAAAAGAAAAAAATGTTCAATTCGAAAATTGGCCCGGGGAAGAAAAAACTACCAACATGCGACCAGACGGAGTAAATCAGATTTATTTACAGGACCCCGATGGATACTGGATAGAAATTAATGACGGTAAGCTATAAACTTTATTCGCAATCAAAACATTTGATGAGCTTAGGCTGCAGTTTAAGATCTTCAGATCCTTTTAAGGGTTTGGAAAGATAATCCCGCTGTTCTATTTCTTCGTGAAACTCCCGTGCATACTTTAACAGGTCATTCCGCCTTTTAATAATTTTAGAGACTATTTCTTCTCCGTCAAGATCATAAAGAACCTTCGGCCAAACTTTGAGAGCTTCAATAATTTTCTCATTCGTTAATTGTTGTTGTAAAAATTCAGCTTCTTTTAAATAACTTTTCTGTGGCACATTCTTTAGCAAATAAACATCTAAAGGATAAACCAATCCCGGCATATAATCTATATCCTTTTCAAAAGGGCGTACCATGGGTGTAATATATTTGTGGGAGATAATAGTAGGAATAACACCTGCTAATTTGAAAAAAGCATTGTCTCTGTCCCCGGCAAGGGGTATTGCTTTCAACATGTCCTTTTCCTGAACGAGGATCCATCCCCATTGCTCTGCGTGCCTGTCCCAGTCACCTATAAGCATATCAAATAATCTCGCCCGTATATAGGCATTCTCGTCTATCTGAAGTTTTTCTCCAACTTCGCTCTTTAATTGCTGAAGTTCATCGGTTTCAATTATCTTTTTTACATTACTTAAGTTGGTCCAGTTGATGTTGCCCTCAGTTTCATATTCCAGAAGAAATAACCGATTGCCATATTTATCGTTGTAACCTGCCAAAAACTTCTGTTTAGGAACAAAGACAACTTTTGGATGGGTGTGCTGTACCTGCGCCACTTCAGCAAGAGCAGCAGCAGCGATCGCTCCGTAAGGATGTTGGGCAGAAATACCATCTATAACAATATTTTCCAGGCCAAGAAAATCTGCCAACTCGGGAATATGGGAAGAAGGATCTTTATTTACACTTCTAAGGCTGTAAAGTATTCCCTGGGAATTTTGCAATCTTAAGGAGTGGGTTTGACTTCCTCCACCTTCTTTAATGATCTTCATTCCTCCCAGGAGAGTATCCAGATATACAACAGGGATTTTTAATTTGGCTTTCCAGGCTTCACGATAATTGTTGCCCTGCATAAACCTTTTTAAAGGATTTGCATCGTACAAAGTAGATGTAATTACCAAAACGGAATCCTGGTCCCTTAGATCCTTTGCTTCAATATTTACTATAGTTGCAGTTTCAAAAGTTTTATTGGTTCCCCAAAGGGAGATATAAACCAATCCTAAAAAAATGATCAGGAGGACCAGGAGAAACCATAAAAACTTTTTCATATCCTATTTATCATTGACAAGAAGATTTCACGCCAATAGAAATTTATAAAAAACTTTTGAAAATGAGAGGAAACTTTAAAGCTCTATTTCAATTTGATTTCTTACCAGGTCATCGAAAACTTCACGTTTTCTTATAAGATGTGCTTTATCCTTATACCAAAGAACTTCTGCCGGCCGGTATCTTGAATTATAGTTACTGGCCATTGTAAAGCAATAAGCTCCTGCGTTTTTAAAACATAAAAGATCCCCTTCAGTAATTTCGGAGATCCTGCGATTGCTGGCAAAAGTATCAGTTTCGCAAATATATCCCACAACAGAGTAGAATCGTTCTTTTCCTTCAGGATTAGAAATATTTATAATTTCATGTCTTGAACCGTAAAGCATTGGCCTTATTAAATGATTGAAACCTGTATCGACACCTGCAAAAACTGTGGAGGTTGTTTGTTTTATTACGTTTACCCGTGCCACGAAAGATCCAGCCTCACTTACCAAGAATTTCCCGGGTTCAAAGGCAAGAGTAAGGTCTTTACCATATTCTTTACAAAATTCCTGAAATCTTCCGGTAAGTTTTTCTCCTAATTCTTCAATATTTGTTTCTATATCGCCTTCCTTATAAGGTACTTTAAACCCGCTTCCGAAGTCCAGAAATTCAAGCTCTTTAAAATGTTTTGCAGTATCGAAAAGAATTTCCGCAGCATAAAGGAAAACTTCAATATCCAAAATATCGCTCCCGGTATGCATATGAATTCCATTGATATACATTCCCGTATTTTCAACGATTCTTAACAAGTGCGGAATCTGGTGAATGGAAATTCCAAATTTTGAATCTATATGGCCAACTGAAATATTGGTATTTCCACCTGCCATCACATGGGGATTGATCCTGATACACACAGGGACTTTAGGATGTCTTGTACCAAATTGTTCAAGAATAGAAAGATTATCAATATTAATTTGAACTCCAAGCTTGGTTACTTCTTCTATTTCTTCAAGAGAAACTCCGTTGGGGGTATAAATTATAGAGGAAGCTTCAAAACCTGCTTTTAATCCTAGTTTGACTTCCTGAATAGATACAGTATCCAACCCGGCTCCTAAATTATTCAGAAGTTTTAATACAGATATATTTGAAAGAGCCTTAGCTGCATAATTAATTCGCAGTTGCTCAATGTTGCTAAATGCATTGGTCAACCTCTTATACTGAAAGGTGATTTTATCGGCATCATACACGTACACCGGGCTTCCAAATTCTTCCGCAATTTTAATCAGATCTTGATCTTTCATTCTTAAATTTTAAGTCTGCAAAAATAGCTATGTAATCCTAATAACTATAAAGAATCACAAAATATAACAGAAAAGGATTTATTGTATATTTTTCTACTCGAAAGCCAGAACCTGCTCGCTTTTTCGCCGCCTAACTAGAATTACTGCTCCAGCCAGTAATACTCCTGCGCCCGCCATTGCAGCCCCTACCAGGGTTGCAGATGGGATTCCATATCCCATGGCTATAGGTAAACCTGCAAAGTATGCCCCCGAAGCATTTCCTATGTTAAAGGCACTTTGGTTAAGTGAAGATCCAAGCATTTCAGATCCTTTTGCTGTGTTTATCATTGCCATTTGTATGGGCGTGGCAAGGCAGAAGGCAAATGTGCTAATTAAAAATGTTAGGATAAATACAGCAATTTTCCCGTCAGATAAAAAGGTGTTGCTAATTAACAGAAATACCATTACGACTAATGAAATTATCACCGCATTTAGGGGTTCAAATTTTTCGGCCATTTTTGCTCCTATAAGATTACCGGCTACCATTCCTGTTCCTGCCAGGATCATTACATAACTCACTATTCCTTCAGGATGACCTGCAACATCTGTCACCAAAGGAGCTATGTAACTGTACCAGGCAAAAAATCCGCCGGTACCAATTGTGGTAAGTAAAAAAACCAGCCAAAGTTCTCCCCGCTTCAGGACTTTTGCATCCTTTTTAAATCCATTTGCAGAGGATTTTGGTAAATTCGGCATCCAGAATTTTACACTCAGCACTGCCAAAACACCTACCACACCTACTGCTAAAAAGGAAACTCCCCAGCTAAAGTTCTGTCCCAGATAAGTTCCCAGAGGAACTCCAAGAACATTGGCTAGAGTGAGGCCCGTAAACATTGTGGCAATAGCTTGTGCCGATTTCCCTGGCTTTGCCAGTTTGCCGGCTACTACTGCACCAATACCAAAGAAGGCACCGTGAGGTAAACCTGAAAGAAATCTTACAATTAATAAGCTGTTGTAGCTGTATGCAAAGGCCGATAATGTGTTGAAAATAGTAAACCAAACCATTAAGAGCATTAAAATTTTATGAGCCGGCCATCTACCTGCAATTCCGGTAAGAATAGGAGCTCCAACTACAACCCCCAGTGCGTAGGCGGCTATAAAATGGCCTGCCTGGGGTATAGTTATATCAAGATCCTGTGCAACGTTTGGAAGAATTCCCATGATAACAAATTCTGTCATTCCTATTCCAAATCCTCCAATCGCTAATGCTATGAGTGCTTTCTTCATTTTAGACTAATTTGATCTACAAAAATACCCCGATGTAATTATTTACTACAAAAATGAAGGGGTTATTTACTAAATCGATTTAGCTTTTTACGGCTAAACCCTTATAAATGCTTGGAAAATTAAAAAATTAATGAATTTAGCTTTTATAAGAAATACCATAGCTCTCTCACCAACAGGGTAAAAAAGATTGGTACAATCCTTTTACATTTGTTACTTTTGTCAACCGTTACTAATACTGAAGAAAAAGCAGATATGAACATACACGAGTATCAAGGAAAAGAAATTTTAAGCAGCTTTGGCGTACGCACTCAGCGTGGCATAGTTGCTCAAACTCCACAAGAGGCAGTAGAAGCCGCAAAAGAGCTTACTGAGCAAACAGGAACCGGCTGGCACGTTATTAAAGCCCAGGTTCATGCCGGAGGGCGTGGTAAAGGTGGCGGTGTTAAACTGGCAAAAAATCTTAAAGAGGTTGAAGAAATAGCCGGTAAGATCATCGGGATGAATCTTGTTACTCCTCAAACCTCTGCTGAAGGTAAAAAGGTGCACCAGGTACTGGTTGCAGAAGATGTTTACTATCCAGGCGAAAACGAACCCGAAGAATACTATATGTCTGTACTTCTAAACCGTGGAACAGGTCGTAATATGGTTATGTATTCTACTGAGGGTGGAATGGATATCGAAACAGTTGCAGAAGAAACTCCGCATTTAATTTTTACTGAAGAAATAGACCCTGCCGTTGGATTAATGCCTTTCCAGGCGAGAAGGATAGCTTTTAATCTTGGGCTTAGCGGGACTGCTTTTAAAGAAATGACCAAATTTGTTCATTCCCTTTATGAAGCCTTTGAAAAATCTGATTCATCATTGTTTGAAATAAATCCGGTTCTTAAGACCAGTGATAATAAAATTATGGCAGTTGATGCCAAAGTAACTTTAGATGATAACGCTCTTTTTCGTCATAAGGATTATGCCGAGATGCGTGATATTAGAGAAGAAAACCCTGTTGAAGTTGAAGCTAAGAAAGTTGGACTAAACTACGTAGATCTTGACGGTAATGTGGGATGTATGGTGAATGGTGCCGGTCTTGCAATGGCAACTATGGATCTTATAAAACAGGCAGGTGGAGAGCCGGCTAACTTCCTTGATGTTGGTGGTACTGCAGATGCCAAAAGAGTTGAAGAAGCATTCAGGCTAATCTTAAAAGATCCAAACGTAAAAGCGATTTTAGTAAACATTTTTGGGGGAATTGTAAGATGTGATCGCGTAGCCCAGGGCATTGTAGATGCATATAAAAATATGGGTGATGTTATTACAGTGCCAATTATTGTTAGATTACAGGGAACGAATGCCGATATTGCTAAGGAATTGATTGACAATAGCGGACTTGATGTGTACAGTGCTGTTGAATTCCAGGAAGCTGCAGATAAAGTACAGGAAGTACTGAAATAACATTATCATAAATTAAAATTTAGAACCTCTGGAGTACGCTTCAGGGGTTTTTTTATGCCAATAGTTAATAATTTGTTAAGGTTGTAACAGAAGATGTTTTTTCCCGGTCTCTATAGTATCAATCATCATTAAAAACGAATAGTTATGAGACATCTAAAAACCTTCGCGGCTGTGTTAGCAATTATGATCTGCAGCAATTCTTTTGCCGGATCTGAAACTCCTGTTAAACCAAAAAACACTTTTTCTACTGAAGTAGGAAAATTTTTAAAAGATGCAGATTTAGTCATTAAAGAAGATGTACAGGGAAGAATTCTTTTCATCCTTGACAGCGAGAGAAAAATGAAAATATTGCACGTAAGTTTTCAGGATCCTTACGCCAAAAAATTCATTGGAGAAAAATTAATGGATCAGGTTCTTAAAGACGAAACTTTGGAAGTAGGAAAAACTTATGCAATGCCTTTACTTAACAAAATGTAAAGAGTTGTAAAAGAAAAAAATCCCGGTAAAAACGGGATTTTTTTCTTTAATTTATTTCCTTCAGTTATTATCAGTCTTTTTAGGTGCTTTCGTTTCCTTTTTAGGCATTGGTCCCCGCATATGTATTACTAATCCATTCAAAAAGTTCCGAAGAAATTGATCTCCACATTCTACATATTTGGGATGATCTTCACTTCGAAATATCGCTCCTAACTCACTTTTTGTAACTTTAAAATCTACAAGGGCACAAATATTTACAATATCCTCATCTCTAAGTTTTAATGCAACTCTTAATTTTTTAAAAATATCATTATTTGATAATGCCATACTTTACATTTTAATAATCCAATTGCAAATGTGGATTCGATATCAACAAAGGTAAAGATTGTATCAGGAACATCTTTTATAATATCTTAAAAAATCCTTCCTTTGAAGAACACAACAAGATTAGAAAAAATTCCCGGTTCATTTCAATGATAAAGACCTCCCCCGATTCGAAAGGTGTTATAAAATTATATCGCTTAAGAAATTCTTTAGGTACAGAAATCCAAATACTCAATTTAGGAGCAACAGTTTTTGATTTTATTTTAAATGACAAAAATGACAGGAATATTAATATTACTGTTGGTCCTAAATATCCAGAAGATTATTTGTCCAAAAATTATGAGGAAGAAAACAGGTGCTTTGGAGCTTCTGTAGGTAGATATGCAGGAAGGATTTCTAATGGGCGTTTTAAATTGAACGATCAAATTTATAAATTACATGCCAGCAGGGGAGTGCATTTGCACGGTGGGTTAAGGGGTTATCAATATAAACTCTGGAATCTTGATGTTTATGATCCTGAAAACAATGAGGTAACCTTAAGTTATCTCTCGAAGCACGGGGAGGAGGGATATCCAGGTAATCTTCTTATAAAGGTTACTTATACCTTAACTGAAGAAAATGAATTTGTAATAGTATATACGGCAAAAACAGATAAAGCGACTCCGGTAAATATTACAAATCACACATATTATAATTTAAACGGAGAGGGTAGTGTAAAGGATCATGAGCTGGAAATAGCCTCTGATGAAATACTTGAAGTGGACGAAAAATTAAGGCCTTCCGGAAGTTTTATATCACTCAATAATCATAGCAAAGATTTTTCAATTTCCAGGCCAATTGGGGAACAGGAGGTAGATGACACTTTTGTACTCAGGAAAAGTTCTTATCCTGCAGTCAAACTTTATGCTCCGCAATCGGGTGTTGAATTGACCGTTAAAACCAATCAGCCTTCAGTAGTTGTTTATATTCCTGAAAATCTTCCGCAGAAATGGGAATACAAAAATCCCATAGCAGAATATCCATCTGTTTGCATTGAAACACAAAATTTTCCAGATGCTCCTAATCATTCTAATTTTCCATCAGCCATATTAAATCCCGGGGAAGAGTATAGAAATTACTCGTCCTGGAAGTTTAAAATTAAATAGAAACGAAATAGATGCAGATTTTACTTTATTACAGGATAAACTTTTATATTTAACAAAATATTATAACTCATCTTTATGATTGGAATTATTTCGTTCGTTGGTTTTACTGCTCTTGTAGCAATTTTTGCATATCTCGCCACTAGAAAAACGGATGAAACTTCGAGCGATGGCTATTTTTTAGGAGGAAGAAGTTTAACGGCTGGTGTTATAGCAGGTTCTGTTCTCCTCACCAATCTATCAACTGAACAAATAGTAGGATTAAACGGGCAGGCATTTTCTGAAGGAATTCTGGTAATGGCCTGGGAGACTTTGGCTGCTATTGCCATTGTAATTACTGCTTTATTTCTATTACCACGTTATTTAAAAGGGGGGCTTACCACCGTGCCGCAGTTTTTGGAACGAAGATTTGACCCAATGACAAAGACCTTGGTTTCTGCGCTTTTTCTTTCGGGTTATATGATTATTTTCCTGCCAATAGTGCTTTATTCAGGAGGTCTTGCTTTAAGTACTATGTTTGATGTACCCGAGTTGCTGGATGTTTCAGATACTACTGCACTTTGGATCTGTGTTTGGGGAATTGGAATTGTAGGTTCCATCTATGCAATTTTTGGAGGTTTAAAAGCTGTTGCTGTTTCAGATACCGTTAATGCCATAGGTTTACTGGTGGGAGGTCTTATGATCCCAATCTTCGGCTTAATGGCAATTGGCGATGGTGGCATTTTAAATGGCCTTGAAGTCCTGGTGGATTCCAATCCTGAAAAGTTTGAATCTATTGGTGGCCCTGAAGCCTCAGTACCATTTTCTACCATATTTACAGGTATGATGCTGGTACAGCTGTTTTACTGGGGGACCAACCAGGCAATTATTCAACGCGCTCTAGCTGCAAAAAATCTTAAAGAAGGACAGAAAGGTTTAATGCTGGCTGCGTTTATTAAGATATTAGGTCCCATTATGGTCGTTCTTCCGGGAATTATAGCATTTCATATGTTCCAGGGCAACCTGGACAATCCAGATCAGGCTTATCCTGCTCTTGTTAATGCCGTTCTTCCTGCTCCCCTGGTAGGATTTTTTGCTGCCGTTTTATTTGGTGCTATTTTAAGTTCCTTCAACTCAGCTTTAAACAGTTCGGTTACTCTTTTTGGTGTAGATATCTACAAGCAATATTTCAACCAGGAAGCGACGGAGCACACAGTGGTAAAAAAAGGAAAGCAGTTCGGGATTCTTCTGGCAATCGCTTCCATGTTTATTGCTCCTTTAATTGCCAATGCTCCCCAGGGACTTTTTGGATACCTTCAGGAAGTTAATGGTGCTTACAGTATTCCAATTTTAACTATTGTAGTTGTGGGGTATTTAAGTAGCCGTATTCCTGCACTTGCTGCAAAAGTGGCTATTATAAGTGGTGTTGGTTTTTACCTGGTTTACCTGGGACTAAAATATTTCGTGGTCGAAGAAGGTACATTACCCCACTACTTACACGTAATGGCTATTCTTTTTGTTCTCAACATTACAATAATGTACTTAATAGGGAAGTGGAAACCCCTACCTTCCTCTTATGTAGATAATTATACCGAACAAGTGGATATTAAGGCTTGGAAGTTAGTAAAACCTGTAGGTGTTGGAATTTGCGCACTGGTAATTTTCATTTACGTCTACTTCGCTTAACCCATAAACTAGCAAAATAAGTTATTTATTTAAATAATGAATTTCTGAAAGGTTCCTTAAGGTCTCGGCTGCCTGTTCTGCTGTTATATCTCTTTGGGGGCTGGCGAACATTTCATAACCTACCATAAATTTTTTAACCGTTCGGGATCGTAAGAGGGGAGGGTAAAAGGACATATGAAAATGCCATTCAGGATGTTTTTCTCCTGTTGTGGGTTGTTGATGGATCCCGGAGGAGTAAGGAAAGGAAGAGCTGAAAAGATTATCATACCTTATACAAAGATCTTTAATAATTGAGGCAAAGGATCTCTCTTCTTCAGAATTTAAATGTGTGATGTCCTGATATTGTTTTCTGGGAATGATCATTACCTCATAGGGCCAAACCGCCCAGTAAGGTACAAGTGCAACAAAAGCTTCGTTTTGAAGAACAATACGTTCATTTAATTTTAGCTCCTGGTCCAGGTAAGCACCAAGCAGGCTTTTCTTATTTTTTACCCAGTACTCCTTTAAATGTTGGGTCTTCTTCACGATTTCAACCGGTAAAGATTTTTGTGACCAAATTTGCCCGTGGGGATGGGGGTTACTGCAACCCATAACATCTCCTTTATTTTCAAAGATCTGTACGTAATTAATTCCTTTTGTGGAGCCCAATTCTTTGTATTCTTTTTTCCAGGTCTGCACTACTTTTACAATATCCTCCACTTCCATTAAAGGAAGGGTAAGAGAATGATCTGGGGAAAAACAAACTACTTTGCAAATCCCTGTTTCAGATTCTGCTTTTAATAAACCCTCTTCCACCTTTTCTTCGGGACCTTTTGGCATTAATGCGGGAAAATCATTTATAAAAACAAAGGGCTCCTTGTAGTGGGGGTTTACTTCTCCGTTTGATCTTTCATTTCCGGGGCATAGATAACAATCTTCTTCATAATGTGGACGAGTTTCCGCTACAGGTTCTTCAGTTTTCCCCTGCCAGGGCCTTTTAGTTCGGTGCGGGGAAACCAAAACCCATTCTCCTGTTAGAATATTATATCGCCTGTGTGGTGCTGAATTTAATTTTTCGCTCATAATATATTTTTATAGCAGGATTTTAATTGTTGAAAGAAGAGACAATGGTTCCACCATCCGGAACGACTGTGATAAGATCTGGTTTTAAATTAAATTTAAAAAAATATTCTTTCGTTACTTCTTCTATAAAGGCTTCAATAGCATCACTTTCGATTAAATTGATGGTGCAACCACCGAAGCCACCTCCCATCATTCGGGCGCCTTTTACCGCTTCATAATCTGTAGTA
>CAZXEY010000006.1:0-27649 GCA_964639695.1 uncultured Antarcticibacterium sp. | reverse complement strand
AATAAATTCTTTTTCTTCAGAAAATTTTACAAGAAAATCCAGCTCTTTGCAACTTACCTCATAAAGATCCCGCAGCCCGTAATGGGATTGATACATTAATTCTCCAAATTTCTTCAGATCTCCAGATTTTAAATAATTACTTCCTTTAATAACTCTTTCATTTTCCTGAAGTACATAAAGAACCCTTTTATATTGTTTCTCAGTAAGAAAGTTTTTTGTGTCATTTAGCATTTGAATGTCAACATCTCTTAATGTGATGACCCTGGTATTTTTTTCCTGAAGGATCTTTAAGGCACTTTCACATTCCTTTCTCCGGGTGTTGTATTCTCCATCTGCAAGGCTATGTGAAACTTTAGAATTAACAAGGAGGATCTTACAGGATTTAAAATCGGCAGGAATGTATTCAGCTTCAAGAGTCAGGCAATCTAAAAGGATGAAATGCTCTTTTTTGCTCATAACAGAAGCATATTGATCCATAATTCCGCAGTTGGAGCCAACGAAATTATTTTCTGCAGATTGAGAAAGATTTACAATTTCCTGCTTTTCAAGTTTAAGATCAAATAAGGAATTTAAACCCGAAGCGAGTCCGCATTCCAGGGCTGCAGAACTGCTGATGCCTGCTCCAATGGGTAATTCGCTTTTAATAACACAGTCAAATCCCGCCAATGGCAATTGTCTATTTTTAAGTTCCAATACAACTCCGAGGATATAATTCTCCCACGTATTTTGGCTTTTTTCAATTCTTTTAAGATCAAATTCAAATCCTTTCCTGTAAGTTTCGCTGTAAATAGTGCATTGGGAAGAACTTTTATTTTTTCGCAACCCGAAGTAGATCTTTTTATCTATTGCAGTTGGCATTACAAACCCGTTATTATAATCTGTATGTTCCCCAATTAAATTGATTCGCCCTGGAGATGCAACATATACCTGAGATTTGAAGCTGGTTTCGAAAGGCATGAGTTAATGCTTTTTGATTTGATTATACTAAGGAAGATATCAAAGATAATAAATGTATATTGTACATTAATTTTTAATTAGAAAAAATTGTAGTTTTTTTGTAGGGTACTTATTCAATTTGTAAATATGTCAGACAAAATCCGGGATTATTATGCGCAGCAGGATAAGATGTATGTTGCAACAGATTGTATAATCTTTGGTTTTGAAGAAGGCAGGATCAAATTACTCATCTTTAAAAGAAGAGTAAAACCCTACCTGGACAACTGGTCTTTAATAGGAAGCTTTGTAAATCTCGGGGAAGATGTACAGCAGGCGGCAAAACGCGTGCTGGAGGAAATTACAGGTTTAAGGGAGGTATATATGGAGGAGTTAAGGTCTTACGGTGCTGCCGATAGAGATCCCGGTTATCGTTGTATTTCTATTGCCCAATATGCTTTAATTCGTATTAACGATTATGATAAGGAGCTGGTTGAAAAACACGGGGCTCATTGGTATGATATTGAAGAAATTCCCGTTTTGGTGCTGGATCATAATAAAATGGTAGACGATGCCCTGGAAAGGCTTAAACAAAAGGCGCGGTTTCAACCAATTGGTTTTGAGTTACTTCCTGAAAAATTTACAATTCCTCAGCTTCAGCAGTTATATGAAGCTATTTATCAAAGGAAGCTTGATGATAGAAACTTCAGGAAAAAAGTTCTTTCTCTAAATGTTCTAATTAAGCTGGATGAGAAAGATAAATCAAGCTCACGGCGAGGTGCATTTTTATATAAATTTGATAATAAGAATTATCAAAAATTATTAAAATCGGGATATAATTTTGAAATTTCCTAAACTTTAAAATCTTTTAATAGTATAATTTTCAGGAATGAAGAGTTAAAAACTTTGTTTTTAGAATTATTAATGTAAAATTTACATTTATTATTTATGTTTTCCGGTTGATCTAGAAAGACTTGTTCATATTCTTATTAATAAATTAAATCATTTTTTATGACCAATAAATATAACAGAAGGGAAGTACTGAAAAACCTGGCTTTAGGTTCTGGGGCCATAGGCTTGGCAGGAGCGTTTTCTTCTTTTTCCTGCCTTCCTGAAGTAGCGAAAAAAGATTCTTCAGCTAAGAACAATATCAACCATTCAGTTTGCCGGTGGACTTTTCCCGATGTGCCTTTAGAAGAACTTGCAGCACGTTGTGCAGAGATGGGAATAATGGCCATTGATCTATTAAAACCTTCAGAATGGGATACGGTTGAAAAATATGGTCTGGTATGTTCAATGGCAACCGATGATTTCGCTGATATTCAAAATGGTTTTAATAATCCTGCAAATCACGAAATCCTTCAGAAGAAATACAAAGGGTTAATTGAAAAAGCTGCTTCACATAATATAAAAAATGTAATAGTTTTTTCCGGAAACAAAAGAGGCATGGATGCAGAAACCGGAATTAACAATTGCGCCCAGGGATTAATTCCCCTGCTGGATTTTGCTGCCGGTAAAAAAGTAAATCTGGTTATGGAATTGCTAAACAGTAAAGTAAATCATCCCGATTATCAATGTGACCATACAGAGTGGGGGGTAGCTTTAGCAAAGAAAATGGAGAGAGAAAATTTTAAACTGCTTTACGACATCTATCACATGCAAATAATGGAAGGTGATGTTATTGCTACCATTACCAAATATCACGATTTTATTAATCACTACCATACGGCAGGAGTCCCGGGGAGAAACGAAATTAATGAAAATCAGGAATTGTTTTATCCTGCTATTATGAGAGCCATTGTAGCTACAGGATTTGAGGGCTATGTTGCCCAGGAATTTATTCCGACTTATGAGAACAAGTTCGCTGCCTTAGAAGAAGCCATTAAAATTTGTGACGTATAGATCTCTTTTTTAATAGAATAAAATTTATAATGAATAAGAATATGAAGAAGATCGCAATAAATATATCCTGTTTGCTATTACTGATTTTAATCCTATCAACATTTGCAGGTTTTGCCCAATCCAAATCTAAAGGAGATGTCTTTGTAGATAAGAATGGCATCATGCGTTGGGAAAAAACGAAGGAGGAAGTAAAAGGATTTGGAGTAAATTATTCAGCTCCTTTTGCTCATGCATATCGAACCGCAGGTAAATTAGATATAGATCTTAAAAAAGCAATTGATAATGATGTATACCATTTTTCAAGATTAGGTTTCGATCTTTACCGCATCCACGTTTGGGATACCGAAATAAGCGATGCAGAAGGGAATTTGCTCGAAAATGAAAATCTGGCGATGTTCGATTATTTACTGAAGCAGCTAAAGGATAGAGAAATCAATTTCGTTATTACACCAATTGCATACTGGGGCAACGGCTGGCCCGAACCTGATGAGGAAACTTCTGGATTTTCTTATAAATATGGCAAAGAAGTAAGCCTTACAGATCCTGCTGCTATTAAAGCACAGGAAAATTATTTGGAACAGTTTTTAAATCATGTGAATCCTCATACAGGAGTTGCTTATAAAAATGAACCCAACATTATTGCTTTTGAGATTAGTAATGAGCCTCACCACAAAGGAACTCCAAAAGAAGTTACAGAGTTTGTTGAGAAAATGGTGAAATCGATGAGGAAAACGGGTACGAGGAAGCCAATATTTTATAATGTTAGCCATAGCACCCACTTAATGGAAGCATATTTTGATGCAGACATACAAGGGGGAACTTTCCAGTGGTATCCTACAGGTTTAGGTTTTCAGAAAGAACTGGAAGGGAACTTACTTCCAAATGTAGATGACTATAATATACCTTTTGATCACGTCATTGAAAAGAATAAGGCAGCAAAGCTGGTTTATGAATTTGATGCAGCAGATGTTATGAGATCCTATATATATCCTGCAATGGCAAGAAGCTTTCGGGAAGCCGGTATTCAACTGGCCACTCATTTTGCTTATGACCCCACATATATGGCTCATGCCAATACAGAGTATAATACTCATTATATGAATTTAAATTACACTCCTCAAAAAGCTTTGGCTTTAATGATAAGTGGAGAAGTTTTTCATAGAATACCTATGAATAATGATTTCGGGGTTTATCCGCAGAACAAAACTTTTGGAGATTTTCAAGTTGATTATGAGAAGGATTTGGCTGAATTAAACGCCGAAAAGAAATTTATTTATACTAATACGACATCTACAGTTCCAAAAGCTTTAAATAAACTGGAACAAATAGCCGGATATGGAAATTCACCGGTTGTAACTTATGAAGGAAGAGGAGCTTATTTTTTAGATAAACTGGAAGATGGCGTTTGGAGACTTGAAGTTATGCCCGATGCAGTTTTAATTGATAATCCCTTCGGAAAAAACAATCTTGAAAAGACAGTTGCGGTTATAAAATATAATAACTGGAAGATGAATCTTAATATTCCCGATTTAGGAAAGAATTTTACCATTCGGGCTTTAGATGAAGGAAATACCTACAGTACTTCACCTGAAGGAATTTCTTTTAATATTACCCCTGGCACCTATCTTCTATCGAGCGCCGGAAGAAGTACCTCCTATACCGGTTCAGAAAATTGGAAGAATGGAAAGCTGATGGATTTCTATGCAGCTGATGAGAATGTTAAGAAAACGTATCTCGTTCATGACCCGGTACCAGAGGTATTTGAAAGTTCTCAGTTTACTATTTCAGCTGAAATAATTTCCAATGAAGATGTTCAAAAGGCGGAGGTTTGGCTGCAAAACGGTAATACTTATAAAAGCCTGAATTTAAATCAGGATGAAGGTTATACCTATTCGGCAGAAGTTCCTTCAGAATTACTGGATAAAGGTTTTTTAAATTACAGGATTATTGTGACCACTCCCGGGGGAACAGTAACATTTCCAGGCGGTGCAAAGGGAGATCCCGGGCAGTGGGATTTTTATGATGATAAAATTTATTCCACCCGGGTTATAGAAAAAGGTTCTCCCGTTTACCTGTTCAACGCGGCTACAAATGTAGATTTTTTGGTAGCCCCCTGGAATGCAGAAAATAAGTTAGTTCCTGCAAATAATCCTGGAGAGGCGATGTATCAGGTAAGAATCAATGAATTATTTGAAGTTGATGAAGAAAATAAAAATGCTGTCCCTATTTACGATTATTCAATGAGGTATAATTTTCAGAATAAATTAGAAGGTAAAGGATCAGAATTGGGTAAATACAATCAATTGGTAATTAAAGCCAAATCTCTTTCAGGAAAGCCTGAAAAAATTCAAATAGCTCTTTTGGATAATAATGGAGCAGCCTTTGGAAAAACAATAGAAATTTTGCCAGAAAAAGAAGAATATTTCATAAATTTAACAACTTTAAATCCGGTGAAGACGGTGACGCTGCCAAGGCCTTATCCTTCTTTTTTGCCGTATTACTTTGACCATCAAAATCGTGAGGATTTTAATATTGGGAATATAGAAAGTTTACAGTTATCTATAGGCCCAGGTTTAGATAGTGAAGAAAAACTTAAGCCCCACGAAATAGGTATTTATAGTGTTAGATTGGAGAAATAGGTGTTAAAAAATGTCTCCAAAAAAGAAGGCTGCCAAAGTATTTTGGCAGCCTTTAATATTTAACCTAAATTCTTTTTAATCCATAATTGAATAAATACTATAAGAGTTAGCCGGGGCTTCTAAACTTACACTGCCATTAGCTCCTGTTACCGGAGAATAGGAAGTATTAAGACTATAGTCATACAGTTTCTCACTATTCCAGGTGGTAGTAACGTTTCTGCGTTTTATACTGTTGCTGTTATTAATATAAATAATCAAGCCGGGATTAGTACCACTACCTGCTCTTCTCATTACATATTCATCATCATCTACATATAAAACTTCTAAAGCGCCTACGGCAAGGGAATTGTGAATTTGAATTAATCTTTTTAATTCATCCTTAAAATCTTCATTCTCATAATCGGAATAAAAAATGGTGGGATATCCCGGGTGTGTAAGAATAAAAGCGTAAGCTTTCATTTTATTTTCTATTGCTATACGGTTGTCCTCATTAGGGTCTTTTTCAGTATCATGATTCGCAGTAAAAGTTACCGCTTTATCAGGATGTGTTTGCCATACCATATCCCTGGTAAGGTAAGTAAGGTCTTCATGCCTGTCAAAAGCTTCTTCCAGTTTATAAAAAGCAGCAAAATCAAAAACTCCACTTCCAGTTTCCTCTACGTAATTCCTTAAAGTTGTGGCATTTCCATCCCAAAGTTCTGCTACTGCAAAGCCACCTACTTCTTCTATCCATTCTTTAACAACCCAGGGCTCAAAACCAAGAACATAATCAAATCTCCAACCGTCAAAACCTACTTCATTTTTATAATATTTAGCAACAGAATAATCTGCTTTCCATAACCAGTCCTGAACGTATTCCTGGTTATGATCTAAATTCTGCTCCGCAAAAAATAAACTTCCGGGATCATATGGGCTGGTACTGTTGGGATAAAAGTTTTCATAGTTACGATTAAATTTTCCCGATGCATTCCCGTGAGTCTCGTCAAATAAAGTATAAGTATATTTATTTCTATAAGGGTTCCATTCTTCTCCACCACCCGAGTTGTGGTTAATAACAATATCTGCAATTACTTCAATTCCATTATTATGTGCGGCAGAAATTAATGCATCTAATTCCTCACGGGATCCAAAACGGGTTTCTGTAGTTCCGTGCTGATTGTATTGTCCAAAATCAAAATAATCTGAAACATCGTAACCCATAGAATACCCTCCAGATTGTCCTTTTGTTGCAGGTGGTAACCAAATCCTGTTTACTCCTGCATCGGCCCAATCATCCACTTTGTCTGCAACGTTATCCCACCATTCAAAACGAGGTTCCACGTCCCAATAAAAGGCCTGCATCATTACTCCTTTACCATTATCGTAGCTGGAAAGATCCAAAGGTTCAGGTTCTACCGGTGGGGGATCAACCTGTCCATCGCCTCCTCCCGGATCAACAACAGGCGCCTCATCTTCAGAACATGCCCCTGTTAATAATAGAAAACTAAATAAGAGAGGGATTAAAAAATTTTTCTTTTTCATAGTATAAGTATTAAAAAAGGCTGCCTTGAAGCAGCCTTTTGATTTTTAAATGTTACTCTGCAGCCTGCACAGGGATAAGGATATACCTTTTAGTTATATCGTTAAACCAAATATCATAGGTTCCAGCTGTAACCGGAATGTTAGGGCCATTTTGAGTTGCAAGACCACTTATAGCAGTATCTCCTCCCCAGTTAACATCCCAGGCATCATTTGCACGAAATTTAATTTCTCCATCTGTTAATTCTACACCTAATCTATACCATATATGCGGATCAAATTCAGATTTGGTAAAATCTTTATCTGTTTCCCATCCACCGGCAGCATCTCCAAGGACACCAATAGTTGCAAAAGTAGGAGCGGTACTGGCATTAAAGGAAGTTAAAGAATATGTTAATTCATCACTGTTTAAGGTTAGAACATAATAACCGTCTGAAGATATAACAAAAGCACCCGGATCTTCACCTAAGATTTCGCTGCTGGTTAAATTTCCTTCTCTTAAGCCCCATTGCGGTTGCCAAAACCCACGCTCCTCAAGAAGTTTAAATTCCCCGGCAGTAAATTTCCCTGTAAAATGGTATACATTAGGATCGGTTGCATCTCTGAACAAAGGGGTATTGTTATTATTATTACTCCATCCTGCCGCTGTAGCATTTCCAACAAGGAAAAGATTTTTAAGTGGTTCTTCACCTTCTACAACATCCTCAGGTAACATTACAGTTATAGATTTCACTTCAGAAGTTTGAGCATTGCTGTTCCCCCCGTTATTTCCAGCATAAGCCAATACTCGAAAATAAAGTTGCCCTGTATTTGGAGCATCAGTTTCTGGATCTGTATCCAGACCTGCATCTTCAGCAAGAGAAATCAACTGGCTCACTCTAACTCCAAGATTATTATTCTGGCTGGTACCCATAACATCAAAACTATCGAAATCAGCATCTGCAGAACCTTGAAGTTCATAGGTAATGTTCGTAGGAACACCAAAGTCCACAGTATTCCAAACAAAACGTTCTGCAATATTGGAACGTGTTGCCTGGGTTAAAACATACATTTCATTAAAAGTATTGACGAAGTTGATACCTTCTGGATCAGGTTGTACAGTAAAAACTACATCATCATCGCTACTGCAGGAATTTAATCCTACCATAGCTGTTAATGCGAATAAAAAGATTGAAAGTTTTTTCATTTTATTTTTAATTTATTAGTAACCGGGATTTTGTGTTAAGTTGGTGTTTACTCCTAATTCTGAAGCAGGAATAGGGAAAAGATTCCTAAAAGCCTGTGTGGTTGTACCTTGGGGAACTCCTCCTTTAAATGCCCAAATTCCATTTTCAGAAAATTGATTAAACCTTATAAGATCTGTTCTTCTATGAGCTTCCCAGTAAAGTTCTCTTCCTCTTTCACTAAGGATAAAAGGCAGGGTAAGATCGGAAGCTCTTATGTTGCCGCTCTCATCACCATATGCACGCTCACGCAGTTCGTTAATATAAGTAACAGCCTGGTTTACACTGCCGCCACCGCCTCTAAGAACAGCTTCTGCATACATTAAATAAGCATCTGCAACACGGAACATTGGGAAATCTGTATCAGGAAATTCCCCTGAAGGATCTACCCCAGGCTCCCCGGCAGAATCCACATTTCTATATTTCGTCACTGCATAACCTTCAGTAAAAGGAGCAATACTTCTTATTTCTAAATTTTGCCCATCGGTATAAAAAAGAGCTCTGTTATCTTCAGAATCTGCTCCTCCGGGGAATAAATTTACAAACTGTTGAGTGGTTCTTAAACCTGCCCAGCCACCATTAACACCAAATTCTGCGGGATCCATTGAACCACCAATTGCAGCGTGAATAATAAACGTCATTCCACCGTAATTTTGAGAATTTAAACCATCATAGGTAATTGGAAATACCAATTCTTTTTGTGCTCCGTTAGAATCATTATCGGCAAGGAATAGATTTTCATAAGGGATATTAGCTATTTCATAGGATGAATTAATAACCTTTTGGGTATAATTAATGACATCAGCATATCTGGCAGTCCCTGTATACACCTCAGCATTTAAATATAGTTTTGATAATAACATCCAAACTGCCGCACGGTCAGCTCTTCCATAAGGATTTTCTCTTGGAGCAGCAATGTCCTCCTCTATAGCCAGTAATTCACTTTCTATATAGGCGAAAAGGTCTGCTCTTGAAATTTGTGGAGGAAGAAAGGCACCTGTTGGATCATTTTCAGTAACAAAGGCAGGGCTTCCATACAAATCCAGAGCATGCCAGTAACTTAAAGCGCGTAGAAAACGTGCTTCTTCCCGGTAATCCTGAATAGTGGCTCTTAGAGTTCCATCAACACCGCGGCTGTCAAGAGAGGCTTCATCTGTTTGTCTCAGGAATTCATTTACCAGGGATACCTGATAAAGAATTCTGCTATACATGGTCCTGATAAATTCATTACCCGAAGTCCAGGTTTGACTGTGCAAGTCATAAATAGTTCCATCATTCCAACCAATTACAGCTTCATCTGTGGTAAGTTCCTGTAATTTAAAATAAAGTCTTAAATAATTGGAAAAACCTTCATCAAGACCTGCAAGGTCAGGTTGTCCTGCCGGGCCTTGCTGCCCGCTTAAGGATAAACCTGCATATAGTTTAGCTAAAAAGGCTTCATATGCTGCTTCGCTATTAAGAGCTGTACCTGCAGTTTCTCTATTATCTTCCGGTTGTAAATCCAGATTGTCTGAACAGGAAGCGAAGACTAACGTGCTCAGTACGACAATAAGAATAGGTTTAAATTTTTTGTACATAGTATTTTTTTTTAATTTTTGTTTTACTAGAAGGTGAAATTAAGCCCCAGTACAACAGTTCTTGTTCTTGGATAAAAATTGTTATCGATCCCATTACCAATTTCAGGATCTAATCCTTGATAATCTGTTATTACAAATAAGTTGGTTCCGGTTAAACTTGCTCTAACATCTACTTTATCTCCAGGAAATAAATATCCAAGAGAAGCATTATCTAACCTTACGAAATCTGCATTTCTAATGTAGTAATCAGAGAAAAACTGGTTGTTTCTAAAGTTGGTTTCCAGAACATTCGCATTTAGGTTGGAATAATAATCCTGAGGAGTAATTGTTCCCGCTCCAATGAAGCCATTAGCAGACCTGGTATTATTATATACGTAGTTATTAAAATTACCTCTAAATGTAAAGCTGAAATCGAGATTTTTATAAATAAAGGTATTGGTCAATCCCATAAAATAATCTGGAGTAGCTTTCTTATAAGGCTGACGGTCTGCTTCGGTAATTACGTTATCACCGTTAATATCGGCATAGGCTCCTTCTATAGGCTGTCCCTGAGCATTATAAATTTGTCGGTATACAAAAAATGTTGTAGGGTCATATCCTTCTTTCCATAATTGGATAGTATTACCTACACCACCGGAAATACCCCCTTGAGGTATAAAAAATTCAGGATTTTCTCCAAGTGATAACTTTGTGATTTCCAGATCCTGGAAAGTAATATTATAATTAACATCCCAGGTGAAATTATCTCCCTGAATAACCGCACCGTATAATCCTACCTCAACACCGCGACTCACAGTTTGACCAACATTAGTTGTTAATAAATCTGATAAATTAGATCCGGAGGGAACAGGAACCGTTGCTAAAAGATCTTCGGTTTCCCTGTAATATGCATCCACATTTCCAGATAATCTATTGTCGAAGAAACCAAAATCTATACCAACATTGTAACTTTTTAGCTCTTCCCACTTTAAATTTTCATCAAATTCTTCTGGCCTAATAGTACTTACGAACCGGGGAGTACCATCGGCATTATAACCAAATTGCACCTGTGCACCACCCTGGCTTGGAGTATAAATTCCTAAATACCCATAATTCACTCCAATTTCCTGGTTTCCAGTAACCCCATAACCAGCTCTTAATTTAAGATCTGTAAAGAAATTGGTGTTCTGCATAAAGTTTTCATTTAGTATCTTCCAACCTACAGACACTGACGGGAAACTACTCCAGCGGTTTTCTTCAGAAAATCTTGAAGATCCGTCACGTCTGTAACTTGCAGAAATAAGATATTTATTTGCTATGCTAAAGCTGGCTCTTGCAAAATATGATTCCAGTGCATTTCTATTAATGCTTCTTGGAGGCTCCTGGAATTCATTGTTTTGAGTAAATCTTGACTGGCTTGAAATATAAAATTCCTGGTAAGAGTGTCCCGCAGTAAGATCTATATCTGTATTGAGATTCTCCAGATTTGTTTTATAGTTGAAGTAAAAATCCAATAACAGGTTTCTGTTAAGTCCTGTGTAATAATTTTCGAAAGGAATATCTTCACCTACGACAGCTGAGGTAAGAGGACGGGTTTCATAACCGTTAAGTTCAGCATAATCAATACCTGCATTAAGGTTAAATTTTAATCCTGTTACGAAGGGGATCCTGTAATCCACATTTAAATTGGTAATGGTGCGCTTGTTTGTGGCATTATTATCTCTTTGCTCAATTAAAGCGACAGGATTTCTGGTCGCCTGGCGAAATTCACTTTTTAATGGATCGGCAGCATTTCTATCACGAAATTCGAAGTATCCGCCAAAAGGGCTGGTAGGATCAAATACAGGTTGAGTAGGATCGAAAGCAACAGCTGCTCCAATAGCACCTTGATCTGCAAAGGAATTAGAATCCAGAATACCTTTGGCATTTAATGTTAATTTCAAATCGTTATCAAAAAGATTTTGTGTTAGAGTTACATTTAACGCGGTTCTTTCATAAAAATCTCTCTCAAGAACTCCCTGCTGGTCAGTTCTGTTAAGGTTGACTCTATAAGTGAAATCTTCAAATCCCTGGGCAACTGTCCAGTTTTGAATAGAACCTAAAGCTGTACGATAGATTTCATCCTGCCAATCTGTATTTGCGTCTCCTAAGAGAGCTGGATTGGTACCTGCAGTATTTTCAATTATTGTTCTGAATTGATCTGCATTAAGAACATCAATTTTATCTGTAATCTCTCCAACGCTGAATTTTGCATCGTAGCTCATCGTAAATTCAGATTCCAGTGCTCCTTTTTTAGTGGTAATTAAAATTACCCCGTTAGAAGCCCTTGATCCGTAAATGGAAGTTGCAGCTGCATCCTTCAGAATAACAAAATCCTCAATTTCTTCAGGGTTAATAGCGTTTAGCTGGTTTCGTACTCCTTGTACTCCTCTTTGATCCAGGGGAATACCATCCACCACAATAAGAGGAGAATTATTTCCGGAAAGAGAAGAACCTCCACGAATCCTTATTTCACCCCCACCACCGGGTTCGCTGCTTGGAGTGATTCTAACACCTGCAGACTTACCTGCAATTAATTGTTCTGGTGATACTACGGCACCCTTATTAAAAGTTTCGGGAGTAATTTTTTGAACCGCTCCTGTAGCATCCTGTCTTGTAGTAGATCCATATCCAATAAGTACTACTTCCTCAAGAGCTGCAGCACTTTCATCCAGTTGCATATCTATTGTTGTTTGCCCATTATAAGTAATGTCCCTGGTAGTAAAGCCTAAAAAAGAAAATACCAGTACATCGTTAAGCTCAACTCCAGATATTGAGTAGTTTCCATCAAAATCTGTTGTAGTTCCCGTGCTCGTTCCCTGAATTATAACGTTTACCCCAGGAATAGGAAGGCCCGTAGCATTTTCTGTCACCTTTCCACTTACAGTATTTTGGGCGAAAAAGCTCATTGGCAGCATAAAGAGCAACAACAATGCGCTTTTGTAAAATTTTTCCATAAATTAAATTATTTGTTTAACTAGATTAATTAATATTTTCACTTCCCGCAGCTAAAAGTATGTAAATTCAAGGTTAATTTTCAGTTACAAATTACCGTAAAACCTACGAAAACGATTTCGTGTTGAAAACTTTCTTATATTAGTCATCCCTGCAATTTTTTTAGGATATTTTTAAAGATTAATAAGTTCTCTGAAATTATATTGCAGATTATTTTATGAAAAGAAAGCTTACACTAAAACAAATTGCCCAGGAGCTGGATGTTTCTGTCTCTACAGTATCCAAAGCTCTTAGGGACAGTGCTGAAATTAGTGAAGATACCCGCCAGAAAATTAAGGCCTTTGCCAAACTATACAATTACAAGCCGAATAACATAGCTTTAAGTTTAAAAAACAGGAAAACAAAAACCATTGGGGTGATCATTCCTGAAATTGTTCACCACTTTTTCACGACTGTAATTAGTGGAATTGAACAAGTGGCTAATGAGAAAGGTTACCATGTAATTATTTGCATGTCCAATAATTCCTTTGATAAGGAAGTAATTAACATGGAACTATTAGCAAATGGAAGTACCGATGGTTTTATAATTTCTGTAGCCAAAGAAACTCAACAAAAAAAAGATTATCATCATTTAACCGAAGTTATAAGTCAGGGAATGCCATTGGTAATGTTTGACAGGGTCATTGAAGAAATAAACTGTGATAAAGTAGTTATCGACGATCTTGCCGGAGCAAAAAAAGCTGTACAGAAGTTAATAGATCTTGGCTGCAAAAGGATAGGCCTTATTAGCACTGTAGATTATATAAGTGTTGGCAAATTAAGAACAGAAGGGTACAAGCAGGCTCTAATAGAAAATGATTTACCTGTAGACCCCGAGCTTATTTTAAAAGTTGAAGATTTTGATCAAAGCGAAACAGAAATAAAAAACTTTCTTCTAAATAAAGATCTACAGGGTATTTTTGCTGTTAATGAACATTTTGCTATATATGCCATTAAAGGCCTGGAACAAAAAGGGTTAAAAGTGCCCGATGATGTCCTGGTTATAGGGTTTACGAATGGGGAGTTATCTAAGTTATTCAATCCTGGACTATCCACAGTAAGCCAACATGGTAATGAAATAGGAATGAGAGCGGCATCATTGCTTATAAGAAAATTAGAAAATGATAATGTGGAGGAACCCTATGAAACTATTGTTGTTGAAACAAGCCTGGTGGAAAGGAAATCTACAAAACGTGAAATTAATGTTAACGTTTTGAAAAATTAATTATCTTTACCTCCATTACATAATGTCATTACTATATTTTCACTTCCCGATAAAATAGTTTTGACGAGTCATAGTGCTTGTCGTAGAAATAACTTAAGTACGATATGCAAAAACGCAACCTCAGTTTTTGGGAGATCTGGAACATGAGTTTCGGTTTCCTTGGTATTCAGTTTGGCTTCGCCTTACAAAATGCAAACACTTCCCGAATCTTTGAAACCCTTGGAGCCGATATTGAAAGTATTCCTATATTATGGATTGCTGCTCCTGTTACAGGTTTGGTTGTCCAGCCAATAATTGGTTATTTCAGTGATCGTACCTGGACCCGGCTGGGTCGTAGGCGTCCGTATTTTTTGGTTGGCGCAATCTTGTCCTCAATAGCATTATTCATTATGCCCAACTCTCCAACCTTATGGATTGCGGCAGGTACTTTATGGTTAATGGATGCTTCGATAAATATTTCCATGGAACCGTTCAGGGCCTTTGTAGGGGATAATCTTCACGAACGCCAAAGAACCTTGGGATTTGCCATGCAAAGCTTTTTTATAGGAATAGGTGCAGTGGTAGGATCGGCATTACCCTGGGTATTTACTAACTGGATTGGAATTAGTAATACAGCACCCGAAGGTATCATTCCCGATTCTGTTAAATGGTCCTTTTATGTAGGTGGTATTGTTTTCTTTCTCGCCGTATTATGGACGGTAATAAGATCCAAAGAATATTCACCTGAAGAACTCGAAGCTTTTGAACAAAAAAGGGCAGAAACCCATCCAGTAAAAGTGGAGGTAATTGATAAAAAAAGTAATATAAAATCTCAATTTACCACAGGTCTTATAATGGCCATTATAGGCGCAGTAGTTTCTGTAGTCGTTTACATGAATAGCCTCACCAAAGAACTTTACATCCTGTTTGTGGGTCTTTTAATAGTTGGTATCCTTTTTATTATAGTTTCCAGGTTACGAACCAATAATGTTCGAAATGGTTTCACGGTCATAGTAACCGATATTTTGAATATGCCCCAGACTATGAAACAGCTTGCCTGGGTACAGTTCTTTTCCTGGTTTGCTTTATTCTCAATGTGGATCTATACCACCCAGGCTGTAACCGGCCACGTATTTGGAACCCGCGAAACAACATCTGCACTATATAATGATGCTGCAGACTGGGTGACGGTTATGTTTGGGGTTTATAATGGAGTAGCAGCGGCAGTTGCCTTTTTATTACCAGTTCTTGCAAGAAGGACCAGTAATAAATTTACACATATGCTTGCTTTAGTGGCAGGAGGACTAGGATTAATATCTATTTATTTTGTTTCAGATAAAATAGGTTTAATAATGGCAATGGTAGGGGTAGGTATTGCCTGGGCCAGTATTTTATCCATTCCATACGCAATGCTTTCGGGTTCTTTACCTTCAGCAAAAATGGGATATTATATGGGAGTTTTTAATTTTTTTATTGTTATACCACAAATCGTTGCAGCAACCATCCTTGGTTTTCTCGTAAAAGAATTCTTCTGGAACGAACCTATATATGCGTTATTAATAGGAGGAGGAGCAATGATCCTATCGGGATTATTAACATTAAGAGTTACCACACAACGAAAAATTGATATAAGTGAACAACAATAAAGGGGTAATATTTGACCTTGACGGGGTTATTGTAGATACCGCCAAATTTCATTACCTGGCATGGCGAAGGCTTGCCAATAACTTCGGATTTGATATTACTGAAGATCAAAATGAACAGTTAAAAGGAGTAAGCAGAGTACGGTCCCTGGAGAAGATTCTTCAGTGGGGCAATGTTACACTTACGCAGGATGAATTTATGGAACAAATGGCAATGAAAAATGACCATTATTTATCCCACGTTTCCACAATGACTGCAGAAGATATACTTCCGGGAGTTTCTGAAATAATTGATTATTTAGCACTACAGAATATTCCTATTGCCCTGGGAAGTGCAAGTAAAAACGCCAGGAATATTTTGGATAAAACAAATCTTCAGCAAAGATTCCAGGCTGTAGTGGATGGAAATGATGTTTCCAAAGCAAAACCCAATCCTGAAGTTTTTTTAATTGCTGCCGCCAAGCTTCATGTTGAGCCCCAGAATTGTATTGTATTTGAAGATTCATTAGCCGGAGTACAGGCTGCTAACATAGCCAATATGACGAGTATTGGAATTGGGGATAAGGAGATATTACACGAAGCAGATTATGTGTTTCGTGACTTTACAGAAATAAAAAGAGATTTTATAGAAAATTTATTGAACGATTAATATGAATCAGGATTACATACAACCAGATAACTGGTCAATTATAGAAGAAGGTTTTGAGAAGGGGCGCGTGAAATCTTCTGAAAGTTTATTTAGCATTGGTAACGGTGCTATGGGACAACGTGCAAATTTTGAAGAGCAATATACAGGGTCTTCTTTTCAGGGGAGTTATATCGCCGGGATCTATTATCCTGATAAGACAAAAGTAGGATGGTGGAAAAACGGATATCCTGAATATTTTGCCAAAGTATTAAATGCTCCTAACTGGATAGGAATTGATGTTTTAATAAATGGAGAACAACTGGATCTAAACACATGTAAAGAAGTAGAAGAATTCCGCAGGGAATTGAATATGAAGGAAGGCTGGTACCAGAGAAGTTTCAAGGCAACGCTGCCAAACGATATTGAAATTAAAGTGATATCAACAAGGTTTCTTTCCATGGTTCATGATGAATTAGGCATTATTAACTATGAAGTGGAACTTTTGAACAGAGATGCAACTGTTGTTTACAAGCCTTACCTGGATAGCGGAATTTCCAATACAGATGCAAACTGGGAGGAACGGTTTTGGAAGACATTAGATGTAAAGACCGATGGGCACCAGGCTTATGTTACTGCACAAACCTTAAAAACTGAATTTCACGTTTGTACCTTTATGGAATCCCTGCTTTTTCTGAATAAAGAAAAGGCAACTGCCAATTTTGAACAGGAAACCTTAGAAAATAAAGTGGTTTATACATACGCGGTAGATGCTAAAAAAGGTGATAAAGTTGGAATACACAAATTCGCCGGTTACGTTACGGGAATGAACCATAAGACCGATGAATTGATTTCTGCAGCAAAATCAGTTTTAGCAAAAGGCATAGAAGCAGGTTTTCAGGATTTACTGTCAAGACAAACCAAAATCTGGTCAGAAATTTGGGAAATGGCAGATATCTCTATTGAAGGAGATGTAAAGGCACAGCAGGGAATAAGATTTAATATTTTTCAGCTTAACCAAACTTATTCCGGTAAGGATGAACGATTAAATATTGGTCCAAAAGGTTTTACCGGGGAAAAGTATGGTGGAAGTACTTATTGGGATACGGAAGCCTATTGTATTCCATTTTATATGGTAACCAAAGATCAAAATGTCGCAAGAAACCTTTTGACTTACAGGTACAATCACCTTGAAAAAGCTATGGAAAATGCCCAAAAATTAGGCTTTACCGGGGGGGCTGCATTGTATCCAATGGTTACCATGAATGGAGAAGAAAGCCATAATGAATGGGAAATTACTTTCGAAGAGATCCATAGAAACGGGGCGATGGTTTTTGCTATTTACAATTACGTTCGGTACACAGGTGATTTTGAATATATTGCTGAAAAAGGACTTGAAGTAATGATTGCTGTTGCCCGTTTCTGGCAGCAAAGAGCTACTTATAGCACAGTTAAAAAGAAGTATGTGATCCTGGGAGTTACGGGTCCTAATGAATATGAAAACAATGTCAACAATAACTGGTACACCAATTACATAGCTAAATGGTGCCTGGAGTATTGTACGGCAATGATTAAAAAGGTTAAGGATAGTAGTCTGGAAGATTTTCTAAGAGTAAAAGGGAAAACAAATCTCTCTTATACAGAGGTGCTGAAATGGAAAGAAACTGCAGAAAATATGTATTTTCCCTATTCTGAAGAACATAAAGTTTACCTGCAGCAGGAAGGTTTTCTTGATAAAGAAATCATACCTGTTAGCCAGCTTGATAAAAAGCAGCGACCCATCAATCAAAAATGGAGCTGGGACAGGATATTGAGGTCCTGCTATATTAAACAGGCAGATGTCCTGCAGGGATTCTATTTCTTTGAAGATCATTTTAGCAAGGAAGAAATGGAAAAACATTTCGATTTCTACGAGCCCTTAACGGTACATGAATCCTCACTTTCACCTTGTGTGCACAGTATACAGGCAGCACGATTAGGAAGAATGGAACAGGCTTACGATTTTTATCTAAGAACTTCAAGACTGGATCTTGACGATTACAATAATGAAGTGAAGGAAGGTTGCCATATCACTAGTATGGCGGGAACATGGATGAGTATCGTGGAAGGTTTTGGTGGAATGAGAATTTTTAAAGATGAACTTAGTTTTAGCCCAAAAATTCCGGAGCAATGGAAAGCTTATTCCTTTAAAATCAACTTCAGAAATCAAATTGTTAAGGTAGAAGTGACTTCCAATAAATGTAATTTTTCTCTTGAAGGAGAGGAGCCACTGGATATTCTCGTAAACGGAAAGAAAATTACTGTAGAACCTAATCAAAAGGTCTCCGTTTAAACCTGAAACTTCTCAACTAATAACTACCTCATGAAGAATGTACTAAGTTTCCTGTTCCTGATTTTTGCAGCTGCTGTGCAGGCTCAAATAGAACGGGTGGAACCACCTTTTTGGTGGAGCGATATGGAACATGATAACTTACAAATTATGTTCTATGGCAAAAACATCGCCCAATATGAAGTTGCTTCAGATAAAGATGTTATTATCACAGGGGTGACAAAAACAGAAAATCCAAATTATTTATTTGTAACTCTGGATACTAAAAATCTTGCACCCGGTTCCTATCCCATAAATTTCAGAAAAAATGGGAAAACCGCTTTTTCTAAATCTTATGAATTGAAAAAGAGGGATGAGAATTCTGCTCTTCGCGATGGTTTTGATGCCAGTGATGTAATTTATCTCATTATGCCAGATCGTTTTGCAAATGGGGATCCCGGCAATGATTCACATCCTTCTGTTTCAGAAAAAGTAAACCGAAAGGAGAAGGGAGGAAGGCATGGCGGCGATATTCAGGGTGTAATTAATAATCTCGATTACCTTAAGGATCTTGGAGTCACAGCAATATGGAGTACTCCCATGCTGGAAGATAATGATCCCGCTTATTCCTATCACACCTATGCCCAAAGTGATGTGTATAATATTGATCCAAGGTATGGCAGCAACGAAGATTACAAAAGACTTGCCTCCGAAATGCATAAAAGGGATATGAAACTTATCATGGATTATGTAACCAATCACTGGGGTGCAGAGCATTGGATGATAAAAGATCTTCCAACCTATGACTGGATCAATCAGTTTCCAGGTTATGAAAATTCCAATTACAGAATGACCACGCAGTATGATCCACATCGCGCTAACCGGGATTTTATCTACTGCGTAGATGGTTGGTTCACACGCACGATGCCCGATCTCAATCAAAGGAATCCATTGGTATTAAATTATCTTATACAAAATGCGATCTGGTGGATAGAATACGCCGATCTGGATGGATTTAGAGTCGACACCTATTCCTATAACGATAAGGAAGGTATATCAAAATGGACCCAAGCAATAATGGATGAATATCCTAATTTTAATATTGTTGGGGAGGTTTGGATGCACGACCAGGCTCAAATTTCCTACTGGCAAAAGGATTCTCCTGTAGGGGCCATACAAAGTTATAATTCAAACCTTCCTTCTGTAATGGATTTTACCTTACATGATGCTATTACGGTAATGTTCAATGAGGAAGAAGCAAGCTGGGACAAGGGATTAATTAAAGCTTATGAAAATTTTGTAAACGATTTTTTATACGCAGATATTGATAATGTGCTGGTTTTCGCAGCTAATCATGATACCAACAGGATTAATGAGATCTATAACAGCGACCTAAATAAATACAAACTGGCCACTACTTTAGTATTGACCACCCGCGGAATTCCCCAATTATACTATGGGGATGAAATTGGAATGAGAGGAGATAAAGGAAAAGGAGATGGTGACATTCGCAGGGATTTTCCCGGCGGGTGGCAGGGAGATCCTATGAACGCTTTTCAGCAAAGCGGCCGCACTGCAGAACAGGAAGCTTATCATTCTTTTACAAAAAAGTTGCTTAATTTTAGGAAGGATAACGAAGTGCTTCATTTTGGAAAGTTACTTCAATATTTGCCCGAGGATAATGTTTATGTATACTTCAGGTACAACGAAGACAAATCTGTAATGGTGGTGCTTAATAATAATCCACAGGAGAAAAGTATTGACCTGGAGAAATACGCCCAGGGATTAAAGGGATATAAAGAGGGGACAGAAATCTTAACAGGACGGGAATATACTTTAGATAAGAGCTTATCTGTAAAAGGTAAAACCCCAATGGTGATCGAACTAAAATAAAACCAATTGAAAAGATTAAATTTCATATCTATTCCAGAAGGAAAATACCTTTTGTTATTTCTTCTGATGTTATTTGGCTTTCAGGGATTTTCTCAAAATCCTGATAGAAAGTTTGTTGGATATGAAGTTATAGATAATAAGGTTGTTGTAAAGACGAATGATGGGAGGTACAGGTTTATGGCCTACACTCCCGAAATTTTTGAAACCAGTTTCATTCCGGAAGGAGAAAATTTTGATACAATTTCTCATGCAGTTATACTGGATCCCGGCGATCTGAATTTAAATGTTTCTGAAGATAATTCTTCTGTATTAATAGATTCTGAAGGTATTGATGTAAAGATTACAAAACAGCCTTTCCAGATTTCTTATTTTTATAATGATTCGCTGGTAATTTCAGAAGAAAAAGGATATTCCAGAGGGGAGGAGCTTCAAAAGATCCATTTCAATCTAAAAGAAGATGAGATGCTCTTTGGTGGAGGTGCCAGGGTATTGGGAATGAACAGAAGGGGTAAGAAGCTGAGGTTATATAATCAGGCGCATTATGGATATGAGGCAGAATCTGAATTGTTGAATTTTACTTTACCTATAGTATTTTCTTCGGCAAAATATCTTCTTCATTTCGATAACGCCCCCATCGGTTTTCTGGATCTCGATAGCGAAAAGAATAACAGGTTGGGATATGAAACCATTGGAGGCAGGAAAACCTATCAATTGGTGGTTGGGAACAGCTGGGAAGAGATTGTTTCAAATTATACCCTACTTACCGGAAGACAACCTATGCCACCAAGATGGGCTTTAGGAAATTTCTCCAGCAGGTTTGGTTATCATTCCCAAAGAGAAGTTCTCGAAACGATAGAAAAATTTAAACAGGACAATATTCCTGTAGACGCTGTAATCCTGGACCTTTACTGGTTTGGACATGAAATTAAGGGAACTATGGGTAACCTGGAATTCGTAAGGGATTCCTTTCCTGATCCTGAACAAATGATGGAAAAACTGGCTCAACAGGGAGTAAAAACCATCCTGGTAACAGAGCCATTTATTCTTACCACCTCAAAAAAATGGGAGGAAGCCGTAGCAGAAGAAGTATTGGCTACAGATAAAGCCGGAAAACCTTTTAAATATGATTTTTACTTTGGGAATACAGGTCTAATAGACATTTTCAAACCAAAAGCACAGGACTGGTTCTGGAATATTTATGCCAGTTTAATTGAAATGGGCGTTGATGGCTGGTGGGGAGATCTTGGCGAACCCGAAGTTCATCCCTACGATTTACAGCATGTAGCAGGATCTGCCGATGAAGTTCATAATATTTATGGGCATTATTGGGCAAAAATGATCTATGACGGCTACCAGAAAAATTATTCTGCTACCCGGCCGTTTATCCTTATGAGAGCCGGTGCAGCAGGTTCCCAGCGTTTTGGTCTCATTCCATGGTCTGGCGATGTGAGCAGGAGTTGGGGAGGTTTACAGTCACAGCCCGAAATTTCCCTTCAAATGGGAGTCCAGGGATTAGCATATATGCATTCAGACCTTGGAGGATTTGCCGGTAATCTTCTCGATAATGAACTTTATGCCCGTTGGTTGCAATATGGCGTATTTCAGCCGGTTTTCAGACCCCATGCCCAGGAAGAAGTAGCTTCTGAACCGGTCTTTAAGGAACCTGAAACTAAAGCTTTGGCCAAACAGGCGATCGAATTACGATACAGGCTTTTACCCTATAATTATACTCTTACTTTTAAAAACAGCCAATCGGGAATACCGCTAATGCGTCCATTATTCTTTGAAGAACCAGATAATGCGAATGTGTATCCCATTGCGAACACTTATTTATGGGGTAATAATTTCCTGGTCTCTCCCGTTATGGCTCCTGGTATTACAGAAAAGGAAGTTTATTTTCCTAAAAACTCTACCTGGTACGATTTCTATACAGGGAAAAGCTTTAAAGGCGGAAGCTCTTATAATATTGAATTAAATAAAGGCCATATCCCAACATTTGTAAGGGGAGGAGCTTTTATTCCGATGGCTAAACCAATACAAACCACTGTAAATTATAATCCTGAAGTTCTTGAAGTTCATTATTATTTTGATCGTGATATTAAGAAAACTGAAGGTTTGGTTTATAATGACGATGGTATTACGCCTCAAGCTTATGAAAAGGGGAAATATGAACTGCTGGAATTTTCATCATCTTTAACAGGTAACGCCTTATCCATAGAAGTAAACAGGGACCTGGGAATAGATTTTGAACCCCAAATTGAAGTGGTGGAGCTGTTCATTCAGAATTTAAAAATGCCTGTAAAGTTTGTTTGGGTAAACGGTATTAAATACACCGGGAAAAATTATATGCACCAAGGGAATTTAATAATTCCTATTAGTTTAAGAGAGGAAGCAAGTACAATTAAAATAGAATTTAATTAGTACAATTGCCCTTTTTCAATATCAGAAATTTAAATAGTAATGAGAAGCGTGCGAAGGAATATGAACAGATTTAAATTCACAATGGTCCTGATGATTATACCTGTTTTTTTTGCCTGTAAATACGAGCCACAATCGGTAGAAGAACCCTTGGATGAAGTTTCGACCCCTAAGGGAAAAGTAGTGGTGTATCAGGTTTTTACCCGGTTGTTCGGAAATACCAATACTACCAATAAACCATGGGGAACTATTGAAGAAAATGGAGTGGGAAAATTCAGTGATTTTTCTGAAAAAGCGCTAGAGGAGATAAAAGACCTGGGAGTAACTCATATTTGGTATACAGGTGTTCCGCAGCACGCGGTAATAACCGACTATTCTAAATACGGAATTTCACTGGATGATCCCGATGTTGTGAAAGGCCGTGCCGGTTCTCCTTACGCCGTAAAAGATTACTACAATGTTAACCCCGATCTTGCCGAAGATCCTTCCCGCAGGCTGGAGGAGTTCGAAGAGTTAATTGACCGCACCCATAAAGCTGGCTTAAAAGTTTTAATTGATATCGTTCCTAACCATGTGGCGAGGAATTATGAAGGATTAACCAATCCTAAAGGAATTCAAAGTTTTGGGGAAAGAGATAATACCTCTGTTACCTATCACGTAAACAACAATTTTTATTATAATCCCGGTGAAGATTTTAAGGTACCCGAATGGAGGGATGGTTATAAGGTTTTAGGGGGTGAAGATCATCCTATGGCCGACGGGAAATTTGAGGAGTTTCCGGCTAAATGGACCGGTAATGGCTCCCGCCAATCCCAGCCAGATATGCATGATTGGTATGAGACTGTAAAAATTAATTATGGCATTACTCCAGATGGTAAAAAGGAATTTCCTGAACTGCCCGCGGGTTATGAAGAAAAAAATTATCAGGAGCATTTTGAATTCTGGAAAGACAAAACAGTTCCCGATTCCTGGAACAACTTCCGGGATATTGCCTTGTACTGGATAGATAAAGGAGTAGATGGTTTTAGGTTCGATATGGCAGAGATGGTGCCGGTGGAGTTTTGGAGCTATATGAATTCAGCACTAAAAATGAAAAATCCCAATGCTTTTCTTCTGGCAGAAGTTTATCAGCCTCACTTGTACAGGGATTATCTTAAAAAAGGAAAAATGGATTATTTGTATGACAAGGTGCAATTGTATGATACCATAAAAAGCGTGATGCAGGGACGTGGAAAAACCGGTAATATTCCCCCAATCCAGGAAGATCTAAAAGATATCGAGCATCATATGCTCCATTTTTTAGAAAATCACGATGAACAACGAATTGCAAGTCCTGAATTTGCCGGAAGTGCTGCAAAAGGTAAACCAGCAATGGTGGTTTCTGCTACTATAAGTTCTTCACCTACATTGATATATTTTGGGCAGGAAGTAGGAGAGCCGGGAGCTGAGGATGCAGGATTTGGAAAACCTTCCAGAACATCCATTTTTGATTATATAGGAGTACCTGCACACCAGCGGTGGATGAACAATAAAAAATTTGATGGTGGAAAATCATCAGCAGAAGAAAAGGAACTGCGGGATTTTTATAAGCGGTTGCTGAATTTTACGATTAATAGTCCTGCCTTAATGGGGAACTACGAAGATCTTCACGACTATAACCGGAAAAATACTCAAAATTATCCCGATAAAGTGTTATCCTACACCCGTTGGAGTGAGGATGAAAAATTGATCATTGTATCCAATTTTGATGCTGATAAAAATTACGAGTTTGAGCTAAAGGTTCCTCAAGAGGTTTTAAAAAAGCTGATGTTGGAGGATGGCAGTTACATTGTAAAGGATGAACTTTATATGGACTATACTTCAAAATTAATTGTAGACAACGGAACCGGAAAAATGCAAATTCAACTTGAACCACTACAATCATTTATTTTAAGAATAAACTAATTGATATGAAAAAGATAATAGCATTAGCTTTAATATCAGCAACCCTTAGTTGTAATACTTTGGTTTCTAATGAAGAAACAATTCAAACTGCTACAGAAACTGCTGTAAATCCACCTTTTGTATGGGAAGCCGCCAATATTTATTTTTTACTTACTGACAGGTTTAACAATGCCGACCCTTCCAACGATGTAAATTTCGGCAGGACCGAAGAAGCTGCCGTTTTACGAGGCTTTGAAGGAGGAGATCTTAAGGGAATTACCCAAAAGATCAAAGAGGGTTATTTTAATGATCTTGGAATTAACGCAATCTGGATGACTCCGGTGGTGGAGCAAATTCATGGTGCTACAGATGAAGGAACAGGAAAAACATATGGCTATCACGGTTATTGGACTAAAGACTGGACCGCAATTGATCCTAATTTTGGTACAAGAGAAGATTTGAAGGAATTGGTAGAAGCCGCTCATAACAAAGGTATAAGGGTTTTACTGGACGCGGTAATAAATCATACCGGGCCTGTAACAGATAAAGATCCCCAATGGCCAGATGAGTGGGTAAGAAACGATACTGCCTGTACCTATAAAAATTACGAGACAACGATAACCTGTACCCTGGTAAAGAATTTACCCGATATTAGAACTGAGAGCAATGAGGCTGTAGAACTTCCCCCGCAACTGGTGGAAAAATGGAAAGCAGAAGGCAGGTATGAGGAAGAAATGGCCGAACTGGATGAATTCTTTGAACGAACCGGTCATCCCCGAGCCCCACGATTTTATATCATGAAATGGTTAGCAGATTATATTACTGATATTGGAATTGACGGATACCGTGTGGATACTGTAAAACATACTGAAGAATATGTATGGCAGGAATTTAAGGATATTGCAGATAGCGCTTTTGCCGAATATAAAAGAAACAATCCGGAAAAGGTTTTGGATGATAATGAATTTTATATGGTGGGAGAGGTTTATAATTACGGAATTAGTAGTGGCCAGGCATTTGATTTTGGAGACAAAAAAGTAAATTACTTTGATGATGCTTTCAACAGCCTTATCAACTTTGATTTTAAATGGAATGCACAACAACAGGAGCTTGCAACAGTCCACAATAGGTACGACAGTATTTTAAATACCGAACTGGATGATTACGGGGTGCTAAATTATCTTACATCTCATGATGATCATGATCCTTTCGATAAAGAGCGTAAAAAGCCCTACGAAACCGGAACCATATTATTGCTTAGCCCGGGTACTTCCCAGATTTATTACGGGGATGAATCTGCCCGTCCTTTAATTATAGAAGGAGCAAGTGGAGATGCGAACCTGCGTTCTAAAATGAACTGGAACAAAATAACCTCAAACGAGGAGACCAAAAAGATTCTTGCCCACTGGCAAAAACTGGGACAGTTTAGAGCTGCTCATCCCGCTGTGGGAGCAGGAAAGCATCAGGTACTTTTGGAACAGCCATATTATTTCTCAAGAAAATATAATGAAGATGGTTTTGATGATAAAGTAATTATAGGTGTGGGTGTTCCTGCAGGAGAAAAAACGGTAAAAGTAAATGCTGTTTTTGAAGAAGGTGAAACTGTAAGGGATGCTTATTCGGGAATTACTGCTGTTGTAAAAAATGGGCAGGTGGTGATAAATTCCCCTTCAGAAATTGTATTGCTGGAGAGGGAGTAATTCATAAGCTGTTGCACCTTTTTATGTTAAACCATTTAAAGAAAAATAGTAAATAATTTAAATTTTTGAATATGAAAAAGATCGCAATTATTCTTTTTAATGTGCTCTTCCTGCTGGTTTCCTGTAAAGAGGAGCCAAAAGAGGCCGCACCTGTTGAGGAACAAAAGCTGGATATTGCCGAATTTAAGGATGATGTTATAGAAAGTTCGGTTATATACGAAGCAAACATCCGCCAGTATTCTCCTGAGGGAACTTTTGATGCTTTTACTAAAGATATTCCGCAGTTAAAGGAGTTAGGAGTGAAGGTGATTTGGTTAATGCCTGTGCACCCTATTTCTGTCAAGAACAGAAAAGCTACCGGTGGCGGTTTTGTTTCCGATATTGAGGATGAAGAAGAGAGAAAGAAGTACCTGGGGAGTTACTATGCAATTTCTGACTATTCAGCAATTAACCCCGAGTTTGGGACAAAAGAAGATTTCCAGGAGCTGGTTGATACTGCTCACGAAAACGGTATTTATGTGATCCTGGATTGGGTGGCTAACCACACCGGCTGGGATCATAAATGGATTGAAGAAAATCCAGAATTCTATACAAAAAATGCAAAAGGGGAAATTATTGATCCTATAGACCCCAATACCGGTAAATCGTGGGGGTGGACAGATACGGCCGATCTTAATTATGATAATAAAGATCTTTGGAAGGCGATGACGGCCGAAATGCGGTATTGGGTGGAAGAGCATAATGTGGATGGGTTTCGAGCTGATGTTGCGGGTGAAGTTCCTACCGAATTCTGGGAGCAGGCGGTAAAAGAAATAGAAGGAGTACGCCCACTGTTCATGCTTGCAGAATCTGAAGAAAAGGAGCTTTTTAATAATGCTTTCGATATGGGGTATAATTGGGAAGGGCATCATATTATGAACGAAATAGCACAGGGTAAAGCAAATGTGGATAAGTGGGATGCTTACATGAGAAAAATTGATACCACTTATGAGGAGGATGATGTACTAATGAATTTCATAACAAATCACGATGAGAATTCCTGGAGTGGAACTGTAAAGGAAAGAATGGGTGAAGCTTCGGAGACTTTCCTGGTAATGACTTATACCATCCCGGGTATGCCATTAATTTACA